>QYQD01000011.1 GCA_007280345.1 Deltaproteobacteria bacterium | reverse complement strand
GGGTGATGGCGGGCGGGCAAGTGATCCACATGGCGCCCCCGGCGGATCGCGTTCCTGCTTTGATGCACGACCTGCTCCAATGGCTGGGCGCTTCCGACCAGCATCCGCTCATCGCCAGCTCGGTGTTTCATTACGAGTTTGAATTCATTCACCCCTTCGCCGACGGCAATGGTCGCATGGGACGGCTGTGGCAGACCTTGATTCTGACCCGCTGGAATTCGTTGTTTGCTGATATCCCGGTCGAAAGCTTGGTTTATGAACACCAGTTGGAGTATTACCAGGCACTACAAAACAGCACAGACCAGACCGACTCCGCACCTTTTATCGAGTTCATGCTCAGGATGATCCTCGACGCCGTATCGTCCGCCGCCCCCCAAGTCGCACCACAAGTCACCCCCCAAGTCGAACGATTGCTGGAGATGTTGGATGGCGAGATGACCCGCGAGCAACTTCAGAGCGCCATCGGCCTGCAAGATCGCAAGTCGTTCCGGGAGCGTTATCTCAAGCCCGCATTGGCGGAAGGGTTGATTGAAATGACCATCCCCGGCAAGCCAAACAGCCGCCTACAGAAATATCGCCTGACCGACAAGGGACAGCACTGGTTGCAGGGGCAAGGTGGCAGGTAATGGGCAACGGATGTTTGCGACAAGTTCGCGACAGAGCTTGCGACAGTAAGCTGTGACATGGCTATGACATGAGCTGTGACAACACAACGACAAAGCCAGCGGTACCAGTATCAGCCGAGGTCACAGAGTTGCAGCAGTTGCGGGAAGAAAACGCCCGTCTCAAGACCCTGCTGATCACCGGAGAAGGATAAGGAAAGCAATTATGAAGAACACGAACATTGGCCGCAATGATCCTTGCCCATGCGGCAGCGGGAAGAAATACAAAGAGTGCTGCCTGGGACGGGAAGATGTCGGTCCGTTGACAACTACGACAGCGGATGTGTTTGCGGAGATGCGAAAGGCGTTGGAGGGGCAGGAGTTCGCCTCACTGGAAGAGGCTCAGGCCTTTGCCGAACGCTTCATACAGCAGCGTAATCAGGTGTCGAGCGATGACTTTCATGGCTTGTCGCCGGAGCAAATGCACCGCTTTCTGCACTTTCCGTTTGCTTCTCCACAACTGGTCACCTTACCGGAGACCCTCGGCATAACTCCGGCAGCGCCGATCCTGACCCTGTTCGGCCTGCTGGCGGAGGCCATCGGTGAACAGGGATTGAAACCGACCGCCAAGGGGAATCTGCCGCAGAAATTCTGCCGGGAGGCGGCGTTGAGCTACTGGGGTGAAGAGAGGTATCGACATAACACGCGGTTTGGCGGCATCAACAAGGAAGAGGATTTTTTCGATCTGCATGTCACCCGACTGGTGGCCGAACTGGCCGGTCTGATCCGCAATTACAAGGGCAGGTTCATCCTCAGCCGCGACTGCCGTAGCCTGCTGGCCGATTCTGGACTGGCTGGCACCTATCCCCGGCTTCTCAGGGCGTATGTGGAAAAATTCAACTGGGGTTATTGGGATCGCTATCCTGACATCCATTTCATTCAGCATTCATTTCTTTTCACGCTGTATCTTTTGACCCGGTATGGGGATGCTTGTCGTCCCCAGGTATTTTATGAAGATTGTTTTCTGCGGGCCTTTCCCATGGTACTGAACGAGATTGAACCAAGCCCGGTATTCACGCCGGAGCAGGAGATACGCTCCTGCTATACCTTGCGTGCCCTGGTGCATTTTGCCCGGTTTCTTGGCCTGGCAGCGGTGGAGCCTGCGACTAATGAGCTTTATGTTCGTGAATATCGGGTGAAGAAACTGCCTTTGCTATATGAGGCGGTCCGGTTCCATCTTCAGGAGTAGCGACCAATGGCGAGGAAACAGAGACATCCTTCGACGCTCTATCCCCCTGATCATAATGTGATATAAAACACCAGGTGCGTCAAGGCGGGCTTGTCTTGGCATGGGTTCTATTTCGCGTTTACACTTTCCTTTGTCAACTTACTTTTTTACCGGCGTCCCCACATCCCAGTACATCTTTTTAAAATGATCTATTTAAATATCTAATGCAAAACATATTGCGTTACGAATTGCACTCAGCTTTTCTTTAGATAACGTTGTAATCAGAGACCCAATTTTTAATTTTGACACTGTTTGTATGTGGTCACAATTAATAGCGCAATCATTATGCATACCGTCCTGCCGGGACAAAAGAACCTCACTCGGTATGTCTCTTATCGTTGAAGTTACCGGTGCAATTGTAACTTCACCTAAATATTCCAAAATAGAATCTCTTGTTAAGATAACCACAGGGCGTTTTTTGTCAGGACTTTTGAATTTATACCATCTCACCTCGCCCCGCTTCATTAATCACCCCACTCCTGTTCTGATTCCCAACCGCTGAATTCCGTTTTGCTGACAGGATAACGCGCATATCCTTTTTTATGCTTTTTTTCAAGCATGTTGATATTTGCTTGCCTGATAGCATCCTTCAATGCCTTGCGCGCAAAAGCAGAACGTGTTGTCTTCAGTTTTTTAACAATGTTATCTACTGCTGACACCAATTCATCATCTAAAGTCATTTGCACCGTTCTCATTGTATCCTCCATATAACGTGGATATTTATAGCTATAATAATCCACATTACTTCTGAAGTCAAATGATTATACTGGATTGAGCCTCTTATTAGAATTTTTATTAATGCAACTGATTTAATAGAAGGCGGGAATGGAGTTATGCAACGTAAGAATCAACGTCCCCATCGGTCATTTTACTTTTTTACCAGCGTCCCCATTCTTCCACTCTGTCTGGTAAGGTAAGGATATTTAAAACATCTCCGGAGGGCAAGGAGCAGATCATCCATTTTTACTCTACGGGTGACATGTTTGCCGAGGTAGCCCTATTCCACGGGACTACCTATCCGGCCTCAGCCGAGGCCTTAACAGATACGGAGATCCTTTTTTTCCCTAAACAGAGATTTTTGCGGCTAATTCAGGAGCAGCCTCAACTCAGTCTGAACATGATGGCTAATCTAGCCAGGATGCTCAGGTATTTCACTAAGTTGGTAGAAGAACTCTCTTTGATGAATGTTTCCTCCAGACTGGCTGCTTATTTGCTAAACACAGCAGACAGATACAAAGGGGATAAGTTTGTTTTGGAGATAAGTAAAAACCAACTGGCCTCAAGATTGGGCACCGTAAGCGAAACTCTTTCCAGGAGCTTTAGAAAATTGAAGGAGCAAGACATCATAGAGATAGAACAGGACACCATTTGCATCCTCAATCGGCAGGCGTTAGAGGATATATCGACCGGCCTAACCCCTATGTAAGCCTTTTGACTTAAGTCAAGGTTATTTGCCTCCTTAGCGCTTATATTACAGGTGAAGAAAAAATAAGGAGGAGACAAGATGACCATGCAAAAATCAGAAGGGTCAACATGCCAGGCCTGTCCCCTAGGGAAAGTGATGGGTCAGAAAGGATGCCCCGGCACAAAATTGAAAATGAAGCTGCTGGCCTGGTTAAAAAAACATGCGCCTAAAAAATGAAGCGAAATGGCATTTGAACTATTCAAGGAGGACAAATTATGTCCAGATGCCCCGGCCAGGATACCATGTACTGGAAGCCCGAAGATATCTTCGAGGTAGCTTGTCCCGTGTGCAGCACGCCCGTGGAATTTTTCAAGGATGACAGTTCGCGCAAGTGCCCCGGCTGCGGTCTCAGATTCAGGAACCCCCGTCTCGATCCGGGCTGCGCCGGGTGGTGTCCCCACGCCGAGCAATGCCGGACCGGAGACAAGGTGCATTCAGTAGAGGCGGAGAGCCTTTAAAAAATTTTTTAAGACAAAATGATGGAGGTGCATTATGGTGTACAGAATTAGCCTAATGTTACTCGTGGCCCTGCTCTTTTCTCTCAGTGCTTCAGCGCAGGAATGCGCGGACTGCCACCGGAAGGTCACGGCCCATATCGTCTCTGACTGGCAGGCCAGCAAGCATAGCGAGAACGGCATCGACTGCTCGGCCTGTCATGGCAGCCAACACAAATCGGCTCAGGATGTCGCAAAGGCCCGGATCCCGACTCCGGAGACCTGCGGTAACTGCCATGAAGACCGCGTTCAGCAGTCCAAAAAAGGGAAACATGCCATGGCCTGGGCGGCGATGAAGGCCATGCCCACCGCTCACTGGCAGCCCATGGTCCTGACAGAAGGGCTGAAGGGTTGCGGCGGATGTCACAAGATCGGTTTGAAGACAGAACAGGAGATAAAGGATTTAGGAAAGGAGGGGGCCGCATTTGGCGTGGCTTCCTGTGACGCGTGCCATACCCGTCACACCTTCTCGGTTCAGGAGGCGAGACAGCCACAGGCCTGCCAGACCTGTCACATGGGCTTTGATCACCCTCAATGGGAAATGTATTCGTCTTCCAAGCATGGGGTCAGGTACTTGTTAAAACAGAACAAGACACTTCCCGAGACTACTGCGGCGCCGACCTGCCAGACCTGTCATATGCAGGAAGGCAACCATGCGGTCCGAACCGCCTGGGGATTTCTGGCAGTGAGGCTTCCCTTGCCGGAAGATAAACAGTGGGCTGACGACCGGGTTACCATTCTTCAGGCCTTGGGTGTGCTTGACCCTGTGGGGAAACCAACTCCGCGACTGGATGTGGTGAAGGCCGCAGACGTGGCCAGGCTCACGCCGGAAGATTGGCAGAAGGAGCGCGACAAGACGATCAAAACCTGCAATCAGTGTCACTCTGTCAATTTTGCCAGGAGGGAGATGGAGAAAGGCGACCGGATGATCAAAGAGGCCGATCATCTCCTGGCCGAGGCCATCCGCACGGTGGCTGCCTTATACAAGGACGGAATTCTTCCCAAACCGAAAAACTATGCCTATGCCTTCCCGGACTTACTGACATTCCACGATGCACCGACGGTCATCGAACAGAAACTCTTTGTGATGTTTCTAAAACATCGGATGAGGACATTTCAGGGCACATTTCACGCCAATCCTGATTATGCACTCTGGTATGGCTGGAGTGAGATGCAGCGGGACCTCACAGAGATCAGGGAGATGGCTGACGAGTTCCGGAAATGTTGCCGGAGCCATAAGAAATAACGAGACTATGAGGTGATGGCTATGAAAACATACAACGTACCTGAAATCTCTGAAGGTATATACTGGGTGGGGATAAGGGACTGGAACCGCAGAATCTTTGACGCCCTGATTCCACTTCCCCAGGGGACAACGTACAACGCTTATCTGGTGCGAGGAAAAGAAAAGACGGCGCTTATTGACACGGTAAATCCTGGATTCGAGAGGGAGCTGGAAGAAAAGATCGCGCAAGTGATAGGTGAAGCCCCGTTAGATTACATTGTAATGAACCATGCCGAACCGGATCATGCCGGTGCCATCCCTGTCATGATGGAGTTACATAAAGGGGCGCGGCTTATTACCACGGAAAAGGGCGCAAAAATGGCGCAGATCTACTATAAGGCGCCGGCAGAAGAGACAAGGATAGTTAAGGATGGGGACAGCATTGAACTGGGCGGCAAGACCCTGAAATTTATCGAGGCGCCCTTTCTCCACTGGCCGGAGACCTGGTCGATGCGCGCGCCATTGTCCTCGGCACACCGACCGTACTGGGCGGAATGCATCCGGTCGCCGCGCACGCCGTAAATCTGGTAAAGGCATTACGCCCGCCGTTGAAATATGGAGTTGTCCTTAGCTCTTACGGCTGGGGAGGTGGAGCGCGCCGGCAGGCCCTGGAAGTATTAGGGCCGACAAAGATAGAGGTAATCGACACTCTTGAGGTAAATGGCCCTCCGTCAGATGAGGATCATAAAAAGATAGTTGAGATAGGAAAGCAACTCGCTGCCAAGATACGGGGATGATGACCGCGTACTTTACTACTTTCCTTTGGGGAATTTGTATGGCATAAAGATAACATGCCACCAGGACATCCGGGGGAGACAAGTCAATAAAAAGGCGCCGATATGCAGGAATCAAAACCAGATATGAAAGAGAAGATTAGACGATTACTTGTTCATGTAGACATTGCTTTTCACGTGCTGGCGGGTCTTTTACTGCTTATCGCCTGCGGATTCATCATGTATTACGGGATTACCAATCTTATGCAGCCATCCCGCGGGGCCATAATCAGCCTGGTGAATGATGTGCTCCTGGCCCTGATTATCCTTGAGCTTTTCTGGACCATTATCCGTTTCCTTAAGAAACAAAGATTTACACTCGGACCTTTTCTTTCTATCGGGATCATAGCCTCTGTTCGGCGGATACTTCTGGTCGAGATCGAAATATCACATTTGGAGCATGTTCAGATTGAGCGGCTCTGGGAGATTGGTCTTAGCGCCATTGTAATTTTACTCCTGGTTGTTGCTTATTATCTGGCCGCGAAGGTAGAAAAGATGGGAGCAGACTGAAAGTAACCTCTTTTTACAATAGCATCAGGAAAGAGCGGCCCAGGTAGCCAGAAAGAGGGTGATGCTGATTATGCCGTTCATGGTGAAGAAAGAGAGGCTGATTTTTGAAAGGTCTTTGGGCGTAACAAATATATGTTGCAACGCCATAGCCATCGCCGTCAGGGCGATGCCCGCATAATAGACCCACCCTAATCCGGTCATAATGCCGGTATAGAGAAAAAACATAAAAGCCAGGATATGGAATCCTACGGCAAAAGCAAGCGCCCTTTCTTTGCCGAATTTGCAGGGTATCGAGTGTAGTCCTTCGCGGCGATCAAATTCAAAATCCATACATGCATAAATGGTGTCAAAACCTGCCACCCAAAATATGACCCCGGCGCTCAGGATAAGAGGCGCAGCGTCGAGCGCCCCTTTAACGGCGATCCATCC
>QYQD01000086.1 GCA_007280345.1 Deltaproteobacteria bacterium | reverse complement strand
GACCCCGTATGGGACCTGCCCCTGGGGTGGGGAATCGGGGAGTTGGAGGCTTAGGCCCGCCGCCAGGTTTCGGGCCTCCCCCCGGCGGCGTGGGACCAGGCCTATGACCACCCTGGCCGCCTTTAGGAGGGTCGCCGTGACTTGGCAAGCGTCCTCCTTGTTCTTTGCCCTTGGCATGGAGAGCAATGGGCGCTTTCATGTCAGCCGGAGTTCCTTGCCTGACGATTTCGCCGTTGAGGGAAACCTGGACCTCATAAACCGGGACCCCATTGCTCCGAAAAACGCAGGTGATAATTTTATTGTCGGGAATTACGGGAGGGGGTTCGATAATAAGTCCTTTCCTCAGCCATTCCAATATTTCCGGCGGAGGGTAGCAGGTTACAGTTTTGCCATTAACGTAAATCACTACGTAAGGTTTATCTCTTTCAAAATATGGCCCCAAGACCCCAATGTAGTTGCCTAAATATTCCCCTATCTTTCCAAAAAAATTGTTCAGTTCTTTATTATGGGTTGCCTGAACATAACTTTTGCGCGCCTCTTCTACAGGTTTGGCTTTAATATTATTGATTCTCGCTTCCGTGGACATGCCCGGTTTCAGTTCGCCGCCTTTGCCGGAGGCCTGGGCCAGAAAGTCGCTTTTCATTCCTGCCAGAGCTAAGAGGTTTGCCACCGGCAGGTTGGAAAACATCAACTTCTCTTTGGCTTTGGTAAGATCATCAAAGGCCTTCTGGTAATCTCCTTTGGCGAGATAAGCGCAGGCCCGCCCATTCAACGCCATGGCAAAGTCAGGGTTGAGCTTAAGGGCCTGGTTGAAGGCCGCTAACGCACCGTCGACTCCGGCGCGCCTCTGAATCCACAGCGCCCCCAGGCTGGCGTGGGCATCGGCCAGGGCCGGGGCCAGGCGCACCGCGGCATCGAAGTCGAGCAAGGCCAGGTCCCATTGCCCCTGAGCGGCATAGACCGCCCCCCGGGCATTGAGGACCAGGGCATGCTGGGGCTGAAGTTTCAAGGCTTGATTGAAGGCCTCCAGGGCCTTATCCCACTCCCGCAAGCGGGACCAGGCATCCCCCAAGAAATAATAGGCCACGGGTTTATCCCCATGCTGGCCGACAAATTGAGCGGCCCAGGTCTGCCAGGCTTTCAGGTCATTGGCCTGATAGACGCTTAAAAACAGCCGCAATGATTGGTTATTTTGGTTGACCGCCAAACAGGCGTGCCCTTTCAAGAGTCGCAGCACGGGGCCAAATGGCTGTTCCTTGCCGGCGTCGATGAGGCTGATCACTTGTTGCCAGTTCTCCGACAGTAACACCGATTCAAGGTCCCGGCTGATGCCAAGGTCGCCGGCGGCTGGCGCCGTGGCAGGATAGGCAACCAGGGCGACAGTTAAGATAATAGCCGTGGCTGCCAGGAGGAATATCTGTGCAGCATGGAGGTTCTCATTGAACCGCAACCTGGAAATGCGCCTGTTGTAGTGCATCATCATTGCCTCCTCCTTAATCCATCTCATTGCACCATGCCGGGGTTGATATCCCCGCCGGAACCCACGGAAATGGGTTTGTCCGCCTCCAGGGGGTGCCAGCCCACTTTGAAGCCCATCTCCATGGCCACCCGCCGGGCGGTGTGGAACACCTCGAAACTGTCGTGCCGCACCAGGAAAAAGATGTGGTTTTTGCCCGGGTCCAGTCGCCGCAACGCCTCCCGGAACCTGGAGCCTGTGGCTTTGAGGGCCTCGTCGGTCTCTCCCCGGGCCTCCTTGAGGGGTTCGACAAAAGAACTGGCGTGATAAAACCGCATCTGCCCCGAAGAAACTTCTTCGCCCCGGATGACAAACTTATAGAAGGCGTTGCCCACCCCGGCCTGTTGCACCCGTTTCACCAATGCTCTGGCGTCGTCGATGCCCTGGGCCCGGGCGTCTTTGACGATTTTGCCCGCCCGTTCAAAGAGCTCAACAATTTCCGGATAGAAGACGGTGTTGGCGCGGCACTCGAACGTCTTGTCTTCCGTGTCGCTCAGGGACACCAGGGGTGTGGTCACCTTCCCCTTGGCCCCCTGGGAGGCCAGGACGACATAAATAATCACGAAGAACAGCGCCCCCAGGATATTGAAGACGATGTCCATAAAGGAATCCATCCCCATGAACCCGACGGGATCACTCATCCTGCCTCGGCGTCGCCTCATGACGGGCCTCGTCCGGGTTGAATGATTCTGTCACCCCCGGGGCTGTGGAGACCGTTATGAGAATTTTTCCCCTGGATTTGCACCTTGTCGTCCTCAGGGATAAATGGCAGCGGGGGAGAGGCCCAGGGCTTTTGCTCCCTTGCCCCTGCGCACAGCCTCATCGCACCTTCCAGTTCCAGTGCTCCGGAATCAATTCACTGCCGTAATCCACCCAAGCGCCAGCCTGCCGGGATTTTGCAGAGAGATCCGCCAGCGCCTTTTGAGAGGTCGCCTGGGAGAAGAGCGTCCGCAGCGCCTCGTATTCCTCCGGGGACATCACTTTGACAAAAGACAGTTTGCCGTCGGCATAGGCATACCTGGCCGCAAGCCCTCGGGGCAGCTGCTTTTCGGCCAGGGGATTGGGTTTCTCGGCCATGGCCACCGTGGTGGTGCACCTGGCCCGGTTCCGTTTCTCCAGGATATGCTTCAGCACCCGGAAGGTCTGGAGCCCGTCGGGTCGCACTACAAACAGGATGTACTCCTGCCCTTTTTTTCCCGATAGTTCCTCCAAAAATTGCGTAAAGGGGGTGGGGGCCGGGGTTTTGTCCTTCAGGCCGGCCTTTTCTTCCGCTTCTCTAAAGATCTCCCGCCCGGTAAAGGTCTGGGCCTGGGATTGCCGGCACTCGAGGATGACGGGCTTTTTGTGGTGCGCCGTGCCCCCCACATCCAGCACCAGCTCCACGTTGGTGGCCGCGACCTTGAGGGAGGCCGGGGCGATGGCGGCGGCCATGAACATGAGGATGCCGATGAGGCATACCAGCACGCTCAAAAATTGAAACATGGGCAGCTGGGGTAGGGAGGAGGATCGATGGGGGCGCATGGTCTCACTCGCTCACGACTTTGGGCACTCCCGCCACGAAACGGACCTCCACTTCCAGGGGCTTGTCCACCAGGCGTTTTAAGGCCGGTTCCAGGGTTGCGAGGGTGCGGCGGATATCCTGGAGCAGGGCCGCCAGCCCGTCTCGTTCGGCGATCTGGGTCAGGCCGGCTTCGATCTGGTGCTGCAATGCCAACAGCGCCGCCAGTTTACCGTCTCCCGGGCCGCAGGCCTCCAGATATTTTTTCAGGATTGCGCCCTGTTCCTGGAGCATCTCGCTCAAATCCCGGCGTTCCGTCTCCAGGTGTTCTTTGAGGACATTCCTTTCCTCCGCCAGGCCCTGGGTCTGGCTGAAGAGGTGCTCCCCCTGGGTCTTGAGATCCGCGGCCAGGTCGGCGATCCGGGTCTGGAGTTGGAGGCGTTCCCCGGCAGTTTCTTGCTGCAGGGCGTGCCGGTGCACCTGCCACTCCCGGCTGATCCTGTCCCAGGCGGCGTTGAGGGAATCGGTCAGGGCCTGCCCCCAGGCCTGCAGTTCCTGAGACCAGGCGGCGGCCGAGGCTGCCGCGGCTACCATCGGCGAAGTTCTTTCGCCGGCCACCGCCGAGGCGGCCAGGGGGCGAACTACCCGGTTTTGGCCATAATCTTCCAGGGCGTACAACTGGTCCCGCTCCAGTTTCTCCACCGCGGACATGATGAGCATGAGAATCACGCTCAAGATCAGGGCGACGTAGGTGGTATCGAAGGCCACGCTCAGGCCCCGGGTGACCTCGGACAGGGCGGTTTTGATCTGATCAACTTCCTTGGCCCCGGTGAGGAAGTCGCCGAACCCCCCCACCGCGTCGCTCACCACCATAACCGTGCCGATAAACCCCAGGATGGGGATGGTCCAGAGGGAAACCTTCACCGGCGTATAGCTGCTTTCCATGAGGGCAAAATCCGCGTCGCTCTCTTCCCGGAGCACATCGCCCACCTCTTTGATGTCCCGGGAGGCCAGGAAGTGTTCCAGGGCCCGGCAGATCCGGGGTCCCAGCATCGTGTCCCGGAGACGGCGGGAGGTGTCCCAGATGTTGTCGATGACCCGGTCGATGTCCCGGTCGGTGGTTAAGCGGGCCTCCCGGGGGATCAAGTTGACCCGGAACAACCGCCGGCGGCGCAGGATCGCAAGCACCTTGCCCAGGAGAATGGAGAGGGACCAGAAGGTCAAAAAGACCGCGGCATACTGGGTCCAGCCCCGCTGAGTCAGCTTCTCGATGAAAGATGCGGGCAGGGCTGCGCTCAGGCGGGGCGAGGCCAGGAAGGCGAAAAACCCCACCGTGGCTGCGCCCCCCAGGAGGAGATGCTGAAAAATTCCGGCGCTGGGCCGGCGTCCGGATAACCGTTTGACTTCCCTGGGCGAGGTTGTTTCCTGCTCTAACGGCTGGGGTGCCTCATTATCGCTGGTGTCCATCATTTCCTCCCGCGTGCTCAAGCTTGCCAAGGGTGGGTTAACCACCTTGCCCGCCCCGAAAGCTGCCTCCGTGGCCCCCGCGGCGAAACGGGAGTCGCCGGAAATGTCAACCGTCAGGTTGACCGCAGCAAATACTTACTTATCTAATCAACGTTCTTTTTAAAACTTGCACAGCCCCGGGCCGCGGCCCGCGGCGCCGCGGCCCTGCTAAGGTTTTTCGAATTTCAGTTGTTCCCGGGCGGTCTTCTCGACGTTGACCAACCACCCGCTCACGGACTCATCGGAACCGATCAACCACGGCTCCTCACTCCCCGCGGTTTTCAGGTGCCAGAGGTTCTGTATAATTATTGTTTTGGCCGGTCGCGTCAGGCTGACCAGGTAAATGACGACCCCATAGCCGGGGGCGGCGGACGCGTGGCTGTTTCCTATCTCCCTGGCCTTCTGCACCCCGACTTCCTGGAAAATATGGCGCTTTTTTAGGGCTTCCACCAGGAAATCATAGTGGATTTCTACAGTATGGACCGAATGATCGTAAATCCGCTTGATTTCCTCGTCTGTTTGGGCGTGAATTTGCTGTAACTGGGGATTGTTGCTCCGACGTTTTTCCGATCTTTCCTTCCACTGGTCATAGTCGGGGATCTGGGTCCGCATCACCATGTCATGCTGTTCCTTGAACCCCTTGTGGATCTTCTCATATTGGTCCTTGAGGGCCGATTCGGAGGGTATGATGATCAAGGCCTTGCATTTTAAGGGGTCTTTCAAGGGGGTCACTTTGGCCAGGTCCTGGTTTAAGCAGTCCCGGGTGGCCTTAAGGGACTCCTCCATGGTGTCATATTCCTGCCTGGTGTATGCATTATAAAACTTTTGGGGCTTTGCGAGGTGTTTGGCGATTATTGCTTGGGAGGCCATCCCCACGCAACCCGCCGTCCAGGCCAATGTCAAAGCCAATGCCGGAACTAAAGCAGTAAAGCGAAACCTTTGCCATAGTTGTTTCATATCGTCTCCTTTCGATAATCTTGCGGTGAAATCTCAGGAAATAGCCAAGGCAGATCGCACATCTTGGCCAGGCGAGACATGCGGTGATGGTGCCGTCCTCGGCTGATCGTTCACTGGTGACAGTAACCTTGCAACCCTGCTGTGCTCGCCCGGCGACCGCGGCCTAGGGTCTGGCCGGATCCAGGGCCAGGCGGAGCACCCAGGCCCCCTCGCCCTGGCGGTCCCGCCAGGCCAGATGCTCCATCAGGGTGCGGCTCTCCCGCCAGGAGCAGCGGCCTTCCAGGTCTTTGCAGGGCCAACGGGCGGCCACCAGGATAAGGACCTCCCGGCCCCGGCCAGGTGGCACCGGCCGCCAGTAGCCCGGCGGCGGAAACACCCACTCCCGGTTGGCGGGGAGGATATTTTCCCGGCGGGCCGGTTCCCCGGGAAAGAGTCGTTGCACTTCGTCCACCTCATCCCGCAAAAACAGGTAGATATAGAGGGGCTGGGAGGCCTTGAGGCTCAGGGCCCACATCTCCTGGCCCTTAAAGGCCAGGCGGCCCCGGGAGCGCTGGGTGAAGGTGATAACCTCCTTCTCACCCGCCCCGGTGGGGGAGCGCAACTCGGCCACGATCTGCACCGGTTCTTCCAGGGTCTGATGGAGTCCGGCGAAACGACCATCGAACCAGTAAAGCCACCGGGCCGGTTCCATCAGATTTTCCACCCATTCGTAGCGGCCGTATTCCAGGAGATAGTTACTGACGGGCAGGGCGGCGAACCAACCGGCCAGATAAAAGAAAAGGCCGCAGGTGGCCACCACCCAGGGCCAGCGCCGTTTTCGGGGACGGGTGCCGGCGCGCTCCGGGGACAGGGCCAGCAGGCCTCGCTCTTCCAAGACGGCCACCGTCTCATCCAGGCCTGCAACCGGGACCAGGCTGATCCCCCGGGCCTGGGCCTGCTCCCCGTGCTGGGCGGTAAGCTCCCCCTTGTTCTCCCGGGGGAAAAAGATAATGCTCCCCTCCCCCAGGCGCTCTAAGCTACCGGAGATTTTGTCTGCCAGGGCGGCCACCCCCTTCACCCCGCCGGTGCGGGGATTGGTCAGGCGGCCGGTGGCGCAAATGTCCACGGAGCCAGCATTGGCGGAAGCCTTGTGGAGAATGAGGGCCAGGGCGAAGGCCAGGCCGCCGCTGTGCCCCCGGATCTTTTGGGCCAGGGGTTGGCCCTGGCGGTCGAAGATCTCCAGAGCCAGGCTAAACCCCTGGTCAGAGCTAATAAGGCGGCGGTGCAGCAAGAACTGAAAGGCGGCCCATTTGGCCCGGAGCAGGGATTCCTCCACATCATGGGAAAGTTTCCCCATGAGGGAGACGATCTGGATGGGGTCACCGGTGGCGGGAATGTGGGCTATGTCCGAGAGGTCAATCTGCGCCTGGGTGCCGTCATCCAACAAAATATTAATGGGCATGATCCCCCAACCCCTGGTCGTTGCGAGGACTAAGGCCGGCCAGCCTCCTTGAGCAAGAGGCCTGGGTGGCAGGAGCACCCCGGTATTACGCCTCTTGTTCTTTAATCAGCAATGTCTGCCATTGAATCTTTCCCGGGTCTTTGATACGGCGAGACAACTCCCCACTTTCCACCCTGCCCTGCAAAATTTCCTGGCCGGCGGCGTCGATCACCGTCACCAGCTGATTTTCCATTTCCGGCTGCAGGTGGGGGGCCACCTTGCGGGGGAGGACCCCCTGATTCTCCTGTGCCAACAGACGGCGGTAGATGAGCTGGTAGCGGCGGCCTTCGGTGGTAATGGTGAAGGACTCGGGGTGGGCGGCATCGGCCGCGGCCTTGGAAAAGGCCACCTCGACCCGGCCCCGTTGCCTGACAAACCGCTCCATTTCAAAAAGCTGGCGGCGGCCTTCGGGACTGCGGCAAAGGCGGTCTAAG
>QYQD01000040.1 GCA_007280345.1 Deltaproteobacteria bacterium | reverse complement strand
TTGGGGGTCCGGCTCTGTGAGAAATATCTTGGTCCAGGGCTCCTTAACTCCAGCCGTTAATTTTTGCACTAAGTCCTTGGGCATGTTTTTCAAGTCTTCTAACCTTTCCTGATAAACCCGGCTTGTTGTTTCTTTATCCATAATTATCTCCCTTGTTCGAACCTCCGTACTATCAAAAGATTAACCACAGAGCACACAGAGAAAATAAAAATATCAACAAGTTAGAACAGACCTTGGTGCCTCCCCTCTGTGATCTCCTAATATTCTCGTCGGTGGTCCAAAAATAACTCCAGCACTGCTTTGGAGAGCACAGAGGTCCGAAGAGCACTCAGAGAACTGGTTTTTTAAAATTGTTCTTTTATTTTCTTTTTGTTTCTTGACACTTCTCTCTTTTCTCGGTGTACTCTGTGGTTTATTTTCTATTGTATGGCGCGATTGTCCAAGGCACAAGGAAATTTAGAGAATTTATGAGGGTTGACTTTCCATGGGCCTTAATTTAATGTCTTTTTAAAAGCCTGAGACGGATTTGCAGCGAGGAGACTATGTCAAGGCGGGGGCCTTGACCTTTGTTGTAAAGTCTTTAGGAAAATGATATTGACCTTAGCAGAAGAATTGGCGCGTTAGAGGAGGAATCAATTTGGAAGGGCTGGAAGATATGATAGCCGTACATGATGTCCAATTGGTAGAGCAACAGGATGGATATCAGATTATCTTAAAAGAGAAGGCGGACAGTAAATATTATTTTACGATGCTCATCGGTCCGGCTGAATTCGCTGCCATTGCCAAGGAAAAAGGCACTTACAGGCCCCCCCGGCCGCTAACGCATGATCTTTATTTAGGGATATTGAAAAATCTGGGCATTAGATTCTTGCGTGTGGAGATATATGAGCAGCAAGATAATGCTTATATCGCCAATGTCTTCTATGAAAAAGGCGGGAACGAGGTTGGGGTTGATTCCAGGCCCAGTGATGCCCTGGCCCTGGCCTTGAATCAGCAAATTCCTATACTGGTCAGGCAGAAACTATTTAAGACTGAGGTATCTAAGGAAGAAAAGGAATTTTATAGGGATATAATTAAGGTAGTAAAATTTAAAGAAACAGAATAACCCGGCGCATGTCAGAAACTATTCACCTGCTCGATTATAGCCTTAAGGCCGGCGAAAGATTTCTTATTGAAGGGGAACGTTAAACGCGGTAGTTTTAACAATTCAGGTTCGTCTTGTTCCTCTGGTAAAGCCTCCTGGGCCTCAAATTTTCCACCGGGCAGGAGATCCTCCGAGAATTCCTCGTTTAATGCCTGTATAGCATATTTTCCCAGGCGGGTCTTAAGGCGTAAGACTGCCATATCTCCTACGTAGCGCATGGAGTGATAACGACGATAAAAGGACGTAATCGCTTTTACTGCCTCTTTTTCATCGTTGAGGATGGTGAGTAAGCTTACGTCTTCCGGCGAGATATATCCGCCCTTAACCAGACAGTCTTGCAAAAATTCCATCCATTTTTCCCAATATCCATTTTCCCTGGTTTCGAGAAACACGATAGGGATGGGGTTCTGTTTTCCGGTTTGAACGAGGGTCATGGCCTCCATAACCTCGTCCATGGTTCCAAACCCGCCAGGGAACAACGCCACAGCCTGGGTCTCCTTAATAAAGGCCACCTTGCGGTTAAAAAAGTATTTGTACTGGATCATGCGCGGGTTAGAGGCTATTATCTCATTAGTCACCTGTTCAAAAGGGAGTTTGATAGTAACACCAAAGGAATTCTCATGGCCGGCTCCCTTGTTTGCTGCTTCCATGATGCCAGGACCGCCGCCGGTAATCACCATAAAGCCATTCTCGACCAACCCGCGGGCAAAGCGCAGGGCCATATCATAAAGCGGTGTACCGGGAAGAGTCCTGGCTGAACCAAATACCGTTACTTTAAGCCGGTTCCGGTAAGGCCCAAAGACCTTTGCAGTATAACGCATCTCCTTGAGGGTATTATTCATCATCTTCAGGTCACCGCGATCCCTGGTGTCTTGACCACCCTTCAGGCTGGCAATAATTAATTCGCGTATAATGTCGCGATTGGCATCAATGCCTGCTAAGTCCATTAAGGACTCTATTTGGTCATCAATTTCGAGGTTCGGCTCATGAAAACGGAGTTCCATACTTTGATTGGTTTCCCCCGGGCACTTTTTACGAGTTCGTCATATATTTTCAATCGAACATTTTACCCATATTCTTTAATTCTGTTAAGTTTTAATTTGAGTGCACAAAAATCTTGTCTTAAGCGTTTAAACAGGCTAAAAAGCAACGTGATCTCACTGGCCAAAATCTTAAAAACCACTTAAGAGATGGAAAAAATGGAAGAGACGGTAACCAAAGAAGTTGAAATGCAAAAGGCCCATTTGGGGAAAAAGATTCAGGAATTAGAAGCAGAAAAAAAGGCCAATGATCGAAAGATACTGGAACTCACGGAAAGGGAGCTTAAACACCGTGAGATTCATACCGAAGAAATTCATCTCCTGCGCAAGAGGAATTTTGAGATAGCCCTTGAAATACTTACAAAGCGTAACGAGATAAAAAGGCTAAGCAGAAATTACGTATAACCGGAGGCTCTTGCAAAAGTCCCAATTCTGTCATTCCCGCAGCGATTCTGAGCGGGAATCTGGTTCTAACTGCTTGAAAAACCATATCCCCGATAGAAACATTCGGGGATGACAAACAGTTTTGCAAGGGTCTCACCGGTCTTTCGAATATTTTGCTCAGCTTGTGCAGTCCGGCAAAATTTAAGCAAAAGGAAATAAGAAACATGACAGAACCGAACAGAGATGTAAGTGGAGAAACAAGTGAATTAGAAGAGCCCCGGCCGCTCATGCCGGGCGAGAGGTTTCGTTTCGTCTGCCGCAAGGGATTAAGATGTTTTACCCATTGTTGCCGGGATCTTAATCTGTTTCTCTCGCCTTATGATATACTGCGTCTGAAAAATAGACTGGGCATTTCATCCGGAGATTTTCTGCGGAAATATGCCTCTACCAATATCGGTATTGTCTCGGGATTTCCGGTAATGACTCTTCGTATGAACAAGGACCAGGAGCGGACCTGCCCTTTTGTTACTCCGGACGGGTGCACGGTCTATGCGGACCGGCCGGCCTCCTGCCGCACCTATCCTCTCGGTCGCCTGGTAGAAAAAAACAGAGATAGCAACAGGAAAAAAGAGACCTATTTTGTCTTCCGGGAAGACCATTGCCTCGGGTTTGAAGAGCCGGATGAATGGTCTGTAGAAGAGTGGTTGGATGACCAGGAGATAAAAATTTATAATGAGATGAACGATCTCTTTATGGAACTTATTGTTAGCAGGGATCGTGCCGGGATTAAAAATCTAACCGGTGAGCAGATGCGAAATTTTGCCCTGGCCTGCTATAACCTGGATAAATTCAAAGACATGGTTTTTACACCGGGGTTTCTGGAAGAATTTGACCTTTCGGTCGAGTATGTTACCCGGCTTCGTTCAGATGAACTGGAAATGATGAAGTTCGGCATCAGGTGGGCCCAGTTTATAATTTTTGGGGAAAAGACGCTCCTGCTTCCGGATTCACCTAAGTGGACAATCAAACCGTAATCGTATAATTTTAAATGCCTAAATGTCAAAGTTAAGCTTTCAGCCTTCAGCTTTGACCTTTGAGCTTTGAACTTGATTTGATCCGTCTTGCCTTCCGGGCAACCTTTTCCGGCTTTAATTCTTTAAGGATGTCCCCTTCCCAATTAAAGACCAGCCTTGGCCTGACCGGCGCAGGATGTTTTTCCAGTACATAAGCGGCCAGGAGTGATAAGGAGACACTGGGTTCTACCCAGGCCATGGCAAAGTCTGCATCTTTCTTTATCTTCCCCCATGACTGGGCTTCACCCAGGGTTGAACCAGAAAGACCGCCGTCCTGTGAAACCGCTGTGGTAACCTGTATGGCATAGGCGTGTCCTCGTTCCAGGCCGAATATGTAACTCATAACTATGGAGTCGTTAATGTAATTTTTCGGTACGCCACCGGCCACATAGATGGCCGCTGTCTTCTTTGACTTGGCAACAATTTGTGTGAGTTCGTAATTGTCTTGAATAGAGTCAATGGCTATGCCTGACTTCGAGGTTTTCTTACATCTATGCCGGTGCTCGGTAAGACCGATGCCTATGGAAGAATCATTTATGGCCGGAGAAAAAATAGGTATGCCCAAGCGATGACATTGGTAAACGATAGAGCGTTCGTCATCTAAATGAGAGCCGAGAAAATTTAAGTATTGCCGGCTAGAATAATTGCCGGGTGGAAGCTCATCGGCGATTTCGCTGCACCACATATCGGTTTTCCAGAAGGCCTCCTCATCTACGTAGGTATCATAGATGCGGTCTATGTAAAGGTCTCTGAGTATCCGGTCATCTGCCGCCGGAGTTCCCTTATAATGCTTATATCCTCTGGCCTGGTATATGTCCTGATAGAGGATGGCCCCTGTTGACACCACTACGTCTATATAACCTCCTACGATTAACTCACGTATGACATTCCTTAATCCGGCAGCGATCAGGGGGCCGGCCAGCCCCAGGAAAATCGTAGGCCGGTCAGGATCTTTAAACATCCTGGACAGAACTCTCGCGCAGTTACCCAGATTTCGTGCCTGTATGGACATCCCGCCCATTTGTCCCAGAAGGTCACCAACGGTCATACCCGGTGATATCTCCAGGGGACGTATCGCTTCAGCCAAAATTTTACGTTTACGAAGTTTAGCCCCCTGAGACAGATGGCTATAACCAGAAGACGGCTTTGATTTCATGATTTCTTATATTACCTCCTGAAAAATTATAGGCCCGTGGGAAAGGCTTTGTGATTATCCCGGAAAAAATTTGACCATATAAAAAATAAACAAAAAAATCAAAAAAACAATAGCAACTTAGTCTTCCATCCCGCGTAACTTGCGGAGCACAAAACGTTCCAGTCTGCGGATATAGTCGTTCACTATATTTTCTGTCTTATTATCTATACCTGTGAATTCTAATCCGCACAGGATCACCTTGGTCTCCATATTATCTTGCAACCTTCTTACCATGGCTGATTTTATATCAATCCCGTAAACCTGTCCCTCCAGGAGGAGACGGACTTTGATCTCTTTTAGTTCATCACCGAGCTTTAGAAATTTCTCTTTTTTCTTGTTTCGGGGTACGAGGATGGCTAATCCGCTTACACTGATGTCTTTTATGGCAAAGATCGAGGTTTCTCCCCCCAGAGACATACTCACTTCACTGCCGGAGGGTACATCGATACGGAAGTGCCGCCGTCTCTGGATACGAACAATTTCTTTAGGGAAATAGACCCATATCGCCCTGTCCTCTGTCTTGTATAGTCTGGTTGAAAAGCGATACGGGATTTTTTGGCTATCTATGCATTCAAAGATAAGCTTGGGATCTGGATGAGAAAGGATAAGATCGGCAAAATCTTCTATCCAGTCCATTACCACATATTGCTGGTCACCGATTACAGGGAGCTTAAGGATGATAGTTAGACGAGTGTAATCAGCGCCAGGAACAAACAGGCTGAGTTGAGTCTTCCTTAACATGATTTCGCGCAAAAAACGCAGGGCATTTTTACCGACAAGGGCTTCCATGATTTAATATATCCTTGTATCTGGTTATACGGAACAGATCTTCGCTGGATGTCCCTAAGAATACATCGGTAAGTTAACGGTTAACTTCAAAAAAATGTCAACAAAAAAACAGATTACAGCGGTCGGCAGCCAGGGAAGGTGGGCGGGGAGACGTAAGAGGAGGGACGAGAGATGCCTCACGTCTAACGTCTCATATTTGACGGCTTCGTAAAAAGTAAAATTTACCGCAGGGTCGCCGAGGTTGGCGTAGGGGCAGGGCTTGCCCTGCCCAATAAGGGGGGCGCAGCAAGCAGCGCCCCTACGTTGCGGGTTGCGCTGCGTGCTCAGTTCTATTCGTCCTGACTGACGTTGAGCCTGTAGCTGATTATCGTACTTTTGCCGGAAACCAGGGGTGCGATGCCGGTTCTCATTATGACACCGACAAAGAGTTCGTAATGGTCTTTTCCATCGGTATCCACTAACTGATAATCACAGACTCCGCCGGATATCTTGCGTGTCTTCCAGCTTTCCGCCAGGCCCAGCCCGTCCCAGTTGAGCAAATATATCTCGCTGCTGGTATATTCCTTGAAGTTCCGCAACAAGCGGGATGCGGTAGAAAGGTTTCTGTTTACTATAAGGTCGGCAATACCATCTTTGTTTAGATCGGCCACAATGATCCGTGAGGGCAGATATATCCTTTCTTCAGTGTCAGACCGTGTACGGTTGGGGTTGGCCGTAATAAAGTTAACAGTTTCTCCATAGGGTTCGTCACTTTTCCAGCGCAGTTCACCAGAGTCAGAATAGACCTTGAGTTTATTGTGTTCATCAATCATGATAGTTTCTGCGGTCTTATCCCCGTCAATGTCCGCTATCGTGAAATTGAATACGTTAGCGCCTACAGGTAGACGAAGTTGTTCTCCGGCCTCTAACTTTTTATTTACCCATAACAGCTCGCAAACGGCCGACGCAAAGGGACTATTAATATCCTTTTGCTGGCCAACTATGGTCAGGTTACCCCCTGCTAGTTTAGTTATCCTTAGATACCAGCGGAGATGTTCGGCGATGCGCACAAAATCTGAGCCGTTCCATTCCAGAACGAATGAATCCACGTTGCCGGAACTCAGGTTGGACACGTAAATTTCAGGGGTCCCGTTACCGTTTATATCCCCTACGTCCACGGAAAGTTGATCATAGGTGGATTTGCCCTTGATATGTTTTACCTTGTCCAGTTTCTCCCCTTTTTGTCGGTATATCCAGACATCTGTCTGGGTAATGAAAACCATCTCTTTCTGTCCATCGCCGTCCAGGTCGGTTACCTGCATCCCCCGCATAACGGCTGGAAATTCCTGGCTCTTCCAAAAACCGGCCTTCTTCTGTTTGGCAGAAAGTTGAATAAAATCCGGATTTAGATTAGAAGACGGCTCCTCTTCCTGGCTGGACAATAAAATCCGCTGTGGATGGGCTGCAACCGTCGTTTGTTCCTTAGGCGGGGCAACAGCGGTACGGGTGATAACCGGAGTCCGGCCAAATATCTTGGCATTTATATCCCCGGCAAATTCATCTACTTTGGGAATGACCTCATCCAGACTTTTGGTCTGAGTATAAACGGACATGGCCGGCTGGTTAAGATCTGTGGCTACTATTTTGGCATCCAGGCTGCTTGAATTTCCGAGTACTGTAAGGCTGCCAAAGAGGACGTAATCGACCTTTAACTCCTGGCCCAGTTTTTTGGCCGATATTTCATTTAAATTTTCCGCATATTTCTGGTATATATCTTTAACCGCGTGCCTTTCCAGCACTACGACTTTCCCCTCCCAGGCAATACGGCTGGCGAGCATGTCGAAAATGCCGTCCTGGAGGTAGGACAGATCACCAGGCGCATGGACATTGAAGGGGATAATGGCAACCCTGGTCGGTTCTCCGGCCCAAAGCGATGGGCAGAAACTCAGAATTATAAATAGACTACTTATCGATATAAGAAACTTTTTCATGGCACCAACCTTGATGAACTTGTAAAAAAGCCTTTCCACCGCTGAGCACGCAGAGTGCGCAGAGAAAAACTGTAAATCATTCAATATGTTATCTCAGCGTTCTCGGCGGCCTCTGCGGTAAATTTTACTTTTTACGAAGCCGTCGATCTTACTTTTATGGATGCGCGTAGAGTAACATTTGGTGTGACTGTAGTCAAGATTAAAGGCCGACACTATCCATACTTGACTTGCCAAAAGTCTTAAAAATAAGTATAGAAAAACAATGGACAAAGGCAATCTCTACAAAAAGTTATTACTCTGGGGCATTATCCTTGTATGCCTCTCATTATTCGGCCTGGTATTGCTCCATAATTCTTTATCAACCATTGGATATGACAAATTTAGCGCCCTGCTTTCTGACCGGGAAAAGATCCGGAATTTTGTGGCTTCTTTCGGCCCGCTGGCGCCCCTGGCCTTTATCGGCCTCCAGATAATGCAGGTGGTAATCTCCCCGATTCCGGGTGAAGCCACCGGATTTATCGGCGGATACCTCTTTGGTGCGGTTAAAGGATTTATCTATTCGACTGTTGGATTAACCTTAGGTTCATGGTTGGCCTTTAGTATCTCCAGACTGTTTACGCCCTATGTCACCCGCCGTTTAGGCAAGACAAAAATCTACGATAAATTCAACTTCATAGTCGAGCACCAGGGCGTTATTATAGCGTTTATCTTTTTTTTGCTGCCGGGGTTTCCCAAGGATTATCTATGTTATCTCCTGGGGCTTAGTCTCATGCCCACCAGTGTCTTTCTCGTCATCGCTGCGGTTGGCCGCATACCCGGCACGCTGATGCTTGCCCTCCAGGGGAGTAAGGTTTTTGATCAGGAGTATGCTATTTTTTTTATCCTGCTCGGGATAGCTTTGGCTGCTGTTATCTTTTCATACATGGCCAGGGAGAAAATCTACAGACTGGTCCAGGGGCTTCATGCAAAAAACACTGATACAAAAAAATAAGATACCAGGATACGCCCGAAATTCTATACTGTACTTCGACTGCCTTGGGGGCATAAGCGGTAATATGGTGGTGGGAGCGCTTCTGGACCTGGGATTACCCCTGAAAAAACTGAGAGGCGAGCTAAAGAAGCTCTCCTTAAAGGGCTATCGTTGCCAGGCCCGTCGTTCTAAAAAATACCCCATCAGCAGCATATTTTTTGAGGTAGATGTAAGGGAAAAGGCGCCCCCGGAACGTCCTTTTGTTGATATCCGGGAACTCATATCGGAAAGCCTCCTCGATGCGCCGGTGAAAAAGATAAGCCTGAAGATATTTAAACATCTCGCCGGGGCCGAGGCCCATGTCCATAACACGCCGCTGGCCAAGGTCCACTTCCATGAGGTAGGTGGTGTCGATACCATAGTTGATATCGTAGGGGCGGCTATCGGTTTCAACTACTTTGGTATAAAAGAATTCTATTGCTCGCCCCTTCCTATGTCCAGAGGCTGGATAACTTCTAGCCACGGCCGGTTGCCGCTACCCGCCCCAGCCACCCTGGTCCTCCTTAAGGGAGTACCTACATATCCGGTGGATAGCCAGGCAGAGCTTGTAACCCCTACAGGAGCAGCTATTGTCACTGCCCTGGCTAAAGATTTCGGGCAGATGCCGACCATGCGCATCGATAAAGCAGGCTATGGCGCAGGCGCATCTGAACTGTCAGAAATACCAAATCTCCTGCGCCTGGTCTCCGGGCATCCTTTGGCTATTCCCGAATCAAGGCCGGTCACGGTCATAGAGTCGCATATCGACGACATGAATCCCGAATTTTATGACCACCTGATGGACAAATTGTTTGAGGCCGGGGCGCTGGATGTCTCTCTATCTCCCATACAAATGAAGAAAAACCGGCCGGGGACGCTGTTGCGGGTAATAAGTCCTGAAGCGGTAAAAGGGTTGCTTATGGAGATCATATTGCGTGAAACCACCACCCTGGGGATGCGCTATTACGGAGTCCGGCGCTTTGCTGTAGAGCGCACTGTGGGCCAGGTCAGGACGGAGTGGGGCCTGGTAAAGGTAAAGATAGCGAGGGAAATCGATGGACGGAGGGCTGTTTATCCTGAATATGAAGAATGCCGAAAAATAGCCAACGAACACAATGTTCCTCTCAAATACGTATATCAGAAGATCGCCCTGGCCGGTGCGGGAGAACAGGTTGACAACCAGGTTGATTAACTTGATAGTATAGGAATTTCCTTTTTTTGACAAGATATACAGGATAATCAGGATATGAGAAAACTAAAGAAATCATGTAAATCCCGTTAATCCTGTCAAAAAGTCCGCCCGAAGGTCGCTAAGTTCATAAAAATATTCTCAAAAGGATAAGTTTTGCGTAGTTTGATACTCTTTTTGGCGACAGGGGCCTATTTCGGACGGTTACCTCTGGCCCCGGGGACGTGGGGCAGCCTGTGGGGGGTATTATTTCATTGTTTTTTATCGCGATATTCGCTGCTTTTCTATCTCCCTGGCCTTATTGCGCTGATTTTCCTGGCAGTCGTAGTCGCTCATCAGGCAGAGATTATAACCGGACAGAAAGACGATTCTTCCATAGTAATTGACGAAATCGCCGGGATGGCGGTAACTCTTGTGCAAATTCCTCCAACCGGTTGGGCAGTTTTGGTTGGGTTTTTACTTTTTCGCTTTTTTGATATTACCAAGATATTTCCTGCTAAAACGCTTGAGGGAATATTACCTGGTGGTTATGGTATAGTGGCTGATGATATTGTCGCAGGTATATATGCCAACTTGATTTTACGCTTTATCCTTTACCTGAACGCAGCCTAAATGCCGCGGCTACCAACTTAGGATTATTAAGGATAATCCATGAAAGGTGAGATTATAGCCATCGGCGATGAATTATTGGTGGGACGGGTTCCCAATACTACCAGTCTGTTTGCGGCCAGGCGATTTTTTGAGGCCGGTTACCTTATAAGGAAGATGAGCATCGTGGGCGACCAGCCGGAATCCATAGAAGAGGGACTTGTTCAGGCTATGCTGAAGACTGACTTTGTGGTAGTTACCGGTGGGCTGGGGCCCACCAGTGATGATCTGACCACAGAGGTAATTTCCCGCATCCTTGGCCGCAAGCTTGTATTTCACAATGGGATCAAAGAGCAAATCGAAAAGTACTTCCGGGCAAAAGGGGAAAAACCGTGTGAAGAATACCTTAAGCTGGCCTGGCTGCCTGAAGGGGCTACCCTACTGGATGAAACAGGCAAGGCGGCCGGTTATTTTCTGGAGCACGAGGGGAAAACTCTTTTTTTTCTGCCCGGAGTTCCCGATCAGATGAAAGACCTCCTGGACCGCAAGGTCTTGCCGTACCTGGCAACCAAATGGAGGCCCTCTGTGGTTACCAGGCAGGAAGTCATAAAGACCTTCGGGCTGGTCGAGTCAGAGATAAACGCCCGCTGTGCGGATTTGGAAGAGATTTATCCCAGGCTTAAAATCGGTTATTATCCCGATTTTCCTGAAGTCCACGTGACCTTGACTTTCAGTAGTGAACCCCTGGGTGAGACTGAGGCTATCCTTTCCAGGGCCAAGGCAGAACTGGAAGCAAGATTGTATCCGCATATCTTTGGCTATGGGGACGATACGCTGGAGAAAGTAGTGGGGGACTTTTTAAGGGCCCGGAAGCTCAGTCTCTCTGTGGCGGAATCGTGTACGGGCGGGCTGATTGGACACCGCCTGACCAGGATACCCGGAAGCTCGGATTATTTCGAGCGAGGGGTTATCACCTACAGTAACCGCTCAAAGGTAGAACTTCTCCATGTCTCTGAAGAGACGCTTACTGCCTTTGGCGCAGTCAGCGCCGAGGTGGCTGAGCAGATGGCGCGCGGAGTTAAAGAGAAAAGCCGCACCGATATCGGCCTTTCGGTAACCGGCATTGCCGGCCCTAGCGGTGGCACACCGGAAAAACCGGTGGGGACAGTCTATATCGGCCTGGCCGTTCCTGGAAATACGATAGCGCATCGTTTTTTGTTCCGGGGCACGCGTGAGATGATTCAAAAGGTAGCGGCAGAGACCGCCCTGGATGGATTAAGAAGGTATCTGGCGCATGATACGCTCATTTTTGGCAGTTGATCTGCCCATGGCTCTTCGTGAATCTATGCTTAGCGCTACTATGGGGCTACGCACCACGGCTGCCGATGTAAAATGGGTAAGACCGGAAGGCATCCATCTTACCTTGAAATTTTTCGGTAATATTGAGGAAGGACAGGTTGAGCCCATCGTTAATGCGGTAAGCGGGGTTATAATTGGCCAGAAGCCGCTGGCCCTGAAGGCCGAAGGTATAGGCGCCTTTCCGGATTTAAGGCGGCCGCGGGTTATCTGGATCGGGATGACCGGCGATATAGAGCGTTTGATGGTTATACAGAAAAATATCGAACAGGCCCTTTCTGTCCTGGGTTTTCCGGCAGAAGATAGGCCATTTACTCCGCATTTAACCCTGGGACGGGTGCGTTCCTATAAGAGGGCCTCAGATTTGGCCCATAAAATTGAAGGGCTTAAAGATATAAAATTTACTCCTTTTACCGTCAATGAGCTAATACTCTATAAAAGCGCCCTGCGCCCTGAAGGCGCTATCTATACACCCTTGCGGCGACTGCCATTAATAGGTTAATATCAGCCTTAATAAAAACTGGAGGAATAACATGGCAACACCAATGGATAAAAGCAAAGCCGTAGAACTGGCCGTCACCCAAATCGAAAAACAATTCGGGAAGGGCTCTATTATGCGTCTGGGGGCTAACGGATGTGTAGTGGATGTCCCCGTTATTCCGACCGGCTCCCTGGCTTTAGACATAGCCGCCGGCATAGGAGGTATTCCCCGCGGGAGAGTAACCGAAATCTTCGGGCCAGAGTCTTCCGGTAAAACGACCCTTGCCTTACATATTGTGGCGGAGGCCCAGAAAAGAGGCGGTACAGCAGCCTTCATTGATGCAGAACATGCCCTGGATGTGACTTATGCGCAAAAACTGGGGGTTAAGACCGACGAGTTGCTGGTGTCTCAGCCGGATACCGGTGAACAGGCCCTGGAAATTGCCGAGGTATTAGTGCGTAGCGGGGCGGTAGATGTCCTGATTATTGACTCTGTGGCAGCGCTCGTTCCGCGCGCTGAGATAGAAGGAGAGATGGGCGATGCCCACGTCGGACTCCATGCCCGCCTCATGTCTCAGGCCCTGCGCAAGCTTACCTCCAGCATCAGCCGGTCTTTGACCTCGGTGATATTCATCAACCAGATACGCATGAAAATCGGTGTCTTCTATGGTAACCCGGAGACGACTACGGGCGGTCTGGCTCTTAAGTTTTATGCCTCTATGCGTCTTGATATTCGCAAGATAGGCAATATCAAGGAGGGTCAGGATGTTGTAGGCAGCCGCACAAAGGTGAAAGTAGTCAAAAATAAGCTGGCGTCGCCCTTCAAGGAGGCAGAATTTGATATTTTATACGGTCATGGCATATCCAGGGAGACGGATGTCCTGGACCTGGCTACGGCCGTGAACATAATCGATAAGAGCGGTGCGTGGTATTCCTATGGCGGGGAAAGAATCGGCCAGGGACGTGAGAATGCCCGGTTATTCTTACGGGACAATCCTGCTGTAATGGCGGCCATAGAGGACAGAATTAAAGAAGCCTATGGTATTGCCAGGGGCGATACAGAAAAGGCGGCAAAACAGGACAAGTAAATGACCGGACAGGAGATCAGAAAAAAATTTATTGAGTATTTTATTACAAAAGGCCATACGCTGGTTAAAGGCTCATCCCTGGTACCGGCCGATGACCCCACCCTGCTTTTTACCAATGCCGGGATGATCCAGTTTAAACAAGTATTTCTGGGAGGGGAAAGACGCGATTATGTCCGGGCGGTTTCGGTACAAAAGTGTATGCGGGCCGGCGGCAAGCACAACGACCTGGAAAATGTGGGCCGGACGGCGCGGCATCATACGTTTTTTGAGATGCTGGGTAATTTTTCCTTTGGCGACTATTTCAAAGAGGAAGCCATCGCCTTTGCCTGGGAGTTTTTGACCGGGCATCTAAAACTGCCGGTAGAAAAGTTATGGGTTTCCGTCTATGAACAGGATAGCGAGGCCTATGAAATCTGGCGTACGAAAATAGGTCTGCCTGCGGAAAGAATGGTCAGACTCGGAGAAAAGGATAACTTCTGGGCTATGGGGGATACCGGTCCCTGCGGTCCCTGCTCTGAAATCCTTATTGATCAGGGCGAGGAAATCGGCTGCCGTAAGCCGGATTGCCGGGTAGGTTGTGACTGTGATCGTTACCTGGAACTATGGAATCTGGTCTTTATGCAATACTACCGGAATGAAAAAGGAGAGCTGCATCCGCTGCCCCGGCCCAGCATTGATACGGGTATGGGATTGGAACGTATTGCCGCGGTTCTGCAAGGCAAAAAAAGCAACTATGAATCCGACCTGTTTCAGGAGGTCATCGCGGCCATCGCCCGTTTGTCCGGGACCTCTTATGGCCGGATTGAGGCCCGCGATATGGCCATGCGGGTCATTGCCGATCACAGCCGGGCAGCCTCCTTTCTCATTGCCGACGGAGTGTTGCCCTCCAATGAAGGCCGCGGCTATGTGCTCAGAAGGATACTGCGCCGCGCCATCCGTTATGGTCGGGTGCTTGGCCTTGATAAACCCTTCCTGGGCGAGGTAACCGATGCCGTGGCCGGTATTATGGGGAAAACCTACCCGGAATTAATAGAATCTGCCGATTTTGCGAGAAAGGTCCTTTTAAACGAAGAGGAACGTTTTGCGGAGACCTTAGACTTCGGCCTCCGTCTCCTTCAGGAGAAAATAGCCGACCTGAAGGCCCAGGGGGAACACATTATCTCCGGGGATACAGTCTTTAAACTCTACGATACTTACGGGTTTCCTATAGATATTATCCAGGATATCGGGCAGGAAAACGGCCTTGAAATCGATAATGCCGGTTTCCAGGAGTATATGGCCAGACAACGCGAGCTCTCCAAGAAGGCCTGGAAGGGTGAACCAATGGAAATTCCTTCTGTATTTCGCGACCTGCTGGACAAAGGGCAAAAGACGGAGTTCGTCGGCTACGAGGTTTGTTCGACCCGCTCTCGTTTGTGTCTATTGGTCAGAAATGGCGAGGCAGTGGCGGAGGCGGGAAAAGGCGAGGCGGTGGAGGTCGTAGTGGAAAATACGCCTTTCTATGCGGAAGCCGGGGGGCAGGTAGGAGATCAGGGGACCATCAGAGGACATACAGGCACGGTAGTTATCGAGGGAACTATCAGTATAGCGGGCAGACTTTATGTACATCACGGCCGGGTAATAGACGGGGAAATAAAGGCCGGCGAAGAGGTAGAGCTGGCCATATCCCCGGAGCGGCGGCAGTCCGTGGCCCTAAACCATACCGCCACCCATCTCCTCCATGCCGCGCTGCGAACCGTCCTGGGTGAGCATGTCCGGCAGTCCGGCTCTCTGGTGGCCCCGGATAGACTGCGTTTTGATTTCACGCATTTTTCGCCTGTAGAAGCGGCTGACCTGGAAAGAATTGAGACCATAGTCAACGAGAATATCCGGGAGAATATTTCCCTGGAGACAGATACACAGGCCCTGGAACAGGCCATACAAAACGGGGCGACCGCCCTCTTTGGGGAAAAGTATGGAGACCGGGTGCGGGTTGTGTCTATCGGCCCTTTCAGCAAGGAACTTTGCGGGGGTACGCATGCGGCCCAGACCGGTGATATAGGTCTGTTCAAGATTGTCGGTGAAGGCGGGGTAGCCGCCGGCATCCGCCGTATAGAGGCCGTAACCGGCAGTGCGGCCCTGAGGTTGGTGCAGGAACAGTACCTAAGGTTAAAGTGCCTGGGCTACCTTTTAAAAGCGGGCACGGAGGAATTGGAAAACAAGATAGAGAAATTAATAACCAGCCAGAAAGAACTGGAAAAGGAAGTCGCTGATTTAACGGCTAAACTTACTCTCCAGGGATTGGACAGTATCCTGCAAGGCGCCAGAAAAATGAACGGGTTCCGTGTTATTTCTACGATAGTCCCCATAGATAGTCCCAGGACCCTGCGGGAGCTTGCCGACAGGTTCCGTGATAAGATCGGGTCGGGCATAGTCGTGCTCGGAGGTATCCATGACGACAAAGTCCACCTTGTGGCCGTAGTTACTAAAGACCTGACCAAGAGATTTCATGCCGGAGACATCGTTAAAAAAGTGGCCCCACTGGTAGGCGGTAGTGGCGGTGGACGGCCGGATATGGCCCAAGCCGGCGGCACAAAGGTCGATAAGCTTCCTGAGGCGCTGGATATGGTTTATAATTTGGTGGAGGGAAGCGCCTAAGAGACGCCTGCGCCAAGCTTTCCCTCACACTGTTTGATAAGGGCCATGGCCTTTTCTCTGGCCGAGGTCTCCGGATAGTCGCTTACCAGTCGTCTCAAACGATTTAAAGCCGCCCGATATTGCTCGGTCCTTAGATAGAACCTGCCCACATATAGCTCGTGTTCGGCTAATCTTTCCCGGCACTGCCTGATCTTTTCTTTTGCCTCAATAACGTATGGGCTGTCCGGGTACGTGTTCAGTAACCGGTGGAATTCATTCAAGGCATTCTTCGTAGCGGCCTGGTCACGGTCGATACCAAGCATCTGCCTGAAATAAGACATACCGGTCTGATAGGTTACGTATGGTAAGGCTTCATTGGTCGGGTGAAGCTTCTCGAACTCCTGGTAGGCGCTGATGGCCTCTTCATATTCTTTGCGATGATAATGAATATCGGCCAGTTTCAGGGCGGCCAGGAGACTATATTGGCTGAATGGATAACGGTCTTTTATCTGCTGGAAGGCCTCTGCGGACTTATAATAGTCTCCTTTGCGCAGATAAGTCATACCCCCGGCTGCCAATTCTTCGGCGGTCTTTTCACGTGGTGGTTTAGGAAGGATTAAAGAAGTAATTGTAGCGCAGCCGGTAAAAAATAACAGGAAAAACAGCACAAAAGAAAAGGTGGCAATCCTTTTAACGTCGCCGCCCTTAAGCCCTTTAACTTTCTTCATATTATTTATGTCTCAAGGATCTTTTTGATGCCGCTTTCAATGATGTTTTTAGAGACGGCGCCGGTAATCTGGTCGGCCAATTTACCGTCTTTAAAAAAAAGCAGCGTAGGAATGGCTCTAATGCCATATTTACTAGGCGTGGCCGGATTTTCGTCCACATTCATTTTTGCGACCTTCAGACGGTCTGCATACTCCTCGGCCAGTTCTTTAACCACCGGGGCAATCGCCCGGCACGGGCCACACCACGCCGCCCAGAAATCTACCAGCACCGGCTTATCACTTTTGAGGATATCTGTCTCAAAACTGCTGTCGCTAACCTCCAGGACATTACCTTCTGCCATGACAACCCCTCCTGAGTGATGTTTTTGATTGCTATCCTTTACCACGGGAGGTATAGAGATTACAAGAATTTTTTTGTTTAGTTACCTATAGCTATGAGTTGAAATCTCCTTTTCAAAAAAGGATGATTTTGTAAAAAGTCAAAATTACCGTAGGTCGCCGAGAACGCCATGATAACATATTAAACAGTTTAAAGTTTTTCTCTGCGGGCTCTGCGTACTCAGCGGTGAAAGGCTTTTTTACGAATTGATCAAAAAGACCATCTCCAAACAAATTGACATGCCGGATAAAACATCATAAAAAGAGCCTCATTATTCGGAGGGAAAATGGCGGTTCTGGTAACTGGTGGAGCGGGATTCATTGGCTCCCATTTGGTCGAAAAACTACTTAATACTGAAGAGGTGGTTTGTGTCGATGATTTCAATGACTTTTACGACCCGGCCATCAAGCGGCGCAACCTGGAACCGGCCCTGCAGAGCCGGAACTTTCATCTGCGGCAAGGAGATATTCGCGACCTGCCCTTTATGGAAGGTGTGTTTCGTGATTTTCCATTAACCGAGGTTATCCACCTGGCGGCACGAGCCGGAGTACGTCCGTCTTTAAAGGACCCGCTGCTTTACGAGGATGTAAATGGACGCGGGACCTTAAATATCCTGGAGCTTTGCCGTAAATATGACGTAAAGAGCTTTATCTTTGGCGGGTCGTCTTCAGTGTATGGGATAAACAATAATATCCCATTTTCAGAAGATGATGAGATATCAAGGCCCGTATCCCCTTACGCGGCCACCAAACGGGCCAATGAACTCATGTGTTATACCTATCATCACCTTTATGGCATCCATGTTACCGTGCCGCGCTTTTTTACGGTCTATGGCCCGCGTCAACGGCCGGAGATGGCTATTCACAAGTTTACGCGCCTTATCGACGAGGGCCTGGAGGTGCCGCTCTACGGAGACGGTTCGTCCCGGCGGGATTATACTTACATTGATGACATCATTCAGGGTGTAATGGCGGCCCGGGCAGCCACTGCAATAGGGCCTTATGATATCTTCAATTTGGGCGAATCCCGCACCACAGAGCTAAGAAAACTGGTGACCTTGATAGAAGAAGCCCTGGGGAAAAAGGCGCGCATAAAAAGGCTGTCCGATCAGCCGGGCGATGTGCCCGTCACTTATGCGGACATATCAAAGTCTAAAAGGCTGCTCGGTTATAACCCTCAGATAACTGTGGAAGAAGGCATCCCGCTCTTTGTAAAATGGTATCAGGAAATGAAGGGCTAAGAGGTAGATTATGCACATTACCGTGATTGGCACCGGCTATGTAGGACTGGTCTCCGGCGCAGGGCTGGCTGACTTTGGGCTGCAGGTTATCTGTGTTGATCAGGACAAGGACAAGATTAAAAGGCTCAAAAAGGGCGAGATACCTTTTTACGAACCGGGGCTGGAAGAGTTGGTCGCCAAGAATGTAAAAAATGGCCGCCTTTCTTTTACCACGGATATGAAGACCTCGGTAAGGCAGTCTCTGGTCATCTTTATTGCCGTGGGCACGCCGGATGACGGGCAGGGACAACCGGATCTCTCACAGGTAGAAGCGGTGGCCAGAGAACTGGCAGAGGCAATCGACGACTATAAGGTAATCGTTATCAAGAGTACGGTACCGGTGGGGACTAACCGTTGGATTAAAGAGGTTATCTCCGCCGCAGGCGGGAAAAAAGGCATTAAAGTGGACGTGGTGTCTAATCCGGAATTCTTGCGCGAGGGAGCGGCCATTGAAGATTTCATGCGCCCTAACCGGGTGGTTCTTGGTTCTGACAGCGCCGAGGCCCTGGCCGTCGTAAAGGATATTTACCGGCCTCTCTATCTGATCGAGACCCCCTTTGTTATAACCGGCATGGAAACCGCCGAGTTGATTAAATACGCTTCAAACGCCTTTCTGGCGACAAAGATATCATTTATTAATGAAGTGGCGAATCTTTGTGAAAAGGTCGGAGCGGATGTGCATCACGTAGCCAGGGCCATGGGCCTGGACGGCCGGATAGGGCCGAAATTCTTACATCCGGGGCCGGGCTATGGAGGCTCTTGTTTCCCCAAGGATACACTGGCCCTTGCCCACCTGGGAAGAAAGCTGGGCAGCCCTCTCAGCATCGTTGAGGCCGTAATTGAAGTAAATCGAAGACAGCGGGCCCGGATGGTCAATAAGATTGAGACAGCGCTGGGCTCTTTGAAGGGTAAAACAGTCGGGGTACTGGGTCTTACTTTTAAACCTAACACCAGCGATGTACGGGAATCTCCGGCTATTGACATAGTTAGAATATTGCTGGAAAAGGGGGCGAAGGTAAAAGCCTATGATCCGGCCGGCGTGGATGAGTTTAAGAAGGCGGTAACCGGCAGAAATCTTTCCTTTTGCCAGGACGCCTATGAGGCGGCAAAAGGGGCAGACGCCCTTGTGTTTCTTACGGAATGGAACGAGTTAAGGAACCTGGACCTGAAAAAGCTCCGAAAGATAATAGCCCAGCCCCTGATCCTGGATTTAAGAAATATCTATGACTCGGGAAAAATGCGCGAGCTGGGTTACACTTATATCGGTGTTGGCCGGGGCATATAGTTATTCATTGAGGATGGTGAAGGCAATGGCGCCAGAGAAAAAATATTTATCTTTTGGAGTCGCCTGCCTCTTCTCCTGTATCCTATTTTCTCTGTCTTGCAGCCCGCGGTTAACCTTGGCTGAGGCCGAACTAAAGTACGGCCCGCATCCGCCGGTAGTGGAGCGCTTTTATTGCCCAGCCATCATAAGAAGCGGTGACACGCTGAAGTTCTATGTCTCCGCTAAAGATGAGGACGGGGATCTGGCTTACATCCATGTTAATGTACGTCAGAGGGGCGCGGGTGAAGAGTCGGCGCCCTACATGAAGGTGCGCAAGGATAACGGGGCGCAAGTGGCTGGGTATCTTTACATGCTTACGCCGCCGGCTGTCCTTTTCGGAGAGACTATAAATGTTGCCGTGGCCGTCATAGACCGGGCCGGCCACCGTAGCGGCGACGTATCACAGGATATATATTTTGGCAACGAATCTCCGCCGGACTGTCCACCCGGATGGGAAAAAGAATGCAACGACCCGTTGGGGTTTATACCTGTTTTTTTACGTCCTTTTCAGGAGAGAAGCACATTAATAAGTCCCAGGACAATCTAAGTTTTTAACGTTCGAACGTCTGGAACGTGAAGAAGCCTAAACAATAAGAGAGGAGAACTTATGGGAAAGAAAGAAAAAGAAAAAGAAACGAAGGAAAAACCGCTTGAGTCCATGACCGTTAAGGAACTCCGGGAGATCGCCTTACAGATTCCTGATATTGTCGGCGTTCACGGGATGAATAAGGATGAGATTGTTGCCGCCATTAAAAAGGCGCGCGGCATTACGGATGAGCCCAAGAAAAAGGCTGCCGCCACTATGCGTGAGATAAAGGCCAAGGCGAAGGAGTTACGGGCCAAGCTTGTAGCCGCCCATGAAAGCGGAGATAAGAAAAAGGCCTGTATTCACCGTCGTCGCATAAGCCGTCTCAAGAAAAAGACCCGCTGTGTGGGCTAATATTCATCCGGAAACCCGGGAAAGTCCCCTGCCCCCGCAGAGGCGTGCAACTTCCCCACATTGTAGGAGCACCTTCTAGGTGCGACCGGATGTCCGTCGCAGCAGGATGCTGCTCCTACGGTGGTAGCGGGGTGAGGTGAGGTACATAGTGAAGTAAGATGGATACCAGCGCTGTTTTCGAGACACATATTGAAGGGCTGTCCCTTTTCAACCGAGGTAAGGTGCGCGACGTCTATGATGCCGGCGAACACCTGCTCATCGTGGCTACAGACCGGCTTTCGGCCTTTGATGTAGTGATGCCCAACCCCATACCGGACAAGGGTCGCATCTTAACCCAGATATCGTTTTATTGGTTCCGGGAACTGGCCGACATAGCGCCCAATCACCTGATCGCCGGCGAAGTAAAGGATTTTCCGGCCGTTTGTCATAAATATGCCGAAATCCTTGCCGGCCGTACCATGCTGGTCAAGAAGGCCAGACCCCTGCCCGTAGAGTGTATTGTGCGTGGTTACCTGTCGGGCTCGGGGTGGAAAGAGTACCGGAAGACAGGAGCGGTATGCGGCATAACGCTGCCCAAAGGGCTTACGGAATCGGCCAAACTGCCGGAGCCGATTTTTACCCCTTCGACTAAGGCTGAGGCCGGCGCGCATGATCAGAATATCTCTTTATCCGAAGTCGAGAACCTGATCGGAAAAGAGATGGCCGCGAAAATTGCGCAACTGAGCCTGCGGCTATATAAAAAGGCGTCTTCTCTGGCCGAGAAGAAGGGGATCATCATAGCTGATACCAAATTTGAATTTGGGCTGACAGGTGGAAACCTGATACTGATTGACGAGGTCCTGACGCCCGATTCCTCACGTTTCTGGCCGCAGGATCAATATCAACCCGGCCAGGGTCAACCCAGTTTTGACAAACAATTTGTCCGTGACTATCTATTGTTTTTCCATTGGGACCAGAAACCACCGGCCCCTGAGCTGCCTCGGGAAATAATAGAAAAGACCAGGTCCAAGTATATTGAGGCCTTCGAGCGCCTTACCGGCAAAAAATTTGTTTAAAGGCCGCCATCTACTATGAGAGATAAGCGCAAAAAAGTCTGTCTCGTTGTCTGTCTCCTTGTCCTTTGGGCCCATCTTTTCAGCGCTCCTGTCCTGGCCGATATGGTGGCCACGATGTCCTGGGTTTTCGATGGAGATACTATAAAACTTTCAAACGGCGCCAGGGTGCGCTACGCAGGCGTAAACACCCCGGAAATAGCGCATGAGGGGCGACCGGCCGAGCCATTTGCCAATGAGGCCTATATGTTTAATAAACGTTTAACTATGGGTAACCGGGTACGGATCCAGATTGACAAGGAGAAGTATGACCAGTACGGGCGATTGCTGGCTTATGTCTTTTTGCCGGACGGGACCTTTGTTAATGGCGCTTTGGTGGAAAAGGGGCTGGCCATGGTATATACAACCCCGCCCAATGTGAGATATGACCAGGACCTGTTAACCCTGCAGCGCCGGGCCATGCGCGAAAAGGTGGGTCTTTGGGCCTCGGCCGACCCCGGCAAGGAACCCTTTTACATCGGCAATAAGCGATCACGTCGTTTCCATAGCCCGTCCTGCCATCTTGGCCAAAAGACAGGCCGGCGTAA
>QYQD01000023.1 GCA_007280345.1 Deltaproteobacteria bacterium | reverse complement strand
GCCATGAAGGCGGTGTTGCCTTTAAGGACGCAGGCGGGGACGCCTGCGCCACTGGACGCCCGCCCCACTGAGTTGGAGTTGATTCCCCAGGATGCCCAGGTGATCGCCACTCAGCAGGAGTTGGAGGCCTTGAGTCAGGCGGCGTTGGCCGCGTCGGCGGAGGTTGCGGTCCTGATGCTTAAGCCGGTCAGGGAGTTGATTGACTCCGGGGCGACCCTGGAAACGCTGCGAGACGGCCTCATGGCCGTGTACCCGGAGATGCCGGCGGATGACCTGGGGGAGTTGCTCTACCAGGCCCGGATGCTGGCCTGGATGCGGGGACGGATTAATGGATAAAGGACCGCAGGCGGGGACGCCTGCGCCACTGGCCTTCGCCTGGGATCAGCCTTTTCAAGAGGCGGTGGATTTCTTTCTGGCCAAGGGGATCATGACCCGGGCGGAGTTCGACAAGTTGGCGGCAGCGGAGAAAGTCAAGGCCTTTACCGCGGCCTACGTCCATGCCGCGGACGAATTGCAGGTGGTTTATGAGGCGGTGCTGGCGGCCCTGGAAAAGGGCATGACTTTGGGGGATTTTGTCAAGGCCACGGAGGATATTTTGACCCGGCCCTGGCACCGGGAGACGGTGTTCCGCACCAATGTCTTGAGCAGTTACGGCGCCGGGCATTGGGAGCAGGCCCAGGATACCCGAGCCTTGCGGCCTTACGCCCGGTACTCGGCGGTGATGGACGGGCGCACCCGGCCCCGGCACGCGGCACTGCATGGACTGATCTACCCCCTGGATCACCCGTTCTGGCAGACCTACTGGCCGCCCTGGGATTACAACTGCCGGTGCATGGCCATAACCCTCAGCCAGTGGGAAGTGGAGCAGCAGGGCCTGCAGGTGCGGAGCGGAGCCCTGGGGGACCTGCCCCGGCCCCAAAACAAATTTCAGTCGCCGGCCGCGGGCGGCAAATGGGCGCCGGATTACGGCAAATACGCCCCGGAACTGGCGGGCCGGCTGCAAAAAAGGGTAAAGGCGATTTATGACTGAGAATATGCTCCTTTATGTCTGCGAAACTCTGGGCCAGGCCCCGGAGTGGATCAAGGTCTTGCCCCTTGGCACAGTTGAGCTGCGGGATAACCGCCCGCCCTTTGAGGTGGACCGGGCGGCTCTGGATGCCATTCTCAGCAAATTCCGGCTCGATGGCCTGGACCTGGTGGTGGATTACGAGCACCAGAGTTTGGGTGGCGGCAAGGCCCCGGCGGCGGCCTGGATCAAAGACTTGGAGATTCGAGAGGATGGCCTCTATGCCCGGGTAGAGTGGACCGAGGCGGCCCGGCGGCATGTGGAGGCCGGGGAGTATCGTTATTATTCGCCAGTGCTGAAATTAGAGCCCGAGACTCGGCGACCGCTGGCTCTGATGCATGCGGCCCTCACCAATACCCCGGCGATGGCCAATCTGCCGCCCTTGTTGGCCGCGAAGTACGGCGACGGAATCATTGTCCTGGAGGATATTACGGCCGAGACCGCCGCCAGAGTGGCCCGCAGTCAGCAATATGCCATCGGCATCAAAAGCGAGGGACATCAAAGACTTTGCGGGGATATGATCGCAATTCCTGAAGAACAATGGGGTGATCCGGTTAATTGGCGGTTTCCCATCCCGGATGCAACGATTAAGGCGCTCCGGGTTATGGAGGAATGGGATAATCCTGGCACCCAAGAGGAATATACGCCCGCCGAGCGGGCCATCATCGAGAAGCGCATCAAGTCCCGGGCCAAGGCCGTGGGGATGCAAATACAGGAGGCTAAAACCATGAAGGACAAGGTATTGGGTTTGCTGGCCTTGAAAGCCGAGGCCACGGATGAGGAAGTGTTTGCAGCCCTGGAGGTCCGGCTGAAGACGGCCACGGCCCTGCCGGAGATCGCCCAGGTGCTGGCGTTGAAGGCCGGCGCCTCGGTCTCGGAGATCATCGGCACTATCAAGGGATTGAAGGGCAACCAGGACCGCCTACTCACGGTGGAAACGGAGTTGACGGCGCTCAAGCAGGCGCAGTCCCTGAGCGAGGCGGAAGCGGCGGTGGACGCGGCCATTGCGGCCAAGAAGATCACCCCGGCCATGCGGGAAATCAAACTGAAACAGGCCCAGCGGGATCTCGCCGAGTTCAAGGCCGAAATGGCCGTGGCCCCGGTGATCCTGGCGGAGAGCAACCTGAAGCCACCCAAAGGCGGCGGCGGTAAAGATGGCCTGGACGCCGAGCAGTTGGCCTTGTGCGCCACCACCGGAATCAAACCGGAGGCCTTCAAGGCCAGCCGGGAGAAACTGATTGAGCAAGGTCTGCTCAGAGAGGAGGGTTAACCAATGGCCTTAACGAAAGATCGGGCTACGGCGTATCGGGAAGGAATTGAAATTGAATATCCGGTAGCGGCCGTCAAGATTTACGCCGGCAGCATGGTGTGCATCAATGCCGCCGGTTATGCGGCTCCCGCGGCTGATACGGTCAATTTCAAGTTCGTGGGCGTGGCGCTGGAGCAGGTGGATAATTCGACCGGCCAGGCCGGCGACAAAACGATTCGGGTGCGCCGCAGCGGCGTCTTCGAATTCAAGGCCAGTTCCATCGCCCAGAGCGACGTGGGCAAGCAGATGTACGTGGTAAACGATGAGACCTTCGACGAATCCAACCCGGGCCAGGGCATCCTCTGCGGCATCCTGACGAAGTTTATCAGCGCCACCCGGGGCTGGCTGGACATTGGCTCCGGGGTTAAGCCCACCCTGGCGGCGGCCTCGGCGGACGCCCTGACGGTGAGCGACGGCGGGGACTTCTTCCCGGCCGCCACCGACACCGTGCCGGAGCAGATCCAGGCCCTGGCCGGCGATCTGATTCCCATCACCATCCCGCGCTATACCGGCTGGGTCAAGGATGGGACGGATAAGCAGTTGGTGGGCCCCAAAGTCGAACTGAATTACCCCTGCCGGATCAAGCGGGGCTATGCCAACCTGGGCACCGCCCCGGGGGCGGACAAGACCTTGCTCATCAAGTTCGGGGCCGACACCATGATTACCATTGCCGGAACCGATACCCAGGGCGAGGGCGAGAGTCTGGACATCGCGGTGGCGGCCAACGCCGATCTGCTGAGCGCCGCGGGCGGCGTCCTGTTGAATGAAACCGCGGCGGGCGCGGCGGCCAACCTGGACCTGGTGCTCATGGTGGCCCGGGACGACGGCGTTTAATTAAGGACGGCGGGCGGGGACGCCCGCCCTACTACAGGCGGGGGCGCCTGCGCCACTAATAAGGGAGGACACTACCCATGATCATCGATCAGGACCAATTGAACAATATGTACATCGGCTTCAACGCCATCTTCAATGGGGCGTTGCAGGCCACGCAACCCTGGTGGGAGCGGGTGGCCATGCTGGTGCGGGCCACTAACCGGATCGTCGATTATAAATGGCTGAAGAACTTCCCCGGCATCGAGCAATGGATCGGCGACCGCCAGATCCAGTCCCTGGGGGCCGAATCCTTCCAGATCGAATCCCTGGATTACGAAGGCACGGTGGAAGTCGACAGAAATGATATCGATGACGACACCCTGGGGATTTACACTCCGCTGTTAGCCGAGTTGGGCCGGGCCAGCAAAAAGCACCCCGACAAGCTCGTCGCCGCCCTGATCGCCGCGGCGCTCACCACCGACATCTGGGACGGCAGCAAATTTTTCGCCACCGACCATCCGGCCCCGGTACCCACCAATGAGGCGGCCGTCGCCAGCAATTACACGGCCGGCGCCGGCGCCGCCTGGTATCTGCTGGATGTCAGCCGGGCGATCAAACCCTTTATCTTTCAACTCCGGCAGGATTGGCGGCTGGTGCGCATGGATAAAGAAGATGACGAACATTTATTCATGCGCAAGAAAATCCGCTATGGGGTGGATTATCGGTGCGCCGTGGGCTTCGGCCTCTGGCAGCTGGCCCATTGCGTTAAGGCGGACCTGACTCCGGCCAATTATGCCACGGCCCGGGCCACCATGATGAGCCTGAAAAACGTCCGGGGCCAGGCCCTGGATATCACCCCCGGCCTCTTAGTGGTGCCGCCCTCCCTGGAAGGCACCGCCCGGGAACTGCTCAATAGCCAGTACATCATCGGCGACGCCGCGGTGGGCGGCTCCAAGAACAACGTCTGGCAGGGTACCGCCGAACTGCTGGTCATTCAGGATCTGGCCTGATGACTACCCTGGCGGAGCAAATCAATCGGCGCAGCGGCCGGATGGAGGCCCTGGCTTATGACCTGTCTGAGGTCAAGCCGGGTTACCAGCCCACGGAACTGGAAATGAACCGGGCTTTATCGCTGCACGCGGCCCTCAAGCAGTTTCAGAGGGGAGCAATCCCGGAGCCCGAGGCGAAGTCTGCCGCGGGCACCAAATCCGGCAAGAAGTAACCCGGCCGGAAGCGCTTTGGCCCAGGGCCGGGGCGCTTCCGGTAACCCCTTAGGGGCCAGGAGGGAGAACGATCATGGAACTGGCAATGAAAATCGCCCAAAAATATCTGGTGGAGTGCAGAGATGCCCGGGGCGGCTTGAAATGGGTCGAGGAGTTCGGCAACCTGGTGGTGGGCGAGGGGCTGGCAAAGTATTTGGACGCCACCTTGAAGACCGGCCTGGCTTCACCGGCCTGGTATGTGGGTCTCAAGGGCACCGGAACTGTGCTTAACGCTGATGCCTTAGCCAGTCATGGCGGTTGGTCGGAAATCAATCCCTATACCGGCAATCGTCCCGCCTGGACTCCGGGGTCCATTACCGGAACCACCACCAAGACCGTGGACAATTCGGCCTCCAAGGCGGTTTTCTCCATTACCGAGGCCTTGACGGTATACGGCGCTTTTATGGCCAGCGTCAACACCGGCACCAGCGGCACCTTATTGGGGGCCGGGACTTTGGCACACCGCGGGCGGTGGAAATCGGCGACACCTTGAGCGTGACCGTGACCTGTACCCAGACGGGGGCTTAATCCGGTGATGGCGGCGGCGTCGTTATGCCGGCAGTGCGGGCGCTGCTGCTGGGATTGGAAGGGCGATGCCCCTGGCAACAAATGTGAATACCTGGCCGATGATATGACGACCTGCAAAATTTATGGGAGACGATCAGAACTTAACCGGGCCGAGTGCGACGCGCTCATGCAACCCCACCAGGCGGTGGATTTGCCACGGGATTGCGGCTATATGGCTTATTGGCGAGAACAGGGATTGATCTAAATGCCCACTTATTATCTGTCCAATGCCGATCTGGTTGCCCTCGCCCTGGAGGAATTGGCCACCTCTGCGCCGGCTTCCCTGGAGGAGGCGCAGGGTTGGACGGTCGACAAAAAAGCCTCTCCCAGCTATAAGGAATACATCCCCGACACCATTAACGCCGCCGCCACCTTCGTCACCACCGAGCCCAGCAGTTTTACCCGAAAGGGCTATCGCACCGCCGCCGCCTTGAACGGCATCTTTGCCAACGCTAACTGGGTGTTGTATTTCAAGGTCAAGAGCAACACCTATTATGCCCAGACCGGCTACATCAAGTTCCGCCTGTGGCGCTCGGCTAACGCCGACGGCTCCGCGGCAGTGGAGCTCACCCCCGGCTGGCAGACTTCCGGTCTGATCTCTTTCACCGCCGCCAACCAATATATGACCGGCGCCATCACCTGGTCGCCCGGGGCCACAAAGCTCCTGACAGCGGAATACCTCTTTCTGGAAATTGAGTGGTCAGCGGTAGCATCCGGCGGCAACAATGCCGCGGCGGTCGCTTGGGTCCACAACGAGGGCGCGGCGGAGAAGCTGGTCACCCCGGCCCTGACTTCCAGTTATAGCGAATCAGTATCATTAGGATCGGCCTCCGGCATCTCGGACAACAGGATAAGCGGCATGGTTCCCGCTGCCAGCCTGCCCGGTGCGGCGGCCCTGATCCCGTCAGGGATTAAAAATGGCTTCGGCGCGGCGGCGCTTGCCGGTGAGGCGGCGTTAATCCCGGCTGGGGGTCTGTCGTATGTCAGCCCTATTGCCTTCCCGGTGTCGACCGCCATCACCGAGGCCGCAGACCTGGCCGCATTGAAAGAAATGGGTTTAGTCTGCCAGGCCGGGATCAGTTTGGGGGCGGCGCTGTCAATCCAAGCCTCCATGTCTTTGTCTGGCAATGCATCGGTGGGCGAGGGTTCCGGGGGGAGTGGTCTGTTCCCGGATCTGGGCATCCCGGGCGCCGGGGCGCTATACGGCGAGGGGATTGTGGCGATGGTCCGTAGTTTGGGTTTAGCGGGCCTGGCGGGTTTGCCAGTAGCGGCCAGAGACGACTTGCTGACTTCAATGGGTTTGCCGGGCACCACCGCCCTTGACCAGGCGGCATCCCTGCTGGCGGAACAGGCCCTGGCCCTGGCCGGCCTCGGGGCGTTAAACGCCGACGGGACTATCGAGACCGGGGCGGGGGGTGAATATCAGGAGAGTATCAGCCTGGGGGCGGTGGCCGCGGCGGTCAAAATTGCCCTGTTGGCCCTCTTGGCCTCACAGACTCTGCCCGGCGCCGGCGGCATCAGCACCGGGGCCATTGTTCAGGCCACGGCCGGGGCGGTATTGGCCGCCAGCGGCCACCTGACCCCGGCACAGATTCTAGCCCGGCTGGGTTCTGTCTCATTTTCGGCGATATCCGGCCTGGCGGCGGCGGCGGGGGATTATGAACGGCGGCGCGGCATGAAAACCCTAACAAGTATGGTTGGCGTGAGTTTCCGGCGGATTGCCACCCATAAAAAGGACTTTTGTATCCGGGGGATTAAACCGGTGATCTAATGATCTATGTGATCCATTTCAGCGTTAATGGGGTGCCCCAGGCAGGATTGGCGCCCGCCATCATCACCTACAAAACCGTGGCGGCCGGTGAAGACTTGCCCCCGGTCCCGGAGATCGCCGCTATCGGCGGCGGGGGTTATAAATTCAGCGCCATCGCCGTGGAAGCCATCTATGTGGAGATTGATGGCGGCGCCGGCCTGGACAATGAGGACCGATATAAAGTGCTGCAAATCACTCCAGAGGATAACAATCTCGATGTTCCGGTCAGCTCCCGGAGCTCACTGGGAATAGGGGCCATCACCTGGACTTACACCCTGACCCGCTCGGATAATGGCCTGCCCATTGCCGACGCCCAGGTGTGGATTTCCACTGATGCCGCGGGGCAGAATATCATTGCCTCGGGGCGAACCGATCAAAATGGGGGAGTGACATTTTACCTTGACGCCGGGACGGTCTATATCTGGCGGCAAAAAGCGGGGGTCACCTTTATCAACCCAGACACGGAGGTGGTGAGCTAATGGGCGGGGCAGGAAGTGGCGACGTTGCCGTCGACCCGGGTCGTTACTGCACCCAGGACGACCTGCTGAAACTGGTACCGGAGTTGGAGCTGGCCCAGATCACGGCGGAGTCGGGCGACGTGCCCGACGCTGCGGTGGTGAGCGAGGCCATCGCCAAGGCGGCCGCCGAGATTGACGCCTACCTGGCGGTGCGCTACCAGTTGCCCCTGGCGGCGACCCCGGCCCGGGTGAAATCCCTGGCCGTGGACCTATCCCTCTATCACCTCTATTCCCGGCGCTCCGTGGCCCCGGAGGTGCGGCGGCAAAAGTACGAGGACGCCATAGCCTTTCTGAAATTGGTGGCCGCGGGCAAGGCGGAGATCGTCGGGGCGGCCGGGGTGGAAGTGCCCGGGGATGCCCAGGATGTGACGGAGATTAAAAGCGCCGGGCGGGTGTTTTCCCGGGGCACGCTGGGGGGATTCTAATGTCCGGAGTAGCCGTCAAAGTTTTAGCCGCGGACGTGCTGGCCCGCCTCCAGGGGATGGAGGAGCGGGGCGGGAACCTCACCGGTGTCTTCCGGAATTTCGGCGGGTATATGAAAGGCAGCATACAGAAAAACTTTGACGCCGGGGGGCGGCCGGTGAAGTGGGCGCCG
>QYQD01000135.1 GCA_007280345.1 Deltaproteobacteria bacterium | reverse complement strand
CTTGATGGAGCACATAAGTTTTTACGCCAGTCCTTATCGAGGTAAAACCACCAACCGGAGAGCCGGATGCGGGAGAACCGCCAGTCCGGTTCGGAGGGAGGGGGGATCGAAACCAATCGATCCTTCCTACCCCTATAGTAAGGAACTGGATGCCGGATCAAGCCTGTCCTCAACTTGATTGGGGATCCGGCATGACATTTGTTATGTGCTTACGTGCCGGAGTAATAATGTCCCTAATTTATCGTTTCGGCTGAAAGAAAGACCACGTAAATATTTTTTTTGCATTTCTTTGGATAGAGCCAATGCTAATAGATTGATTTAAGGGCAACTTTATGTGTAGTTGTCAAAGACTTGACGATTAACAGAACTTTGACGTCCCAATATCTCGAAAGCCCATTCCTGGTTAGTGAGCTTAATTACTTTTAAAAACAGCAAGTTAGGCCGGAATAGTATGCCTGGCATATTCTTTGCTCACTTATGGGTAAATTTTTTATCCAGGGAGAAATGGGTATGGCGGAGAAGGAGAAAAAAGAAGCCGAGGAAATAGAGGGGGCCGGGGAAGAAAAACCAAAGAAAGGAAAACTGTTTTCCCTGATTATTATCGTCGTAATTGTCTTAGCCCTTTCTGCCGGTGGATACCTTGCCTATACCATGTATATCGGCCCTAAATTTATACACACGGAGAAAAAGGCCGCTGTTGCCAAAGAAAAGAAGGCAGGAGAGGCACAGAAGGTTGGAGTATTTCTGCCTCTGGATCCCTTTATCGTCAATCTTCTTATAGACGGAGAAGGGGCGAGATATCTAAAGATGAAGATAGACCTGGAGCTTGAAGGCGAAGATGAAAAAGTTAAGGCTGAGGCCGAAAAACATATCCCACAGTTGCGGGATACTATCATTATGCTTCTTACAAGCAAAAGGTATGAAGAGGTAATGACCCTGGAAGGAAAGATCAAGTTACGCGATGAGATCATAATACGCGCTAACCATTATCTGGGAAATAATAAGGTTAAAGGGGTTTATTTTAGCGAATTTGTTATTCAGTAAATATTTTCTGAAGAAAGGGTTACTAGACAAATGAGTAAGGTTTTAAGCCAGGAAGAGGTTGACGCCCTTTTAAAGGGAATGTCGGGCGGGGAAATTGAGACGGAACCCGATGAAGTATCTGCCCCGTCCGGGTATGAATTATACGATTTTGTAAATCAGAACCGGGTCATCAAGACCAAAATGCCGACGTTTGACGCGCTGAATGATCAATTTGCCCGTAATTTTCGTGTTACCCTGACCACTATGCTCAGACGTATAGTCGATATGTCTGTCCAGCCTTTAGAGGTGCTGAAGTTTAGCGATTTCGCCAAAAATCTGCCGGTACCCACCAGTCTTCATATCTTCAAGATGGAGCCCTTGCGCGGCAATGCCCTATTCGTTATTGATTCCCGGCTGGTATTTCATTTGGTGGAGTGTTTCCTCGGCGGTTCGGGAAAGGGCCGCACCAAGGTTGAAGGCCGGGAGTTTACACCTATTGAACAGAAATTAATTAGCCGCGTAGTTCATCTGGCCTATGCTGATCTGGAAAAGGTCTGGCATCCGATCCACCCGGTGAAGATTCAATATGTGCGCAGTGAAATAAATCCCCAGTTTGCGCGCATAGTCCATCCTAACGATCCTCTGATTGTTTCCCGCCATACGGTTGAGATGGATGAGTTCTCCGGGCAGATATCTATATGCATACCTTTTGCCAACATAGAACCCATTAAGACCAAGCTCATGGCTTCTTTTCAAAAAGAACAGCAGGAGATTGATCCCTATTGGTTTCAACAGATGCGCGATTCGATACGAAAAATCCAGGTGGGATTACGGCTTGAACTGGGAAAAACCAATATGAGCGCCAACGAGGTGGCGAGGCTTACCACGGGGGATATAATCCGCCTGAATAAAGACCTGGGCGAACCTCTATTGGTTGACGTGGAAGGGGTTCCAAAATTCAATGCCTATGCCGGGATATGTAAGGGTAACAAGGCCTTTCAACTATTAGAAGACGTCTCTGCCGATTGAGAATACGGAGGTAAAAATGGGCGAAGAAGATATTAAACAAGCAACTTCTCAAGATCCGGATGCCGCACCTGATGAAGCTCATAAAACCGAAGCAGAGAGCGGGAGCGCTTCGGCAGACATGGACTGGGATGCGGCATTTGCAGAGGCAAAAGCGGTAGAAGCCGGGAAAAAGCAGGCTGGAGAAACAGGAGCAGAAGAGACTGCGCCCGTATCTAAAGAAGAACCGGCGGGTAATATTGAGTCACCCCGCTTTGATGATTTTAGCGGTAAGAGATCCATGCAAAGAGGTGACCGCAGCCTGGATTTTCTCCTGGATATTCCGCTCGAAGTAAGCGTGGAGTTGGGCCGGACACGCATGGTTATTAATGATCTTCTTCAGATGGGCCAGGGCGCCATTATCGAATTAAATAAGCTGGCCGGTGAACCGGTAGAGGTGTATGTCAGTGGAAGGCTGCTCGGCAAGGGAGAAGTAGTGGTGGTTGACGATAAATTCGGGGTCAGATTAACGGAAATTATCAGCCCGACAGAGCGGGTTAGGAACCTAGGGTAAAGAGATGTTTATGTTCCAGAGAGACAGACAGATTTTAATGATTTTGATTTTGGTTTTGGCCTTGCCCTCCATGGCGTTAGGCTCCCCGGCCTCAACCGCCGACAGTGGCGCTGATGTGCCCGGTCTGATCGGCGTCCTATTCAAGATGATCTTTGCCCTGGCCATGGTTTTGGGCCTGTTTTTCCTGGCTCTGCACGGCGCGCGAAAGTTAAGGGCCCTGCAGGAAAAGGCCTGCGGCAGTAATCTTATCAAGATCCTGGCGACCAAGGGTATCGCGCCGAAGAAGTACGTTTCGGTTATTGAAGTGGGCGGTGAAATAATAGTGCTGGGCATGTCGGAAGGGAGCGTAAGTCTCCTGACCAAGATGGACAGAGCACAAATCCTTCCTTCCTCAGGAGGGCCGGGAGAGGACAAAGATGAGAGCGAGGGGAAAGGCCTTTTTCGTTTTCTCAGGCCTCGCTAACCATGCGGAAGTTTAAGGAAGGTCTGGTCATCATGAGGCGTTCGGGACAGCTCATAGTATTAGTAATAGTTATCCTTCTGGCCCTTCTTCTTATTGAGAAGACTGCCCATGCCGTCTCCGTTCCTACGCTCAAGTTTGGATTGGAGGAGGCCGACAGCCCGCAGAAGGTATCGGTATTGCTCCAGATACTGCTCTTGCTTACGGTTTTTTCGCTGGCGCCGGCTATCTTGCTTATGATGACGTCCTTTACACGGCTGGCCGTAGTTTTTTCATTCCTCCGGCACGCGGTCGGCACCCAGCAGACGCCGCCGAACCAGATAATAATTGGATTATCTATTTTCCTGACTTTTTTTATCATGGCGCCGGTCTGGCAGACTGTGCATGAGCAGGCGTTAAAGCCCTATCTGGCTGAAGAGATAACCCAGGCCGAGGCCCTGGATCAGGCGCTGGTGCCTATCCGTAACTTTATGTTCAAGCACACCCGCGAAAAGGATCTCTCCTTATTTGTCAATATTGCCAAGATGGAACGGCCGCAGAATAAGGAAGATGTTCCCACCACGGTTTTGATACCGGCCTTTATGATCAGTGAACTAAAAACGGCCTTTCAGATCGGTTTTATTCTTTATATCCCGTTTCTGGTCATTGATATGGTAGTAGCCAGCGTGCTCCTTTCCATGGGCATGATGATGCTGCCGCCGGTTATGGTCTCGCTGCCGTTTAAACTCCTTTTATTTGTCCTGGTAGATGGTTGGTATCTGATCGTCGGTTCGTTAGTCAAAAGTTTTGCATGAGGCGGGTTATGACTCCGGAATTTGCCATAGGTATAGCCAAGGACGCCATTGAGGTCACTCTACTTATTTCCCTGCCCATCCTGGGTATCGGGATGGTCGTGGGCCTGGCGGTCAGCATCTTCCAGGCCGTTACTCAAATTCAGGAGATGACGCTCTCCTTCGTCCCAAAGATAGTGGCGGTCATGCTGGCGCTGCTGGCCTTTTTGCCATGGATTATGAATAAATTGACCGTTTTTACGGAACATTTAATTATCAATATCCCACAATATATCAGGTAAAAACTCTATGGTAGATGGTTTCCTGCTCGATTGGACGTTACAACAATTTCAGGTGTTTATCCTGATCCTGGTGCGTGTGGCGGCTATTATATTTATGATGCCTGTTATCGGGGCCAAGGGCGTGCCTAACCTGGCGAAGGCCGGACTCTGTCTGATCGTCAGTCTTGTCCTACTCCCTGTGGTCCAGGTTGAGCCCAAAGTTTTTCCTGATGACGTATTTTCCATGGTGTTGCTTTTGGTCAAAGAGATGTTTGTGGGATTTACTCTTGGCCTTGTCCTTAAGCTGGTCTTTGCCGGAATTCAACTGGCCGGGCAGATGGTCGGCTTCCAGATGGGTTTTGGTGTGGCCCAGGTTATGGACCCAGAGATGGGGCAAGAATCTCCTGTTTTGGCCCAGTTGGGGTACCTGGTGAGTTTATTGATATTTTTAGCTGTGGATGGGCATCATATGTTCTTTCAAACTTTGACGTACAGCTTCAGTATCCTCCGTCCCGGCGAAATGAATCTTACGGAGGGGGTTTATAACCGGATATTGCTGAGTAGCGGGGGGATGTTCGTTATAGCGGTCAAGGTGATGGCGCCGGTTATGGCTATCCTCCTCTTTACGCAGGCAGCCCTGGGTATCCTGGCCAAGGCCGTCCCGCAGATGAACTTACTGATTATTAGCTTCCCTCTTACTATCGGCATAGGCCTTTTTTTCTTTGGCCTGTCCATGCAGGTTATGGGGCCGTTTTTTATCCGAACTATACATGAAACAGGAAATCTTTTGCCGGTATTGATACGGGGGTTTAAAGGTTAGATGGCCGAAGAATCCTTCCAGGAAAAAACTGAAAAGGCAACCCCGCGGCGCAGGGAAGATGCCCGCAAGAAAGGACAGGTAGCCCGTAGCCGGGAGGTTTCCGCGGTTTTGGTTATGTTGACGGGTTTTATTACCCTGTATGCGTGTCACACTTATGTTTACCACTCTATCCGGGAGATGATGGTTTATTTTCTAAGGCAGGCCGCAGATGTAGAGATTAACCGGGCAACCATAGGCGCGCTCGGACTTACTGCCGTTCAATATCTGGGCCTGATCGCAGGGCCGATCCTTCTGGCCGTGTTCTTGATGGCCTTTCTGGCCAATTATCTGCAAGTCGGATTCGTCTTTAGCACTGAAAACCTGGAGCCAAAGCTATCCAAAATCAACCCCTTAAACGGATTTAAGCGCATCTTTTCCATACAGGCGGTAATGGAGCTTCTCAAGTCCCTGGCCAAGATAGCTATTGTGGGATACATGGCGTATCGTACGGTCAAGGGAGAAATGCCGCGCGTTCTCCCTCTGATGGATGCCGAGATCGGGCAGATTCTCGGTTACGTAAGCATGGTTTCTTTTAAGATTTTTTTAAACACTTGTCTGGTGATGCTGCTCCTGGCGGCTTTGGACTACGCCTTTCAGCGCTGGGAATTTGAAAAAAAGATCAGGATGACCAAGCAGGAGGTCAAGGAGGAGTTCAAGCAGACCGAAGGCGATCCTATGATTAAGTCACGGATCAGAAGCATTCAAAGGGAAATGGCCAGACGCCGGATGATGGCCGCTGTGCCCAAGGCGGACGTAGTTATAACCAACCCCACCCATCTGGCCGTAGCCCTCCAGTATCGGGTAGGAGAGTCGGATGCGCCGGAAGTGGTAGCCAAGGGCGCCGGGCTGATTGCAGAAAAAATCAAAGAGATCGCCATGGAAAATAATGTGCCGCTGGTTGAAGACAAGCCGCTGGCCCAGATTCTGTATAAGACAGTGGAGATCGGCCAGGTGATCCCGCCTAATTTGTATCAGGCGGCAGCAGAGATACTGGCCTATGTATATCGGCTGAAGAATAAGGCATTTGCCGCCAGATAAGGAGTAATTATGGCTGATCAGGTACGAAGCCCCGCCGTGGGACTGCCGTCGTTAGATAGCGGGAATCTCGTTATGGCTGTCGGGGTAGTGGGCATTTTGCTGGTGATGATCGTTCCCCTGCCGCCTTTTATTTTGGACATCCTTCTCACCTTCAGCCTGACCTTTGGCCTGGTTATTCTACTCATGGCCATGTACAGCGCCAGTCCTCTTGATTTTTCCGTTTTCCCGTCTTTGCTTCTGATTACCACCCTCTTTCGCCTGTCTTTAAATGTGGCCTCGACCCGCCTCATTCTTTCCTATGGCAATGAGGGGGCAGAGTCCGCCGGACAGGTCATCAAGGCCTTCGGGACCTTTGTAATCGGAGGGAACTACGTCATCGGGGCCATTGTCTTTTTTATCATGGTGGTTATTAATTTTGTGGTAATCACCAAGGGCGCGGGGCGCATAGCCGAGGTGGCGGCCCGTTTTACCCTGGACGCCATGCCCGGAAAACAGATGAGTATAGATGCAGACTTGAACGCCGGTCTTATAGATGATCGGGAGGCCAGGCGCAGAAGGGCGGAGATTGCCAGGGAGTCGGAATTCTATGGGGCTATGGACGGCGCCAGCAAGTTTGTGCGCGGGGAGGCTATCGCCAGTATCATCATTATATTTGTAAATATCCTGGGCGGCATACTTATCGGTGTTTTTCAGAAAGGCTTGCCGGTGGTAGACGCAGTGCAGAATTACACGTTACTTACCATCGGCGATGGCCTGGTGGCGCAGATACCGGCCCTGGTCATTTCTACGGCTGCGGGCATACTGGTAAGCCGGGCGGCGTCTGAAGTAGGCATGGGAAGGGAATTCGCCAATCAGTTCGGATCCCAGATACAGGCCATGGGCGTCGCGTCAGGCATCATCTTTTTCTTCGGTTTGATACCGGGACTGCCGCACATCCCCTTTATTCTTTTTTCCGCAGCAATTGGCTCTCTGGCTTTTTTTCTCTACCGCAGCAGGCAAGCCTCTGAAGCCGGGGTCAGAGAAGAGGCCCCAGCGGCCAAATCGACGAGGGAGCCGGAGATTGTGGAGAGTATTCTTCCTCTGGATACGCTCTCTTTAGAGGTTGGTTATGGTCTCATCCCTTTAGTGGATGAAAAACAAGGCGGTGATCTCCTGGAAAGAATCCGGGCGCTCCGCCGGCAGTTCGCCCTGGATATGGGCCTTATTGTCCCGCCTATCCATATACGGGATAATTTGCAGTTAAAACCCGGGAACTATGCCGTGCTTATCAGGGGGATTGAAGTGGCGCGCGGTGAATTATTGCCCGGATACCATTTAGCCATGGATGCCGGAGAAGTAAAACGCAAAGTAGAGGGCATCCCCACTACCGAGCCGGCCTTTAATCTGCCCGCCCTGTGGATTACGGACAAAGTCAAGGAGGAGGCGCAACTGGCAGGTTATACGGTAGTGGATATGGCGACGGTTGTGGCTACACATTTAACCGAAGTCATCCGCAGCCATGCCGATGAACTGCTCGGACGTCAGGAAGTTCAGAAGTTACTGGATAATCTCGCCAAGACTAATTCCAAGGCAGTGGAAGAAGCCAATACCGTTTTCTCCCTGGGCGGGTTGCAGAAGGTCCTGCAGAATCTTTTGCGGGAAAGGATATCTATACGGGATCTGCTCACTGTCGTAGAGACCATAGCGGACTATGCCCCGATTACCAAAGACCCGGACATCCTTACCGAATATGTACGCCAGAAACTGGCCCGGTCCATCACCAAGGAATTTTTGACCCCGGAGGGGACATTACCGGTGCTGGCGCTGAGCCAGAATATCGAAGATGTGCTGCGGGAAGGGATACAGAGGACAGAGCAAGGCACTTTCCTTTCCATTGAGCCCAATCTGGCCCAGCGTATTATCAGTTATATCAACCGTGGCGCAGAGCAATGCCTGGTGCTTAATTATCAGCCCATCGTTCTTTGTTCACCCATTGTCAGGCGGCATTTGCGGCGGCTGGTGGAGAGGTTTGTTCCTAACGTGCTTATTCTTTCACATAATGAGTTGTCATCTGATATGAAAGTCCAATCTGTGGGGATAATAGAACTCGGCCATGAAGATTAAGCGGTACGAAGCCAGGGACATTAACGCAGCGGTGCAGATGGTCAAGAGCGAGCTGGGACCGGAAGCGATTATCCTTTCTACAAAGAGACTCAGGAAGGGCAACGGGCTCCTGGGGGGCACAGGGAAATCCATGGTAGAAGTAGTGGCGGCCATAGACTACGAGCCCCGGGATACCACGGTTAACACCGGTTCCCTGCCTGAAAAACGCAGCGCCGATTATCTTTCCGGGCCGGTAAACAATCAGTTAATAACCAGCCAATTACCGGAAGTATCCGCTCTTCGGGCCGAGGTTGCCGGTCTGAAAATGATGATCCAGACGGCGATCGGGCTCCGGCCGGAGATGCGCCATGGCGGGCAGGCGGGCCTGTCTGCCATGCCGGCACGGGCAGGCGGGCCATTAAATCAGGCAGTAGATACCCTGACCGCCTATCTCGAATCTATCGGCCTGGAATCCGCTCTGGTCTGTTCTTTGCTGGAGGGCGTGGGGCTGGATGGGAGAGCCGATCCGGCTGAATCATCTGCCAGGCTCAGAGACATAATAACCGGGCGGTTGCTGGATCAAATCGTTTTGGGGCGCCGGGATGGAGAAAAAGCAAACCGTCCCTGCGTCTGGGCCTTTATTGGTCCTACGGGTGTGGGTAAGACCACTACCTGCGCCAAGCTGGCCGCCCATTTTGCTTTAAAGGAGAAAAAAAGGGTGGCGCTGATCTCGGCGGATAATTATCGTATCGCGGCCTCCGAACAGCTCAAAACCTATGCCCATATCCTGGGGGTGCCCTTTACGACTGTCTTTAAAGACCAGGATCTGTCACGGGCCATTAACCGGAATCAGGATAAAGACATAATCCTGATTGATACGGCCGGCCGAAGTCCACATCATGAAGAACACATGCAGGAGATGGCCAGATATATTTATGCCCACCCGGCTATCGAAGGGCAGCTTGTGGTCAGCGCCACCACGCAGAACGGCGTCATAGAGGATATACTTGCGAAGTACCTGGCCTTGTCGGTTAAGGGTTGTATTTTTTCCAAGATCGACGAGTCCCGCTTTTATGGCCCGATATTTAATCAGGCGGTGCGTTTCAAGTCGCCTATCTTTTATTTTACTACCGGCCAGCGGGTGCCCGAGGATATAGAGGCAGCTACGCGTAAGAGACTGATATATCTGTTATGGAGCGAATTACGTGAAGGAGTTTAGGGAGAATAATTATGGATCAGGCTGTGGGTCTGAGAAGTAGGTTGAAGTCATCACCCTATATGCCGTCCGATATAGGCAGGTCCAATTCTTGTGCGGAGGACCATATCCCCAGGGTAATTTCCTTTACCAGCGGGAAAGGCGGCGTAGGCAAGACTAATGTGGTGGCTAACCTGGCCTTTGTCTTATCCAGGAAGGGCAAGAGGGTGTTAGTGCTGGATGCCGATCTGAGTCTGGCCAATATTGATATATTGCTGGGATTAGCGCCCAAGTACACCATGCGCCATGTCTTTTCCGGTGAGAAGACGCTGGCTGAGATTTTAGTCGAGGGGCCCGGCGGCATGCGGATTATGCCGGCCAGTTCCGGGGTTCAGGAACTGGCCGACCTCTCGGAGAGTCAGAAACTGTATCTGCTTAACGAACTCGAAGGGCTGCGCAATTGTATAGATATCCTGATTATTGATACAGCCGCCGGTATTTCTTCGAATGTGGTCTATTTCAATTTGGCAGCCCACGAGAGGGTGGTTATAGTCACTCCCGAGCCCACATCCATCGCCGATGCTTATGCCTTAATCAAGATTCTTTCCACTCAACATGACATCAAGCGATTTAGTATCCTGGTAAATCTGGCTGTTACAGAGGCCGAAGCCGAGTCGGTTTTTAAGAGGTTAAGTATGGTGACAGACAGATTTCTGGGGAGCATGTCTCTGGATTACTGGGGTCTTATACCTCACGATGCGTGTATCCCCAGGGCCGTTAAAAAACAAAGAGTGGTGGTCGAGTTATATCCGGAGGCCTCTTCCAGCAGACGATTTGTGGAGCTGGCCGAAAGTATCTGCAACCGGAACTACGAAGACCGGTCGGACGGGAATATCAAATTTTTCTGGAAAAATTTATTACAAGCGCCGGGGGCCTTATGAAAAAGTATAATGCTAATGCTGCCAGATTAAAAGACTATACCCAGTATTATTTCAAGGGTGAAAAGACTGTAGATGCCAAACAGAGGGAGGAATTGATTATTAAATATGCTCCTTTAATTAAATATCTGGCCGGTAAACTGGCCATGCGTCTGCCCGCGCATGTCTCTATGGATGATCTTGTCAGTTCAGGGACGATAGGGCTTATTGACGCTATAAATAAATTCGACCCCGGTAAGAATATTCAATTCAAAACCTACGCGGAGTTTCGCATACGCGGGGCTATGTTGGATGAGTTGCGTTCTCTGGATTGGGTGCCTCGCTCGGTGCGTCGCAAGATTGCCGATATAGAGAAGGCATACAACGCCTTGCAAAAAGAACTGGGCAGGCCGGCCGAGGACGAGGAAGTAGCAGGCAGATTAGGCCGTTCTCTGGCGGACTTTTATCATTTGATTGATACGGTAAAGGGAGTATCGCTAACTGATCTAAGCATAATACGCCGGAGGACATCCGAGGATTCTGACGATGATTTTTTTGAAATCGTGGCGGACGGGAGGCAGAGCGATCCCTTTGTTTCACTCGGCCTGGCGCAACTGCGGGATATAATCGCCGGCGCCATTGACGAACTGCCGGAAAAGGAGAGATTAGTGGTTTCGCTCTATTATTATGAGGACTTAACTATGCGGGAGATAGGGGAGATCATGGGATATACCGAGTCGCGGATTTCACAGATGCATACCAAGGCCACCCTTCGTCTCCGCGGCGCTCTCCTGGGGCATTTCAACCAGGGAGCATAACCTGATAGTATAGGACGCAGATGAACGCAGATTATCAGGATTTTGATTTTATCTGCGTACATCTGCGAAAATCTGCGGCCTAATTAAAATAATCAGGGCCTGATATGAGCGATACAGACAAAGACAAAGAAGATCTGGAAAAAGAAACACGAGATCCGGACAACCAGCCGGAAGAACAAGAGGAAGGCCATGACCTTGCCCCCGGCGATATTCCTATCGCCGCTGAGTCCGGGGAAGGTGAGACCCGGGACGAAGACCCTCCAGAACCCGGCCCGGCCTCTACAGAAGAAGAAACGGCGGCCGAAGCCGGGGCAACTGTATCTGTAAAGAGCGCAGAAGCTGAGACAGAGGCCGGGGCCGGAGACGAAAGCAAGGACAAAGAGGAAGAGGGAAAGGGAGAGGAGGGCGAAGAGAAAACACCGGCTGAGGTCGCTTATGGCGGGTTGGGAGGCAAGATATTAGACTTCTCCAGAGCCGTTTGGGGAAGGAGTAAGTCATTTCTTGCCCGTATTGTTCCTGCATCTATTTGGAGGTTTGCAGGCCAAAACAAGAAAGTAGTATTTATTATTTTGGCCTGTTTTTTGATCCTGGGCACGGCTGTATTCTCTTTCCTGCTAGGCAGGAGATATTATAGTCATTCCAGCCTTTCCAGCCCCTCGGAGGGGGAAAGCGCTAAAGCTGTAATCAAAGGAGAGAGGTATAGTTTAAAACCATTTTTGATTCCATTTAATGAAGGCGGGACGGATGTTTTCTTGAGAGTGCGGGTTGATTTTGTGACAGAGGAGGGCGTGGCGCCGGAGATCAGGAGAAAAGAATTGATGTTACGTGAGGCGATTTATGCTTTTTTCCTTTCTAAGAAGCTCGATGCAGTGCAGCAGGGGCAAAATGATAAGGCACTTGCGGATGAGCTGCGCCGGGTTTTAAATAATTATTTAAAACCGAAGAAAATACAGAAGGTACTGTTTGTGGATTATGTTTTTACCTGACATCCTAATAAGCTTTCAGCGGTCAGCCATCAGCATGTTTGTTATCCGTTATCCGTTAACCGTTGTCCGACATTTTCTTTCGGTAAACGGTCAACAGTGAACGGTGGACCGGCTTCATGCTAATAGCTGAGCGCTGATCGCTCCATCCGGAATCCTTGGGTTTTCGGATGGGCACTAGGTGGAGGGATGGGGATGGATGAATATTCCATTAATCCTGCTCCGGGGATCAGGCAACCTCAGCCCGTAGAAAAATCTCCTAACCCAAAAGAGGCCACGCAGCGTAAGCAGGCGATACGGGACAAACCGCGCGAGCGCAAAGACGGGGCCGAGGCGGAGAACGGTCAGGGAAAGATGGGCGAGGAGAAAAAAGATCCGGAGAAAGAGCAGGGCAAGATTATTGACGTGATTGCCTAGAAGATAGCTGTCGGCAATCAGCTATCAGCAGTCAGCCGGCAAAGGCGTACCATTTTTATCTGCAGTGACGAAGGTATAACCGAAACACGAGGTGGGCGGGCGTGAAAGGTCTTGGTAATATAGAGGTGCTAATCCTTGTACAGTTGGGCGTCGAGGTCATCCTGATCCTTTTTGTTGTTTTTCTGCTGTTCAGATTCAAAAGGAGTGGCCATCTGAACGGCCTGAATAAAGGCATTGAGAGCGCCGCCGGCCTCATTAGCGAGACGGATAAAATCTGCAAGACCCTGTCAGCCAACCTGAAGGAAAAAAAGGCCCTGGCGGATAAACTGCTTTCTGATTTAGACCGCCGGATTAAGGAGCTGCAAAGGCTGACGAACAGCCCGGCTCCATCGGCCGGACGCGAGGCGCCTGTTTTGCCGGGACGGGCTGACGGCCCATATACAAATGTCGTGGAACTGTCGCGTTACGGGCTTTCTGTGGATGAAATCGCTGAGCGGTTATCAATGACCAGCGGAGAGGTAGAATTGGTTCTAGGGCTGGCTAGGGAGAAAAGAGAGGCTAACAATAGTCGATAGCAAGCAGTCGGGAGTCGGGTGTCGGATAAAAACGTTCGAACGCCGAACATTGAAGCGAGTAGGGTGGGCTATGCCCACCAGCAGGAGAGGGTTAACCTTGAACCTGGAACCGTGAACCGTTTTTTACGAAATCATCAAGGCTGATAAGAGAAGAATTGAAGATAGAAGGTAAGGCTGATTTACCCATCTTTAAGATCCTGTCCCCAGGGGTCTCGGGCCCCTTTCTGCAAGACCTCCAGAATTTATTCACCGTTGGTTCACGCTATGAGGGTACGGTCTTAGATATCCTCCCCGGAGAAGGGGCCTTATTGCGCATAGCCGGTCAGACCGTTATGGCCCAGACCGGGCTTCCCCTGGCAAAGGGCTTAAAGGCTGAATTTGAGGTGCGGGAGGTCTCTCCGCAGGTTGTTCTCAAGATGGTCGGTGAGTCGCCGGCCGAAGAATGGCAAAGGGAGTCTTTCAGGCAGTTTCTTACCCTCCGTCAGGAAACCGGTAACATACTGGATAACGTGGCCAGGCAGTTGCGTCAGACGCTGGATTCTTCACCCGATATGGCGGAAAGGCTCAGGCCCTTATCCAGCCTTCTGGACAGAGTCCTTATGGGGCAGGAGCCCAATCCCTCTGTATTCAAGTTGATGGGCCTCTCCTGGGAGAACAAGCTCAGTACTCATTTTCTGAAAGGCCAACTTCCTGATTCCAGAGGTCTGGTAGAGACAGATATAAAGGGTCTGGTCATGCAAACCGTGCATAGTCTGTCCCGCTCCGAACCGGATAGCGCCCTGGCGCGGGCGCTTTCATCCCTTTTTAATCTGATAGAGGGCTATCAGTCTGCCAATGCGCGGCTTTTATCTCCGGAGGGGGAACCGGCTATTTTTTTGCCCGTCTGGTTTTCTAAACAGGCCGGCTGGGGGGAATGTGAACTCTTATTAGACCGGGAGCCGGATGAAAAGGGGGGCTCGAAGGACGGAACTGACGGTCCTTTCCGGGCATTGTTCTTCTTGAATATGAGCCGGTTGGGGCCTATGCGTATAAGTTTACAGGTCAGGGACAAAAAGATTAAGTGTCTATTTATGGTGGCCGACAAAACCAGGCAGGAATACGTAACAAGGTCTTTACCTGAGATTAGCGACCGGCTGGCCTCTTCCGGTTTTACGATCCTGTCCATGGAGTGCATAAGAAAGGAGAAAAAGGAGATAGAGGACGTATCTGCCTGGTTTGAAACCTTAAAGAAAGTCAAACAGCCCCTTCTGCATGTGGTAATCTAGCCTCTTCACGTTCGAACGTAAAATCTACCACCTACCTTAAAAAAGCCTTCCCCGACGCCGATATTTTAAGAATCTGGCCTATTATGCCGAAATATAAAATGATTACCACCATAAAATCTCCCCTAACCCTCTTCTCCAAAGAGGGGGATATAATTTCCCCCTTTGAGAAAGGGGGATTAAGGGGGATTTGAACGCAACTTGGTCTGAGATCTCAATCAAAGATACACGCCCTGAGGTTTAATGGAAGATAATCTCGAAGAAAAAAATCAACTAAAGGAGCCGGCTGGTATCCCGGCTGAAGAAGGCGGTCCATCCTTTGACCTGATAG
>QYQD01000155.1 GCA_007280345.1 Deltaproteobacteria bacterium | reverse complement strand
TCCTTGATGGAGCACATAAGTTTTTACGCCAGTCCTTATCGAGGTAAAACCACCAACCGGAGAGCCGGATGCGGGAGAACCGCCAGTCCGGTTCGGAGGGAGGGGGGATCGAAACCAATCGATCCTTCCTACCCCTATAGAATCTATTGAAAACACTGGATTCCTGCTTCCGCAGGAATGACGCGAGGAGACTTTTACAAGAGGCTCAGTAGGCAATAATTCTTTGTAAGTATTAAGATGAGCAGGCGCTTAGCATATTTCTTTTTGTTGGTTATAGTGTTCTTATCCTTTTTTGCCTCATCCGGTGCAGAAGAAGGGACAAGGATAACTTTGCTCTTTACCGGCCAGACCCGGGGAGCATTGGATCCCTGCGGCTGAGGCGAAAACCGGGCTGGCGGTCTGGCCAGAAGGGCTACAATAATCAAGGACATTCTTAAGGAGAATCCTCAGGCCCTGTTGATCGAGGGGAGCGGCGCTTTTCATGGCGCAGGCCCGTCAGATCTGTTAAGGACTGAGGTCTATTTAAAGACCTTGGAGAAGATGGGCTATCACGCCATTGCCTTGGGCGACGACGCCTTTAACTTCGGGACCGACTTTATCCAGAATCAGATTAAGAGCTTAAACATTCCTTTCCTTTCGGCCAACGTCCATAGGGGTGAGGCTAAAGAGATTTTGGGAAGGCCATATCTCATCAAGGAGCTGGGCCCGGTCAAAATTGGAATCCTGGCCCTGACCGCGCCGCCGCTCAACCGCGATCAAATTCAGGCTGAGGGGTTCAGGCTTGAAGTATCGGGGCCCTTAGCCGGTATCAAAGAATATCTGCCCGCTATAAAAAGAGAGACGCACCTGATCGTAGTCTTAAGCGACCTGTCAGAAAAAGAAAACAGGCTGCTTGCCTTTGGATTTGGCGACGTCCAGGTTATCCTGGCGGCCAGAGGCAATATCCCTGTAGAAAATGTCAACCATGCCGTCATCGTCTCTCCCGGCCAGAAGCACTTGGCCAGACTGGATTTATGGGTGGACCATAATGGACGGCTTCTAAGGCATGACTTCAAGTGGATTTACCTTTCGATGGATATTCTCCCTGACCCGGAAGTAGAGCAATTTATTTCGCAGGCTTATGGCGCAGCGGTTAAGGATCGGGCAGGGCAGGCCGAGGCAAAGCGGAAGTTTTCTGACCAGGCATTAGAGCAGGACAGGGATAATGGTTACGTGGGGGCAGAGAGCTGCCGAAGTTGCCATGGAACTGAATATCAGGCCTGGAAAAGTACCAAGCATTCCCAAGCCTTTGACACCCTAAGAAATCTCCAGCGACATTTTTATCCTGATTGTATTTCGTGTCATACCACGGGTTTTGGTTACCCCACCGGCTTCCAGATGGGTCAAACTACGGGCCGGCTGGCCGGTGTGGAGTGCGAGGTATGCCACGGCCCGGGCCGGAAACATACCGTCCGTCCTGAGACGTCTCAGTTAAGACGTACCGTCCCTGCTTCCATCTGCCTAGCATGCCATGACAAGGAGAGAACCCCTGGCCTTGAGGAGCAAAAGGAACTATTTTTTAGCCGGATAAGCCATAAGGCATTAACTCGGTAAGGACAGCTTTGCATTCCCTCCGCTTTCTTGATAGCGGCCTTATTAGACTTGGCTGGATGGCGAAGAGGAAAAGTACCGTCTGAATGATATGGCCAGGATGGCTGTAAAGGCCAGGACGAACAGACCGTTGGCCATAAAGGAAAAACTGTACCCCCATCTGGTATTTAGAAGACCGGCCGTCACTGCCCCGGAAAACATGGCGGCCGTCCGCACCACATAGAGCAGGCCTGAATTTCCCCCGAGGCGCGCCCCCGGGAAGTAGAGCGCAGTCAGGACTCCTATGCCTAAAATGGCTATAGCGTCCCCCGTGGTGTGGAATATCCTGGTTATAATAAGACTCCCGAATGACCACGCATTCGCGGTCAGAAACTGGAAGACACCGGACACTACGAGACCGGTAAAGAGAAAAAGGACGACCTTTTGCTTACGATCCATAAAGTAGCCGATGAAAGGGGCCAGAAAGGCCATCCACAGGCCGATACCGGCAAACATATAGCCGATGTTTCTGGGCGCAAAGCCCAGTTTCTCTTTCATTAATAGCGTAAAGGAGGTTTGCTCTACGCCAAAGTGGGTGGCCAGGACAAATATCCCCAGTATCAAGAGGAGTCTGCCCGGTTTTTTCAGGTCGGCCCGGTATTCCTCAAAGCTAAACCTGATCGGGGCAGAATCCCTGAGAAATAAGGTAAGCGCAATAAGCGCCAGGGAGCATGCCCAGGCCGTAGCAATTAAAGACTTCGGTGGATAGTAAGAAGTAATCAATCCTCCCATGAGCGGTCCAAAGGCATATCCCAGGTAACCGCCCACGTGGTAGAGGGCTACCTGCCGGCTTAAACTATTGCGCGTGATGACCTTGAGGTAAAGAGACGAAAGTACAATAAAGAGGGCGGAGGCGCCGGCGCCTCCGATAGCGACAGAGAGCAGGAGCCAATAAAAGTTCCGGGAGAGGAGGAGGAAGAAGAAGTACAGGCTCAGGCAGCATGTGCCGGCGATGACGGTCTTTTTGGGAGAAAAGTAATCGGAAAAGACCCCCATGGGGAGCATGAGCAGCATAGAGGCCATGGAGAATGTGCCGATTATTATGCCGATACGGCCATCGGTAAGGCCGTATTCTTTCAGGAGAAGGGGCAGAAATGCAAAAACCATCCAGTGACAAAAATAAAATAAGGTGTTAATCGCAAAGAAGACACCGGTGGTTTTTCTATCAAGAGCGATTTTCTTCTATCTCCTTAAGATTCTTTTCTATGGTTACGGTTACCGCGGCCCCTGTGCCCATTTTCAGCCTCCTGGCTGCGCTACCGGAGACCTCGGCGATTTCCAGAAGGCCGCTGCTGCCGAACAAGGCTATTATACCATGCTCTGTGGCCCCGGCATACGTCTTCTGGAGGAATTTTAAAGAAATGGTGCCGACTTTAATCACAAAGGGTTTTTCCTGGATGTGCTTTTTAAATTCTTCTTCTGAGATGCCGGTAATAAGATTTCCAAAGCGGTCTATCCAGACCACTTCCCCGTAGAGCGTTCTCCCATCGAATTCAGGTCTTGTGGCGCTAAAGATGACCGGGTCTGTAATGCGTTCACCCAACTCCTCAGGCGGCGTGCCGCAGGCCAGGTGTCCGGCTGCCGGCGCAAAGATATCGCGACCGTGAAAAGTGGCGGAGATTTTGTCTGAAAAGTATTTTTTCTGATTTAATACATATACATCAAAAGGCTTTCCTGATTGGTAGAGCAGGCTGAAGAGTCCATTGTCCGGGCCGATAAAGAAGTGGCTATCGCAGGCGACCAGGATAGGCCGGCGGGAAGCGCCCACCCCTGGATCGACTACTGCCAGGTGTATGCTACTTTTCGGGAAGTAATTGTAGGAAGCAGATATCTGCCACGCTGCCGCCCTTATATCCTGCGGGGGAATTTCATGCGTCAGGTCGATGAGCTGGACATCCGGGCAGATGGAGAGAATAACTCCCTTCATGACGCCGGCGTAGATGTCCCGGGTGCCGAAGTCGGTAAGGAGCGTAATGACTCTGACTCTGGTTGCACGCATGGATTTCAGGCTGTTTATCAACGGGGTATGAAGAAAGGGGTTTTGATTACTTGTTTGATGAGCGGGACACGGAAGGTCTCCGTCTTTTTGCTTTCAGGGGTGAAGGCATCCAGAAACAGACTGCCCTGCTCGAAGTAAAGTCGTTCCGGATCGGCCGTATAGCGGCGCAGCACCTTTTCGCCTTCTTTCCGGCAGTCTATGACAATACGATTTCTATCCTGGAGCGCCCCCTGTAGTTTATCCAGGATGTCCTTATGACAGCCGAATCCGTCCTTTACAATCAGTTTATCCACCATATTTATCAATTCTTTTCGGGTCTTCGAGGGGAGTGCGTCTATGATATGGCACAACGCGGCGTAAGCGCCGTAAGCAAGGGCAAAATCATTTCGTGCCGTTAGAACCTGCTGCCGGACCGCGAGCATAAGGGCCACAGTATCCCCCAGGGCAAGTTCGGGTATGGTAAATGCGGGTTCTTTTTTTATCAAAAATGCCTTTTCGTGGTTAGAATATTTAATTGACAGACCCAGTTCGCTTAATGACTGGAGATCATAATAGAACTGCGACTTGCCGATGCTAAGGGAGGCTAAACATTGCTGACGGGTTTGGTGCGGCTGGGTCTTGATCTTAAGAAACGTTTCAACCAGTCTAACTAAGCGGTTGGATTGCATATAGCGGCCTTTCACATAAAAGCACTATATTAAATTTTTCCTTTCAAAGTCAAGAAGTACTTTTTCCTTCCCAATTTTTGCTTGACCCACGAACGCCTTTTTTCTACACTATCAGGGAGGAATTATCATGCCCATCTATGAATTTTACTGTGCTGATTGCAATACTATATTCAACTTCTTTTCCAGTCGGGTAAATACGGAAAAACGGCCTATGTGCCCGAAATGCGGCAGCGGACCTCTGAAGCGTCTCATATCCAGGTTCGCCGTTCTAAAAGGCGCGAAGGGAGAGGATGACGTGGGGATGCCGGACCTGGATGAATCGAAGTTGGAAAAGGCCATGTCTGTGTTGGAACGCGAGGCTGAAAATCTCAATGAAGATGATCCCAGGCAGGGTGCAAAGCTCGTACGCAAACTGTGTGATATGACCGGTCTTGATCTTGGCTCCGGCATGGAGGAGGCGCTAAAACGGATGGAGGCCGGGGAGGACCCGGAGCAGATAGAAGAGGAGATGGGAGATATTTGGGACGGAGAAGATTTTTTAAATATATCCTCAAAGGCCGCTTCGGCAGCAAAGAAACGACCTCCTGTCCATGACGAAAGCTTTTATTATTTATAGTGTTCGTCTGGAAACTAATTAATCCGGCAGAAACTTAACTTATGATAATATCATCCAGATGCCGCTTTGGCACACGTCGTGAGCCTACAGGGTTGGTTAAAAACTATAAGTCTGGACACATCTAATCAGACACGGCATGGAAGTGGAATCGCCGATTTTCTGGGATCTGTTTATACGGATCATGGACTGATACCTGCCTGTTATTTATATCTTTAGGTAGATGGAGGAGGGCGTCCATCGAGGATATCTTGTGAGATCTTTTGTAACTCTGAAATATTAAATGGTTTTTTTATACAGGCCAGGGCCCCGCTTTTCAGGAGCTCGCATTCAGGTCCATCGCTAGTAACTACGAGAACAGGAATAGAAGGATTTATCATCTTTATTCTTCGTGTCAATTCAAGGCCGTCCATCTTTGGCATCATGTAATCCGTAATAATTAAATCATAAGGTTTCACAGCAATCTGCTTGATGGCCTCTATTCCATTTTCTACAGTGTCTATCTCGTAACCAAAAAACTTAAAAGCCTGAAACAGTAATGTTCTTATCATTTCTTCATCATCTACGATGAGGACCCTTTTTTTCTCCATTTGTTCTCTCCTCTATTGCTATAGCAATATTTTCCCCAAGCCTTATCAGATATATTCCAACGGCCCCTCAAAAGTTGAGATTAATGGCCTACGCCAGAACCACTCCTCTCCATTCTCTGAAGAAGACAAATTAGATATGCCCTTTGGCCTAGCAGGCCCTCTTCCCCTAAAAGATAAGTTGGAGAAATGAGGGATTAAAAAAATGAAGCCATATCACTTATCCAATTAATACAACTATCAGGAGAATAAAATCAAGTAAAAAATACAACTGTAGGGCGATAGACTTTTTTACTTTTCTTTACGATACTTGAAAGAAAGTTGTCATAGCTATAAATTCCGGTACTATAAAAAAAACGAGACGGGTTGTGTGAAAATTGACGTGGATCGACAAAAAGATTGGAATGCAAATTAAACAAATAAGGAAGAGTCGGGGGCTGTCTCAGATTGAATTGGCCGAAAGGGTCGGCATATCTTTTCAGCAAATTCAAAAATATGAAAAAGGGGTTGCAAATATAACAATCTCTCGCCTTCAGCAGCTTTCTGAAGCCTTAGGTATTCACATTACCAGCTTCTTTGAAGAAGGAAATTTTGTTCCTAAGGTTTCAGGCCCTACTTTAGAATATACTCCGGGAGAGCCCCCCCCTCGAATGTTTCCAGCTCCTAAATAAGGAAGAGGTTATTATCTTGAAATTCTTTCGCAAAATTAGGAACAAAAAATTAAGAGAGGGCCTCTTGAAGCAAATACGGGGGATTATCGAATTGGAAAAAAAGAAATAGGAACATACCTTCCGCTAAAACAGTAACGGGGTTAAAAGAAATACAATAGAGGCTCTTGCAAAACTGTTTGTCATCCCCGAATGTTTCTATCGGGGATATGGTTTTTCAAGCAGTTAGAACCAGATTCCCGCTCAGAATCTCTGCGGGAATGACAGAATTGGGACTTTTGCAAGAGCCTCAATAACCTGAAGTAATTATGAAAGATATTAAAGACATTCCAAATTTTGACAGGCCTCGTGAAAAACTGGCAGCCCAAGGGCCGGAGGCACTATCGGATATTGAGCTTCTCGCCATACTTCTTGGAAGTGGGGTAAAGGGCAAAAACGTCTTTCAAGTAGCTCAGGGTATTCTACGAAAGCTTGATAAAGATAAGGGAAAAGTAGATCTAAAAAGTCTTATATCGATTGAAGGCGTTGGTCTTGCCAAGGCCTGCCAAATTGTGGCTGCTTTTGAATTTGTAAGACGGAGGTTCTTCAAGGACTTATTAGTGGTTAAAAGGGCGAAAGATATTTTACCCCTTATTTTACATATTGCTGACAAAAAGCAGGAACATTTCCTGTGTATATCTCTGAATGGCGCCAATGAGGTTATCGGAAACAGGGTGGTTACTGTTGGCCTTCTTAATTCAAGTCAGGTTCATCCTCGGGAGGTATTTGCCGACGTCATCTCCGACCGGGCCGCATCAGTTATCCTTGCCCACAACCACCCGTCAGGTGTACTGAAACCAAGCCCTGATGATATAGCCATAACGGAACAGATGGTTGAGGCAGGTAAAATCCTCGGAATATCTATCTTAGATCATATAATCATCACAAAAAAAGGATACCTGTCTTTCAAGGAAAAAGGGCTGATGTGACCCCCTTTGGGGGATTTACACACCTGGCGTGAAGCGGGGTTGTGTCAAGATACCTTACTATTTTAACTTTGAACTTTTTCCATTTCCTGCTGCAAAAAGCACAAATCCAGGAACTAACGACCTAACACCTCTTCAAGTCTCTCATTCACTTCATCCCAATTAACGATGTTCCAGAAGGCCTCGATAAATCTGGCCCTTTTATCTTTATAATCAAGGTAGTATGCGTGTTCCCATGCGTCTATAACCATTCGGGCCTTATCCAGCTTTTCCAGTATGGCACCATTGACATAGGCCTGATGGTACTTCCCGTGATGTAACTTTAATTATCTCTCAGATTCCCCTTGACAGAAAAGTTTCACACAGTTATAAGATATTAACATATAAATAATGGTTTATATTCAGGGGTTAATTTTGGAACTTCTCTACAGACCACTCTCGGCTATTTGTAAGGCGTTATCCGACGAGAATAGACTGAAAATCTTAACGGCCCTAGGCAGCAGCAAGAAATCTGTGTCACAGATAGTAGAAGAGTTGGGCTTGTCGCAGCCTCTCGTTTCTCACCATCTTAAGGAACTTAGGCGGAGTCTATTACTCAAAGTGGAACGGAGCGGACCTTTTGTGTACTATGAAATCGCTGACGGGGAGGTTCTTCAGATCATAAAAAAACTCAATGTGCTCGTTTCAGAGCTCATAAAAAACCAAGATCTGTTTTAAGTTTTGTATCGGAGGCAAAAACATGTCTGAGAAACCCTTAGATGAAATAATTTCGGGAATGTCCATAGACCAGGTCAAGGATCTTATCGTTTCCCTGATGGAACAGATATTCCCGGTTCTTGACGAGCAGGCCCAAAAGGACTTCGTCCTTAAAATGGTGGGCAAGGCAGGCGATGAAGAGACCAGCAGCATGGTTCACCTTTGAATTGCCAAGTGCATGGACGAAGGTGTCGATCCAACGAGTATGTGTAAAAGACTGATTTCATCTATGCAACAGGAAGCCGTGCTGGAGGCGCTTGCGCCCACCGCAATAAGGACCTTGTTTGAGGACTGGATGACACAATTGGAAAAGGAAGTTCTTACCTTTGTAAAAGGGAAAAGGGATGTGAGCCCGGAAGTGCTGGCTAAGGAGTTTAATATCTCCCTAGAAAGCGGAAAATACCTGGTAAAAAGGCTTAAAGAAGAAGGGAAGATTTAGAAGAAGTAAACGCACGAAATAGATTCACAGAGCCTTTTATCGGAGGAGCGCGAATGAAGATTGGAATTATCATTTCCACAAACGATTCGGAGACTATATGGAATGCCTTTCGCTTTGCAAATCTCTGTCTGGACCGGATGGATGAGGTCCAGATCTTTTTGAATTCTAAAGCCGTTCATTACGAAGACGCCGATTCTGAAAAATTCAACATCAAAGAGCTGGTGAAGACCTTTGTCCTCAGCGAAGGCAAGCTCCTGGCCTGCGGCAAGTGCCTGGGCTTCCGAGGCCTGGAAGGAAACGAGTTCTGCCGCAAGGGCAGTCAGAAGGACCTGTACGAAATGGTCGCCACAAGCGACAAGGTGCTTTGCTTCTAAGGGAAATGTTGATGGACGGGGCTTTTCTAATAACTTTTTTTCTCATAGGCCTTGGTGGATCATTCATTTCCGCCATGACCGGCCTGGGCGGTGCCATTATCATAGTTCCTGCCCTGCTCTATCTGCCCAAGTCCTTGGGCGTGGGCTGCCTGGACATGAAACAGGTGGCTGGAATTACCATCGCCATGGTTTTTACCGCCTCCCTGATTGGCACGTTCACACACCATCAGCATAAGTCCGTGAGCAAGCGTCTGGTCTTGATTATGGGGATCACCGGTTTCTTAACTTGTTTTGCCGGGGCCTACCTATCCAAGTTTACCAAGGCCGATTTCCTCCTGGCTGTTTTTGCCGCTATGTCTGTAATCGCAGCGATAATGATGTGGATTCCACGCCGTGAACAAGGCGGAGAAGTCCCGGCCAATGAAGTACAATTTAATCGGGCGGGTGCCTTCCTGATTGCCGTGGTTGTGGGATTTGTGGGCGGCCTGGTGGGAGCGCCGGGAGCCTACATTTTTATTCCTCTGATGATCTACGTCTTGCAGATACCGACCCGGATCGCTTTAGGAAGCACTATGGGTATAGTCTTTATCTCATCCGTAGCAGGGCTTCTGGGAAAGATTTTTACAAGCCAAGTGCCGTACCTGCCAACAGCCGCAGTGGTCCTCGGTGCCATCCCGGGCGCCTGCATGGGAGGCCACTTCAGCCACAAGGTCCCCGTTGCGCTGCTTCGCCGTGTTCTGGCCTTCATAATAGGATTTGCCGCCTTACGCATGATTTATGACGTGCTAACGTGAATCAGAATTAGCCTCGCTTTGCCCTAAAACGGGAGCGCTCCCAAAAAAGTCCTGACCCGATAAAAGACAGGTCAATTCTGATATTGTATAACGTTTTACGTATTGCCAGGTATTGAGTTGTTAACTTATGATAATATCATCCAGGTGCCGCTTTGGCACATGGTGTACGCCTTCGGCATCTCGCCAGTATTTGATGTCTCCAGCAGGCCCGACTGTCTCGATTGCTACCTTTTCCCTGGGCTTGCCCAGGGCCACAACAAGGAGTATTTCGTAGCGTGATGGTATTCCGAGAGCCTTGCGGAGTTCCTCCCGCTGTACTGACCCGATAATGCAGCCGCCCAAGCCCTTTTCTGCCGCACCCAGGAGGATGCTCTGGATGGCTATCCCGGAGTCGTAGCCAACAAAGGATTGGTTGATCTCTTTATCTCCGAGTACCACGGTATAGGCCGATGGCCTTTCTCCTTCAGCCGGGCCGGGCCAGTCTTTGAGGTAAGCAGCCCAGGCCAGGTGCGAGAATATCAAGGCGTTTTTTTGAGGGTCGCAGGAAAGGATGTATTTCAGGGGTTGGAGGTTACCGGCGGACGCCGAGAGTCTGGCCAGATCAACAAGTTCTCTCAGCGTCTCAGGCTGAATAGCAACTTCCTGATAAAAGCGCCGATAGCTTCTGTTTTTTACTATCAAATCTCTTATCATCTAAATCACCTCGTATTTTTAAAATCAAGCAACCATTAGAGACAAAAGAGACCTGTTTTCACTAAACTTTCATGTATTGTAAATCAGGTAACCGCCGCCCAGAAAGACCAGGGCGCCACAGATTCTTTTTAATATGACAGCGCCACGGGAGTTTTCATTCCAGTTCATATACCGCTGGACCAATTCGGCGGAGGTTCCGGCTGCTACAATGACCGAACAGTGGCCGAGGCCGTACATGAGAAGCAGGAGAACCCCGTAGGAGATGTTTGTGGCGGCAATTTGAAAGGTGACGCCAATAATGGGTGCCATGTAAGCAAATGTGCAAGGGCCCACGGCCACACCGAAGATCAAACCGAGGACCAGGGCCATCCACAACCCCTTTTGTTTCATGCGGATCTGTCCGGGTCCGGACCAGGGGGCCGGGATTACGTCCATCAGGTAAAGGCCTACCAGGAAGAAGACCCCGGCAACCAGGTAGTTGCCATAGGGGCCGATATCCCCCAGCATGCGACCGGCCGCCGCGGTTACCAGGCCGATAACAGCAATGGTTATGAGAATCCCGCAGGCAAAAAGAAGAGATATAGAAAAGGCTCGCCCAGAGGACATACGCCCCTGACCGTCGATGAATCCAATAATCAGGGGGATAGAGGCCAGGTGGCATGGGCTGAGAAGGATGCTAAGGATCCCCCAAACAAATGATGCTCCCAGAGCCATACCGGCGCTGTTCTCTACGGTTCGGGTCAGTATGCTAAAAAGTTGATCCATGGCTATTTGATGAATTTGAGTTCCTTAAGTTTGGCTACCAGATCGTCTTTCGGATAAAATCCCAGATGACGATAAACCTCTTGGCCATTGGCATCCACAAAGACCTGTGTAGGGATAACCATGATACGGTATCGTCGGGTTAACTCTGGTTTACTGTCAATTTCCACCACCTGTACCACAAGCTGGCCTTCTGACTCCCTGGCCAGGGACTCCAGAATAGGCTTCATCTGCCTACAGGGGATACATATTCCCCTTCCGAACTCCATGAGGACTGGAAGCTTTGGCTTTGCCGCCGGTTCAGCCTGGCTCGGAGTAATTGACAGGAAACCTATAAAAAACACCAGTACCAATGCGATAAGAACCTTCTCTTTCATGTGTCTTTTCCTTTCAAATTTATTGTAGTGTGAATGCTCTCATTTCTTAGTTGTTATCAACAATTCTTCCATCACGGATCTGCTGGCTGCGGTCGAATCCCTCCACCATGCGCTGGTCATGGGTAACTACAATTACTGCGGAGTTCTTTTCCTTGGCCAGTCTCTTGAGCATGGAGCATGGCCATGACTGCCTTGCCGCGTTCCGTATCCAGGGCCGCGGTGGGCTCATCCGCCAGAATCACTTTGGGGCTGTTGGCCAGGGCTCTGGCTATCGCGACCCTCTGTTTTTCGCCTCCTGAGAGATTCTCCGGGTAGTTTTCGATACGATGGCCTATCTCCAAATAGTTGAGGAGTTCCACGGCACGAGCACGCGCCGAAAACCTCTTCTCGCAGATTCCGGTAGGACGCGGCCACGGCTTCCACCTTAAGCGGCGCAAAGACGGTCAGCTTCAAAATGACTACGACCGCAGCCAGCAATGTTCCGTAAATAAGAATAGTTTTTTTCTTCTTTTTCCAAAAATCAGCAGCCTGCATCATAATCAATAGCGAACTCAATCCTAATTCCTCAAAATCGCACCTTATAAGTGAGAGCGAGCCCTTGATCCTATGATTTCCTTCTACAATAACTTGCTTGACAATGGGAGCCTAGATTGCTATATTCCAATAAAGCTATATATCAAGTAAAGCTATATATCAAGCTATATATAAACTTCCCGGAAAATATTATGAAATGCTTTACCAAAGTTATGAAAGCGCTTTCCGATCCCAACCGGGTGAAGATCATAAAAATGTTGCAACAGAGGACGATGTGCGTATGTGAAATTAAGGCTGCTTTAGGTATAACGCAGCCTTCGGTTTCCAAGCACTTGAAAATTCTTGAAGACTCTGGATTGGTGAACTTTTATAAGGATGGCTTGTGGGTCAACTATCATCTCTCAGGGGAAAGCTGCAATCCTTATGCGGCGACTCTCCTGGAAAATCTGAGGCACTGGCTGCAGGATGCTCCGGAAGTGGTTGCCGTCGCGGAAAGACTTCCATCTATTCGGAGGGAGGATATCTGTAAGAAATAGTATTTTAACTTTTATTGCTAAAAGGAACGTTTGAAATGAATAGAGATTGGTTATGGGAATGACCCACATATTTACTTCACTGATTGTGAAGCCTTATTGGGCAGGGCAGTAATTTTCAAGGAGATTACATTATGAAAAAAGAGAAATTTGTGACAGTACGGATTCTCGACCTTCCGGGAAGTGGAGGCTGCGGATGCTCATGCGGAAGTCTATCTTCCCGGCCGGAATACACCTTTCTGATAGGACAGAAGATAGAAGAGCTAAAGGCAGCATTGGAGGCGAAGTACCCAGGACAGACCAGTGTTAATTACGTAAATCTTCGCGAGTTCCCCCAAGAAATGGAGAGCCCGGCTGGCCGCCTCCTGGCCGGCGGGGAATATCCAACTCCGCTTGTGGTTATTAACGACGAAGCGAAATTCGCAGGGAGTATCGTGGTGAAGAAGATCATTCAGGAAGTTGAGAATATTTTGGGCCCTAGATAGAAGGAGGACGTGATGGTGGAATTTTTGGAGATTGGGTACGATAAGTTCATCTTTAAGGTTAAAGTCGACTATCTTTACAGCAGAGAAGGTTTCTGGGCTCATATCGATAAGAATACAGCTAGAATAGGCCTCACAGATTTCCTGCAGAAGTCCAAAGGGGATGTGGCTTTTCTGGAGACTGTCAACCCCGGTACTGTGGTCAAACAGGGCCAGGAAATCGGCAAAATCGAAACTATCAAATCCGTCTTTGATATTATCTCCGTGGTAACAGGTAGAATAGTTGAGGTCAATCCAGAGGTGGAAAATAAATCCTACCTCATTAATGAAGATCCTTACGGAAGCGGCTGGATATACAGGGTTGAACTTACTGATCTCGAGAGTGACAAGGCCGGACTTCTTGGTGCTGAAGATTACGTGGAATTAATAAAGGAAGTTGTCGCGCAGGAGATGAAGAAAAAATGAAAGAAAAAAGAAAAAAGGTCGTCGTGCTGGCCTGCAGCGGCATCGGCAAGGTTTATGGTGCACTGGCCCGCGAGACGGCTTATGAACTTGTGGAAAAGGTTCGGCCCAAGATAACAAAATTAATCTGCTTGCCACTCCTGGTGATAGGTGACCCGGAGGCGCGGAGAATGGTAACAGCCAATCCGGTAATTACCATTGATGGCTGCCCCAAGAGCTGCGCCCATAAAAGCGCCGAATCTCAGGGTGCAAGAATCGCCAGGTCATACCAGGCCATTAACTTTTATAAGGCGCACAAGGAGCTGAAACCCGAAGGGATAGCTGAGCTAAACGATCTTGGCCAACGGCTCGCCGAGGTATCAGCCATAGAGCTGGGGGGGATTGTGGACGTGTTGGTGGCTGAGGAGGAAGATTGATGGACATTCAGATAACAAAGGTCGGCATTATCTCTTGCAGCGGTGAAGACCTTCCAGAAGGAACTCTGTCGCGAATCGCCTGCCGCAAGGTACTTGACGAGCTAAGGCCCGGCGATACCGTAACCATATGCCTCCCGCTTTTTATCGCTGGAGGGCAGGAGGAGCGCGATTTCGCATCGAAGTTTCCTACCATCACTGTGGATGGTTGCGAAAAGCGATGTGCTCAGATAAGTACGGAAAGGATTTCCGGCAAGCCAAGCCGGTCCCTCCTTATCCCTGAGATCCTGGAAAAACGCGGCCTTGCCGCACCGAAGAGACTGAGGCACCTTGGGCAGGAGGAGAAAGAAGCTGCTCAAGCCGTAGCCGAGGAAATTGCCAAGGCAGTGGATGAAATACTGGAAGAATAGCGCTATAGACTATGGGAGATCAATCGAAAGCCAAATCATCCGGAAGCCCCCTGTGGGTAATCCATGGAGAATTTTTGTTCCGGCACAAATAAAGTTTATTCCTGAAGGAGCGGATAATGGCAATTTACAGGAACAGGGTAGAGTGGCGCGGTGAACATCGGGGATATACCTGGTGTCAGAACGGTACCGAGATGGAGTTTTCGGCTCCTCCCGACCTATTTGGCCTTCCTGACGTACTCACGCCGGAAGACGCTTTCATGGCGGCTGCTAATACGTGCTATCACATGATGGTCATCTGGGCAATGGAACGGTTCAAGATAGATGTCGTCTCCTTTGATTGCGAAGCGCAGGGCGAAATCGAGGAGCATATCGATCGAACCTCATGGTTTAAGACTGTAACCCTCCACCCCAGGCTCGTGGTAAGAGGCAAAGCTCATGAGATAGTTCAGCGTGCCCTGGATCTGGCACTCAAATATTCGACTATTTGCCAGTCTTTGAAGTCCGAGGTTATTATTAAACCGAGCATTACCGTCCAGTAGAGACCTGATAATGAAAGAAACCTTCGATTTGGCATTTCTCGGAGGAGGCCCAGCGGGTTACCAGGGCGCTATCCGGGCAGCACAGCTTGGAAGTCGGGTGACCGTGATTGAAGAAAAGTTGCTCGGTGGGGTTTGTCTCAACCAGGGCTGTATTCCGACTAAGACGGTGAGAGCCTCGGCCGAGGTAGGCCGTTTCATGCGCCGGGCAGGGGAATTCGGTTTCAAACCTGTTGAAGCTCTGCCCGACATGTCCGCTGTTCTCGCGCGCAAAGAGCGCGTAATTTCCGGTTTGCGGTCCAGTATCGAACGATTACTTCATGCCAACCGGATCGAAGTGATAGAAGGCCGAGGGCGACTTCTTGGTCACGGCAGAATTGAAATTCAAAAAAACGGACAATTAAAACTGCTTGAAGCAGCCAAGATTGTGATTGCGACCGGATCTCGACCTGCAAGACTGCCGTTACTGCCTCCAGGCCCGCGTGTCTTTCTATCTGACGAGATTCTGACTATCACCTATTTGCCGGAGCATCTTCTTGTTATCGGTGGCGGGGCTGTCGGGGTGGAAATGGCCGCCATCTTCCGTGAACTTGGTTCTCAGGTGACCGTTGTTGAATCGCTTGAGCGCCTCCTGGCATGTGAAGATGCCGAAATGTCTGCCTATCTGACGGGCATCTTACAGCGTCGCAAAGTGAAGGTTCTTTGTGGGATCAGTGTCGAATCGGTAGATGAGACAAACGAGGGCTTTACCGTTCGACTTTCGGACGGCAAAGAGCTGCTTCCGGATACTATTCTTCAGGCGGTCGGCCGGAGATACAATACCGGGGGAATCGGTCTGGACCAACTTGGAGTAGTGCTGGATCGCGGCCGGTTAGTTGTGGATGCCCACCTTCAGACCAATATCCCAGGCCTCTATGGAGCCGGCGATGTGATCGGCGGGTGGATGCTGGCCCATGTGGCTTTCGCCGAGGGGATCTGCGCTGCCGAGCACGCATTGGGACAAGAGAGCAAAATGGATTATAAAGTTGTGCCCCGTTGCGTATTCAGCCTCCCGGAATATGCTGCAGTAGGTATTTCAGAAGAGGAAGCACGAGCCAGTCACCCGGTTAAAATAAAGCATTTTCCTTTCAAGTCCTTGGGCATGGCCCAGGCCATGGGCGAACTCGAAGGATTGGTTAAGATTATCGTTCATGCCCAGACCGATAGTATTCTGGGAGCTCACATAATCGGTCCCCATGCGGCTGATCTCGTCTCCGAGATTGCTCTGGCCATGCGGGCAAACTTGCCCAGCCGGATGATCATGGAGACCATACATGCCCATCCCACATTATCCGAGGCACTACTCGAGGTGGCTCAGGCACTGCACGACCAAGCCATACATATTGCGCCGGAGTCGCACCCGTCATGAACCCAACTGCACCAAGGTGGTTAATGGAGGAAGTGTGCAGGGCAAAAAAGGGCAGTGACAACGAAAAAATCAGGTACACCAGAAATCTCCTGGCACGTTTAGAACAGCCTACAGTCTGTGAGAGCGCCGGCTGTCCTAACCGGGGCGAATGTTTTTCACACCATACCGCGACTTTTTTAATCATGGGAGATGTATGCACGCGGAATTGTTCCTTCTGCGCCGTGCAACACGGTCGGCCATCAGCACCCCCAGATGAAAACGAGCCCGAACGTGTGGCACGGGCTGTGACCGAACTTGGTTTATCTCATGTGGTCATCACTTCAGTTACCCGTGATGATTTGTCTGATGGCGGTGCCGCCCACTACGCCAGTGTGGTGCGGGCCTTGCGCTATCATTGCCCTGACGTGCGAGTGGAAATCCTGGTACCGGATTTTAAAGGCTCTGAAATCGCGCTGGCTACGGCTCTTGCAGCGCGGCCGGATATTCTAGCCCACAATATCGAAACAGTGCCCAGACTCTATCCACAGGTTCGGCGAGGGGCAGACTATGCTCGCTCGCTTGCCCTGCTGCGCCGATCGAGAACCATGTCCCCGGGCACAATTATCAAGTCGAGTCTTATGCTCGGCCTGGGCGAACAGGACTCTGAAGTCCAATTCGTGCTGAGCGACCTGGCGGCAACAGGCTGCGAAATACTTACTATCGGCCAGTACCTGGCGCCTTCACTGGTGCATGCCCAGGTAGTTCGTTACGTTTCTCCGCGTGAATTCGGTAACTGGCGCGAAAAGGCCCTTCAGATGGGTTTCAGGAGTGTAGCGGCCGGACCTTTAATACGAAGTTCCTATAAGGCACCGGCCCTCCTGGAAGAGCTCAGATGAGTACCTGGAGGCTGCTGGACACCGGTATGCTGCCTGCTTCGCTCAACATGGGCATCGATCAGGCTCTTCTGCAGTTGCATGCGCGAGGGCATGCGCCCCCCACCTTGCGCTTTTATCAGTGGCACCCGCCAGCCATATCGCTGGGCTATTTTCAGAGGCGGCACACGTTCGACCTTGCCGCCTGTCGAAGCCTTGGTATTAACGTGGTTCGGCGGCCAACCGGGGGCCGAGCCGTTCTGCACCAGGGGGATCTAACCTACGGACTGATCGCCGGCATCCACGAAGGTATCCCTTCTTCATCCACATCTGCCTATCGCCTCATCTGTGAAGGGCTTCTCAGAGGTTTTCGGAACCTGGGGATTGAAGCGGAGTTGGGCCGGGAAAAGGTCAAACCGACTCAACCGGACGTGTGTTTTCTTCGCTTTGTAATCGGCGATATCGTCCATCAAGGAAAGAAATTTGCGGGGAGCGCTCAGATGTGGTGCGCATCCTCACTGCTTCAGCACGGATCAATAATTCTCGAACCGCAGGAAGAAATATGGGAAAGCCTTTTGGCGAGAAGCAATATCTCCCCGGATTCGCTGCGTGCGAATCTCAAAGTCAGAATGACCTCACTACAGGAAGCAGGCGGGCATAAACTCGAAACCGGCGAGGTAAAGGCGGCCATAAAGAAAGGGATGGCCGAGATCTTGCGTGCGGCCTTTGAGCCAGGTGAATTAAGCCCTGAAGAGTGGGCATTGGCTCAGGAGATCGCCGAGCGACAGGCTGAAGATTAGAGTCTGTCGGAAATTACGATGGTTTGTTGCGGAAAACCGAGAATGGGCTAAAATATTCTTCCGAATTTTCATTGCACAGGGGCCACCCTGCGCCTCAATTTAGTTAATATTTGATAGCATCTTTCACTTCCTCCTGGCAATCCGCCAGTCCGACAGGCTACCAGGGCAGTTTTAAATTTGATCTTGTTCCTTGCATGTATTTATCTCCATGTTGTCGGGTGGCACGCAATAGCCGGCAGCACGGAGGATATCCAATAATATCCTGCGCTTTTCTTCGAATTCTTTTGTAAACAGTAACCTGCAACGGGCTATATTGACCTCTTCGGATACCAGTTTTGCCACAAAGACAAGACAGGTGGCCTCCCCGCATTGCCGGCAATATCTCCCATGAATCGCTCCGGGAAGGAGTTTGTAGATGTCCACGGCCTTGAGTTTCTGCCTCTGCTCGTAGCTGGGCTCGATCGCGTCTCGGTTTTCGTATGTCTCATTGACAAGATTTCTCAACCTGCCCATAAGCTCCTTTACATGAGCCTCATCCCGGGCCTTGGCCATGGCAGCCTGCCGGGGATAGAGCGTGATCATAACCCCGTCCTCCATAAAGGTGAGGAGCCTTTCGATGTGATTGTATATCCCGCGTGGGATAACCGCATTGAGATACGGCATGATTTCGCCGAGATCATCATCAAACTCCACGATAGCCCGGATCTTTGTCTCATCAGCGATACAGGGTAGTATCTTCTTAATTCGATAATCAGTTAGAAAATTTGTCATGGGGTTATCTCATACAATGCATATCTGCAGGAAACCACGCTGTTCCAAAATCCCCCCTGCCCCCCCCTTTTCAAAGGGGGGAATTTTAAGTCCCCCTTTCGGAAAGGGGGATTTAGGGGGATTTGCCACAAATACAGGCCGACCGCCCAAACCGCAAAGCGCATAGCTCAGTTCTTTTCAATCTGCGTTTATCTGCCTGCATCTGCGGCTAAATATTCGGTTTATTCCTCGTGAATTGATCTTTCTGGCCCGGTTTGTAAGAGGCCTCAAATACAGGCACGCAGGGCGGGCCGGCCTTTTGTTTGATCTTTTTTTCCAGGCATTCCTTTACAAAACCGAGCGCCTCTTCTTTGTCCTCATCCAGTATGATCCGCATAATGCGCTGAATCTCTTCCTCGCTAAACCCAGTGATTATCGTTGAATGCTTTCTTTTATCCAGTCTTTTATCTGGGTTTTGCTCGGCAAACGGCCGGAAGACATGATCTTGCCATTTATTACCAGGGCCGGGGTGGCTACCAGGCCGTAGCTGGCGATTTTTCGCACATCGCGGATGTGTTCTACCTCCGCTCCTATATTCTCTTCGGTCAGAACAGCCATAACGAGCTCCTCCAGCTTATCGCAGCTCGGGCACCCTGGCCCCAGGATGGCGATATTTAAGGCAGAGGTCTCTTCTTCAACTACTGGTTCTCCCACGAATTTCTTAAACTCCCGCAGAAAGGCCTGTTTATATTCGGTCTCCACCGAGGGTGGTATGTAATTTTTCGTTTTTAACTCTTGGAGCATCCGGTCAGCAATTTCTTCGTCTTTTTTCCCTTTCCAGGCGGACAATTTCTCCAGCACCTCTCTCAGGCCTAGGATACCCACCCGGATGCCCTTTATTGCTATATAAGAGGGTTCTTTCTCCGACATCATAATGTATCCTTATTAATCTATCTTCACCTAGGCGCACCGATTCGCTGGACCAGGGCGGTCCTAAAGTAGCGCCTCTTGAGCCAGAGGGCCACGTTCACAAGGCTGATCAAAACCGGCACTTCTACCAAGGGACCGATTACAGCAGCGAAGGCCTGACCGGAGTCAATCCCGAAAACAGCCACGGCCACGGCAATGGCCAGTTCAAAGTTATTTGATGCCGCGGTAAAGCTCAGAGTGGTTGACTGCTCGTAGGTAGCCCCTATCTTCATGGAAAGATAGAAGGAGACAAAGAACATGCTCACGAAATAGATGCACAGGGGGATGGCCACCCGGACTACGTCCAGAGGAAGCTGGACGATGTATTCCCCTTTGAGGGAAAACATGACCAGGATGGTAAAGAGGAGTGCAATAAGGGTTATGGGGCTGATCTTAGGAATAAATGTCTCCTCATACCACTGGCGTCCCCTGAGCTTGAGCCCGATCAGTCGGGTCAACATACCTCCTAAAAAGGGAATACCCAGGTATATAAAAACGCTTTCGGCTATCTGGCCGATGGAAACATTAACCGCCGCGCCTTTAAGTCCCAACCATTCAGGAACAACGGTGATGAATATGTAAGCATAGAGGGAAAAGAAAAGGACCTGAAAAATAGAGTTGAAGGCCACAAGCCCTGCACAATATTCTGTATCTCCGGCGGCCAGTTCATTCCAGACGATGACCATGGCAATGCAGCGGGCCAAGCCAATCAGGATAAGACCCACCATGTATTCGTGGTGACCGGAAAGAAAGGTAATGGCCAGAAGAAACATCAGGATGGGACCTATTACCCAATTTTGAACGAGGGAGAGGCCCAAAATCTTAAAGTTATGAAAAACCCGTCCTAACTGTTCATATTTCACCTTGGCCAGCGGCGGGTACATCATCAGGATCAACCCAATGGCAATGGGAATATTGGTGGTGCCAATCTGAAAATAATTGATCACATTCCGTATGCCGGGGAAAAGATACCCTCCGAACACCCCCGCAAACATAGCCAGGAAGATCCATAAAGTTAGAAATCGATCCAGAAATGAAAGTTTCCTAAGAATTTGTTCGGCCATATCTCAACTTCTCTTTGTTTTTTGACTCTTCTACACCAACATCTTTTTGATTTCTTCAATGCTCGGCACCTTGCCGGCCACTTTGACTACACCATCGACGACCAGGGCCGGGGTGATCATCACCCCATAGGACATAATCTCTTTGATATCAGCCACTTTCTCAACGGTAGCCTCGATTCCGAGGTCTTTTACCGCCTGCTTTGTGGCCTCGGCCAGTTTAATACATTTGGGACAACCTGGTCCCAGTATTTGAATTTTCATAGTTGTACCCCCTTTCCAATTATCCCGTATTGTCAAAAGATTAACCACAGAGCACACAGAGAAAATAAGAATATCAATAAATTAAGAGGCTCTTGCAAAAGTCCCAATTCTGTCATTCCCGCAGCGATTCTGAGCGGGAATCTGGTTCTAACTGCTTGAAAAACCATATCC
>QYQD01000199.1 GCA_007280345.1 Deltaproteobacteria bacterium | reverse complement strand
TCCTTGATGGAGCACATAAGTTTTTACGCCAGTCCTTATCGAGGTAAAACCACCAACCGGAGAGCCGGATGCGGGAGAACCGCCAGTCCGGTTCGGAGGGAGGGGGGATCGAAACCAATCGATCCTTCCTACCCCTATAGAGGTATCTCAATCTGCTTGAAATTACTGGATTCCGGCGCCTGCCCCGGACCCCGATCCGGGGTTCGCCGGAATGACAAGAACGCCGGTTACAAGACTTTTGCAAGAGGCTCTTATAGTCAGGACTATTTTTGTTTTTTCAGAATGTTACGATAAGTCATTATGAAGCGTAAGCAGGCAGGGAACAGTCGTAAAGGAGAATAAGGTTGCACGAAGACCTGGAAAAAGAGCTGCAAGAACTCCGGCTGGAGAATAAGATATTACGACGCAGGGTCGTGGAACTGGAACGCAAACTAAACCAGGATAGCCCTGCGCCCCGGAAAGTCGCCCCGGCCGAAGATCGCAGGCAAGAGCCGCGGATTGATATACTTTTAAAAGTGTTGGGTCTGGATGGTAAAGAGGCTATCCCGGCCTATGTTGTTAACCTTAACGAAAGCGGGATGTTATTGGAGGGTTACGAACGCATTCCAGACGGTTCGTCTCTCTCTATCAAATTTCTTAATCCGCAACTGGATCAACCCGTGGAGATCCATGGACATGCAGTATGGGTACACCGTAATGCGGGTGATACCCCGTCCACCTATCAATGCGGTGTTATTTTTGAGGACCTGACGCCGGAGACGAGCGCCGCCTTACGGATTCTATTGGATAAGGCTCGATTTGCAGAAGACAATTTGTCTTATCAAGACTGACGGCTTCGTAAAAAGTAAAAATTACCGTTCGACAAGCTCACGGCCCTGAGCAAAGTCGAAGGGCCGCAGAGGCCGCCGAGAACGCTGAGATAACATATTGAATAGAGCCTCTTGCAAAACTCCATTTTTTGTCATTCCCGCAACGCTTTTGAGCGGGAATCTGGTTTTATTCAAGTAAAAACCATATCCCCGATAGAATCATTCGGGGATGACAGACAATTTTGCAAGAGGCTCAATAGGTTAGAGTTTTTCTCTGCGGACTCTGCGTGCTCAGCGGTGAAAAGGCTTTTTTACGAATTGATCAAGACCGAAAATCATAAAATGTTTTATCATTATTTAAGACCCGGCAGCCGTGGTCTTCGATAACCACCATGTTTTCCAGGCGGACGCCGCCCCAGCCCGGGATATAGATGCCCGGTTCCACAGTAACTACCATACCGGCCTTTAAAGTATCTTTAGAACGCGGGCTTAGCGTTGGCCCTTCATGTACGGCCAGTCCTACGCCATGGCCTAACGAGTGTCCGAAGGCCTGACCATAACCAGCCTTGCTTATAATATCACGGGCGACCTTGTCTGCCTCCCTGGCTTTCAGGCCGGTTTTTAGTGAGGCTATAGCCGTGACTTGCGCCCTGCGTACTGTCTGGTAGATCTTTTTGAATTTTGCGCTGGGCTTACCCAGCCAGAGGGTACGGGTCATATCCGAACAATAGCCATTTAACCGCGCCCCCATATCGATGATAATGGGCTCGCCTTCCCGGATGGGCCGGTCAGTGGGTGTGGCGTGGGGTTTGGCAGAGTTGGGGCCGGAGGCCACGATGGGCTCGAAGGATATACCTTCCGCACCAATGCGGCGGGTCAATCTTTCGATCTCAAAGGCTATCTCTTTTTCTGTCATTCCCGGCTTCAGGATGCGGTTGATTTTAGAAAAGACGGCCTCGTTTAGACGGATGGATTCCTCGATGTTTTTTAGTTCTTCCTCTGTTTTCTGTGCCCTGATCTTTTCCACAATGCCTCTGGTAGAGATGAGCTTTAAGGCCGATAACCTGCTCAGGCGTTCATAGGCGCTGACCAGGAGGTAGTGACTTTCAAAGCCCAGCCGGCAAATCCCGTACCGGCGGGCCAGGCTTCCCAGAGTACGGGGCAGCCCCTGTCCGGATATAATCACTTTATACCCGGTTGCCTCTTCTCCGGCCTGTAGCTCATAGCGGCTGTCAGTCAACAGGATAAGTCGATCTTTGGAGATGAGAAGCGCTCCGGAGGACTCTGTTAACTGGCCGTCGTGTGCCGTAAAACCGCTGAGATACCGCCTGTTCTCCGGCCTGGTAACCAGAAGGGCGTCTAATTTCTTGCCGCGGAGGGCCTTTCTTAGCGCGATAATCCTTTTTTGCTGCTCAAGAGTCATGGCTGGGTTGGTTAGTCAAACGAGGTGTGAAACAGGTCAGATAGTCCTTAAAAGTTCTTTTTGTTGTTCCAAAAACGCATCGAACTGGGCGTTTATTTCTGCTGAAATCTTGAGCCACTCTTCCTGAAACTGTGGCTGTTGTTCCGGATCTATTTTTACTTTCATGTGCGCCTGATCTTCCAGTTGTTTTTGCGCGTTGCCCATTTTCATCTCAAAACGGGCTCTGAGCTGCTTCCGGACATCAGATATGGTTTGTTTATATTGCCGGAAGGCCTCTTCTATTTGTGCCATTATCTTTCGGGCCTGCGAATTATTCCTTTTCAGGGTGAGCATCCCTTGCAAGGCCCTTTTTACCCCTTCTTCCATGTCGTTATCCCGGGGCAAGACTATATTGCGGAGGAGGGTCTCTACTATGCCTTTCAAGATAGAAGACCGGGCCTCGGCTGGTTTTTGCTCCAGCGCTTTTGTGAATTCCATATCTTCTCCCCGGAGGTAACGGGCGGTTAACCGCCGGCCTTCATCCAGGTATAGATTTTCTTTCAGCTCTTCTTTGGTGGCCCGGCCGATCTTCTCAGCCCGTTCCATGGCCTTTTCCAGGGTGCTTTTGATTTCCGCCATATTAATTTCACCTCGTCCAGAGTACACAACCTCGATAATTTTTGTATTTGTTAAGACCTGTCTGGCATTCCTCCCTCTGAGTTCTCTGAACATTTATACCAGATTTGTTCAGAAATGCCATACAAAGTCTATATTACCTCAACCCAGCTCATTTCTTCTCTTTTTCAATAAGATCTCTCAACCCGCCTTTCAAAGCGGGGATATCCTTTTCAACCGTATCCCAGACGGCATCAAGGTCTACACCAAAATAATCATGTATCAACTTATCTCTCATCCCGGTCATTTTCCTCCAAGGTATATCTGCATACCTTTCTCTTATATCTTGAGTTACCCTCTTAGCTGCCTCCCCTATTATCTCAATCTCCCTAATCACACCTGCTTGGAGTAGCTCGTCACTCATAAAGCCCCTATATTCTACCCCCTTTGTATATTTCTCGACTCGCTGTATTGCATCCAAGATGTGTCTCAAATATACAACCGCGTCTCTCTTCATTCGTAAATCACCACCATCTCTTTCTTAATCCTATCAATGAGATAGGGGCTTATGGATTTCTCAGTTAGTAAGTCCACTTTTATACCCAACGCATCAGATACCTCCTGTTCTATTCCTACGAGGTCAAACAGGCTTTTTCTTTCTGAAAATTCCACAATAATGTCTATGTCGCTTTCCGGTTTCGCTTCACCCCTTACATAAGATCCAAAGACAGCGATCTTCCTTGCACCTTGATTTTTAAGTATGCGAGTCATCTTTTCAAAGATTTCTTTTTTATTCATCGTCTTCACCTTTCACTGCTGGGCTTGAAACTTCGGACATAGAGTGCTTGAGAAGGGCGAAGCCTTTGGGTGTTAACCCCAAGCACTCTGTTATCTGCCGTTACGGACAAGGCTCATTTCAACAGTTCTTTGAACTTCTCTACCGTCATATCAGCATCTCTAAGAATGCTCGCTAACACCTAAAAAATCCGGCTTGTTCCAACGCCTTGATTGCCTCAGTAGCGGTTACCCTTGGTAATTTCTCACTCATACTGCTACTTCCATCAAGGTGAGACTTACGGATTCAGCCTGAGGGATATCTTCACCATTCTCAATCCTGTCTTCCACATGAAGACGAATAGAATCTTTAATGTTTCCCAAGACTTCCTCATAGGTATCACCCTGTGTGTAGCAACCCTGAAGCTCGGGACAAAAGGCAAAATAGCCGTCGATGTCCTTTTCAATTATTACTGAAAACTTATATGCACCCATATTTAGACCTCCTATTCAAATCGACCTATAATAAATAGTTGCTGTCTTACTGTTTTGTGGGCGATGACAAAATAATTTATAAGTTTATGGACGTTTCTAAGCGGCCGCCGAGTATCGAGTCAGTACTTTTGGTGGGCCGAGCCCACCCTACTTGGCTTTTCTATTTCTTGGGAAGCCCATCAGTATGAAAAGGCATCTCGGACAAAACCCAGTTGTCGTATTCGTCTCGAAGGCATTCTGGAATCCAGTGCTCACCAAACTCTCCAACTGGATTGTTTGGCCGGTTGGTGTCTGAAAGCCCCACAACCTCATATGAGTACGAATCAACCTCATCATTGCGGGACCAAAATCTTACAAACAAGCGTCCATTCCGAGCCTGCCAGGCATCCATGTTGAGGACTAACCGGCCGACGCGATCGCCCCGGCCGTAAACACGATGTTTACCGCGTGCATCGAAGTGATCAGTCAGCTCAATCTGTATCGATGGGCCGGTTGGTCCCTTTCCTTCCCAATAAACAACTCGTTTCTTCCGTTGCTTTGACATAAAGCACTCCAAAAACCCACACAACGGCTCAACCAAGCTGCAGTGAGGGTATTTTTACTATATACCAGCTTTCATTCTTGAAATTCGTTCTTCCATCCACAACTTACGTTGGGTCGCTGCCTCTTTACTGATGCAATTGTATAAATCGCCCCACTTATCGCGAAGGTTAGATCTATCAAACTCCATGACACGCTCATCAGGAATCAGCATTCCATTGAATTGGAAAATAATTATTTGTTGACCATTTGAAACAATATAGCAAGCCGGGAATAATTCTTGGGCATAAGATTTAGCCTGACCAATATGGTCAACACTAATACCTTTGTCGCTTTTTTTTGCTTCGATTACCAAGAGTACGTTTTCTTTTTCTCTATTCGACCCATTAAACACGACAAAATCGGCTTCGGCTTTAGTCTTTTGCACCCCCTTGAACATCTCAACAGGATGGCCAATTACAATATCGTCATAATCATAGCCTAACTTTTCTAATAATGGAGCAATAAAATAGGCTTCAACTTCCCTTTCACTCTCAAACTGACGGGTTTGCATCATCTCAAACCATTCTGCAGTGGGCCATTCTGAAGGAATAATAGGTGGTGGTGTCTGACTTCCAGGCCCTGGTGGTAATTTTGGAGAAAGTATTATCCAATCCGCATCGTATTCTGTCCCTAATGCCATCCCAGACTTGACAGCTATCTTTAAACCTTGCTTATCAATAATATCAGCAATTCTATCAATAACCGTCTTCTTTCGAGATCTAACGTGGAAAAGCCTCCAAAACGTAGAACCTTTTAGTCGCTTTTGTTTGTCATTGGTTTGCATTACAGATTGATACATCTCCAATGCAACATCACTTTCAGTTTTCTTGGCCATTCTTAAGTCTCCTTTTCATATCCCGTAGTTAAATATAAACAAGGCCTATGATCCAAGCTATCTGACCAACATTGTAGGCATGCTTTATATTGGCGCAATAAATTGCGGCCAACTACTAAATATGTAAATGAAAAGGTCATTTTCTGCCTTTTCTTGCCCGCAATGCTCAACTAACGTTCTTGGCGGAAAAGAAGCCCGAAGGGTTTGGACGAAAGTCTTTTCCGCCATGTTAGGCGACGCTGCTGTATTATTAAAGTTTAGTTAAATAAATATAATCAAGACCTTCACGTTTGAATATGTTTGTTACTACTGAATCTTGATTTGTCTTTGCTATCTCATCCTGTATAGATTCTTGAACCCAAAGGGGATGTTCAAATAAACGTTTAACTATATCACTAAACCTTTTGCGGACATCAGCAGGAAAGGTTTTTTGATAACAGAGCGGTCCATAGATTTTAGTACCTCTCATTTGTTCAAGAGTAAACCTTGATGGTTTCGTAAAAAGTCGTTTTTAGCTTAAGTATTTGAAATAATATTATTTTATTGCATTTTTGTCTTGACTTTCATGTTGTCCCGTGATAGAAAACATATGCAACATCAACATGTTACGGTGAAGAACATGATTT
>QYQD01000187.1 GCA_007280345.1 Deltaproteobacteria bacterium | reverse complement strand
CTTGATGGAGCACATAAGTTTTTACGCCAGTCCTTATCGAGGTAAAACCACCAACCGGAGAGCCGGATGCGGGAGAACCGCCAGTCCGGTTCGGAGGGAGGGGGGATCGAAACCAATCGATCCTTCCTACCCCTATAGTATTTTTAAATAGTTAGCATTCTCTGGATTCCCGGTTTCACGGGAATGACGACTTTTTACGAATTCATCAAAGATAAAGAACCAAAAAAACATTGCTAAGTAGCAATAAACTTATTACATTTTTCGTTTTATGTTTTTTATATAATGCGGTAATTACATACCAAAAATCATGTTCGTAAGCTTTTTAGGCCCGCGGTCTAAAGAAAAGGATGGCTTAGTATGGCACGAGTTACGGTGGAAGATTGTCTAAAAAAGGTTAATAGTAGATTTATCCTGGTTAATCTGGCGATAAAAAGGGTTAAACAGCTGCGTAGCGACGCACAACCCCTGGTTCAATCCAAAAATAAGGAAATCGTTGTGGCCTTACGGGAGATAGCGGCAGGGAAGGTCACGCCTGAAAATATAGATGAATTAGGAAAGGTTGAAAAAAGGCTGCGGGTAGAAGAGGAGGTTAAAGAATAGGAACCATAAGGTTATGATCAAGCGCGATTATTACGAAGTCCTTAATGTCCCGCAGGACGCTTCTGAGGGGGAGATCAAAAGAAGCTATCGCCGCCTGGCTATGGAGTATCATCCAGACCGAAACCCTGGGGATACAGAAGCAGAAGAGCGTTTCAAAGAAGCGGCTGAAGCCTACGAAGTCCTTACGGATCCCCAGAAAAGAGAAATTTACAATCATTATGGACATGAAGGGCTACAGGGCGCTGGATTTAGGGGGTTTAGCGGATTTGATGATATATTTGCCAATTTCAGTGATATATTTGAAGAATTCTTCGGCTTTGGGACTACGAGACAAGGTCGAACCGCTCCCAGACCCGGGGCTGACCTGCGCTATGATCTAAACATTTCATTTACCGATGCCGCGTTCGGTAAGGAAACAGAGGTAGAAATAAGCAGACTGGAAACCTGTTCGGCCTGCGGCGGCAGTGGGTGTAAAGAGGACTCTCATCCCGGCACCTGTCCAACCTGCCGCGGAAGAGGGCAGATCGTACGGGCAGAGGGATTTTTCCGTATCAGCACCACCTGTCCGCACTGCCGCGGCGTAGGGACCATCATCACTAACCCCTGTGTAAATTGCGCCGGTAGCGGGCAGACACGAGTCAAAAAGCAAGTGGCCATTAAGATCCCCCCTGGTGTGGACACCGGGTTAAGGCTTCGATTGCGGGGAGAGGGGGAAAGTGGAGAAAGAGGCGGTCCACCAGGTGATCTTTACGTAGTTTTACATGTTGAGCCGCATGATTTTTTTGAACGGAAAGGCTATAATGTTTATTGTCATGTACCTATTCCCTTCACTCAGGCCGCCTTGGGCGACAAGATCGAAGTTTCTACCCTGAAAGGAACTAAAAAAGTTACTATCCCTGAAGGCATACAATCAGGCGAAACCATCGTCTTAAAGGGCGAAGGCATACCTTTTTTGCAAGGGCACGGGAAAGGGGATCAGATAATAGAGGTGATTGTCAACACACCGGTATCCCTTACTGCCCGTCAGAAAGAAATTTTGTGCGAATTTGCCGAAATCGAAGCAGAAAAACACGCCGGGTTTTTCAAGAAAATATTCCGTAAGTAAGGTAAGGACTTACAGACCATGCAACCTCTACGCCATTTTGATGCCCAAGGGAAGGCGGTTATGGTGGAGGTCAGCCATAAAGAAACCACCTATCGTCGCGCCCGGGCCAGCGGTTCGGTATTAGTGAGCGCCGAAATCCTGCAACTAATTAAGGAAGGACGGGCTGATAAAGGAGATGTGTTGGGTATAGCCCGTGTGGCCGGCATAATGGCCGCTAAAAAGACCAGCGAACTTATCCCCCTCTGCCATCCAATACTGATTAGCAGTGTAAATATCTCTTTTTCCCTGGATGAAACAAATAATAAGGTGTTAATCGAGGCCACAGTCAACAGCCAGGGCAAGACGGGTGTGGAGATGGAGGCCCTGACCGCCGTCTCTGTAGCCGCTCTGACCATCTACGATATGTGTAAGTCAAAGGATAGAGGAATAATTATCACGGACATCTGCCTCCAGGAAAAAGAAGGAGGGAAGAGCGGTCACTACAAGAGGCCAGGTGTAAAGTAATTATCAATTAACAATGCGCCCTCCAGAACTCGACCCTATAGATGTTGCATTACTTACCAACAGGCTTAAAACCACTCCTTTCGCACAAGGAGAGATTCAGTATCTACCAACCACCGGCTCTACAAATGATGTAGCGAGAGACTTGGCAGAAAAAGGCGCTCCGGAAGGGACTATAGTTATTGCCGAAAGCCAGACCAAGGGACGGGGGCGTCTGGACCGGACGTGGCATTCACCACCTGGCGCCGGCCTCTATTTTTCCATCGTCCTCCGGCCCCAGCTCGATCCATCCGACCTCCCCAAAATCACGTTACTGGCGGGAATAGCCGTTGCCGAATCTATAGAAGAAACCACTGGTCTTCACCCGCTTATCAAGTGGCCGAACGACCTCCTATTGGAAGGTAAAAAAGTGGCCGGCATACTGACAGAACTTTACGGCGATATCACCTCACCTTATGTTATCCTTGGGATTGGCATAAATGTTCACACGCGCCGCGAAGAGTTCCTCCCTGAACTGCAAAAAATCGCCACCTCTCTGGCCATGGCCGGCGGGCAAAATATCTCTCGCGCCAATCTTATGCAGGCCATGCTTACGCATCTGGGGAGGTGGTATGAGATATTCAAAAAAGGGGTATTTCAGCCCATCCTGGACGCCTGGCGTAAGAGATGCGTTATCATCGGCGCCCGTGTCAAGATACTCTCCGGAGAAAAAGAACTGGAAGGAACCATTGTCGATGTGGATGTGGGGGGCGCTTTGCTCCTTCGGGATCAGTCCGGACAGATCCAGCGTATCTTATCCGGTGAAGTGATAAGGTGGAAAAAGTGAGCCATTGCACGCCCCGGCGCATCTTCGAACCGTAAGGGACATGGCGGCCTGAGAATTTATGAAAGAGGCGGGAGATTCATCCCGCCTCTTTTTTTGCAAATATAGAGGGCATTAAGCCAACTGAGGCATCAAGCTCTCCGAGACTACATTGATGGGCGGCGCGCCATCCACGGCAACTACCTTTGGCCCCGGCACCTTCTTGAAATAGTTGACCGCCGCCATGGTGCCGCTGTTGGTATCGTAATAAATATCATGCCTCTTATCAATAGCGGTCGTATCCTGGTCATCGGCCCGCGTCTTCAGATCACCACCGCATACCCGGCAGACCAATTTCCCATCTTTTTCTACCGGCTTGATGGCATCAATATGGACATGGTTCGGATGGTTGTTGTCATTGACGCAGAGCCTTCTGCCCATAATCCTTTCCGCGGCTGTCTTGCGGTCCAGGCCAATCTCCACGACATAGTCAAGCTTGATGCCGGCATCATTAAGCGCCTTGTGCAGGGCCTCGGCCTGGACTACGTTACGCGGAAAGCCGTCCAGAAGCCACCCCTTTTTACAATCATCCTCTTTAAGCCGGTTGAGAATCATGGGAATGGTGATGTCATCCGGCACCAGATCTCCCTGGTCGATGTATGCCTTGGCCTTTTTCCCCAGCTCTGTGCCCCCGCCTATATTCTTTCTGAATATAGCGCCCGATTCGATGTGGGGTATATTATACTTCTTCTGAACAATTGCCCCCTGCGTTCCCTTGCCACTTCCATTTGGACCAAAAATTAAGATGTTCATGAAACTCCTCCTTTCGAAAAAATCATTTCTCACTTCAAAAATTGAAGGTTGGGAAAATTCCCGTTAGGACTATAGCAAAAAACCATTGATTATTTCCAGAATAAAATGAATATCCATTCAAAAAATATTTGCAGACCGTAACAGATTTACCATAATTATCCGCAGAGCGCTAAAGATGTAGGCATAATACAAGGTTTTTTCAATATCTTCCCTTGCCGCGATTACTCGCCTCCCGTACCTCCATCTGCTTCCCCCTCTCACCTAATTGGCAAGCATGTCTAGACCTATCCGGAGAATCTTCGCCTTTGTCCTTGACAATTATATCTAACTCATATAAACAAAAAAGAGTCTTCTTAATTTTTTTACTTTTCTTAATGACCAAAGCGACCGATATAGTGATAGATGCAAGGGTCTTTGTGCTCTCAGGGAGGAGGACGTATGTACAGAATCCTTCATAGGTATTATTTGCTTTGTTTGGTTCTTTTTCTCGTAACCATCCTGTGCTGTGGCTGCGCCAGGCTAAAGGACAAACATCTTGCCGAACCGGTGGATAGCCGTCCACAGGGCAGACTCGTTATGTTTTTAAATGGCCCGCCGCAGACCGGCCTGAATCTCACTTTTAGCCTCAGCAGTATTGCCGTCTTCAGCGAAGAAGGCGGCTGGGAAGAGTTACCGCTTAAACCTCAGCCGATAAACTCCCGGAGTATAATCGGACGACAGATCATCCTCGTAGAAAGCAAACTTGTGGCCAGGACTTATGAAAAGGTGCGCTTTACCTTCGGTCAGGCACAGATCATTAAGGAAAATAAGGTCGCAGACCTTTCCATCCCTTCCGAAGGCCTGGAGATGGATTTTAAATTCCGGATAGTGAAAGGGCAAGATACCACAGTTTTTATCAACTGGGATGTAGAAGGGTCTATAACGGATAGTTATCTATTTATCCCCGCATTTGCGCTAAAAACAGAGATTCGGGGGGTAAGAAGTCAACTGGCTTATGTAACAAACGAAGGGTCAGACAATGTAACAGTTATAAACAGAGAATGGGACGAGGTCGTTTCTACCATAGCGGTAGGAAAAACGCCATGCGGCCTGGCCGCCGGTACAAAAAAGACCAGGCTAAGGGTCTATGTTGCCAATTCCGGGTCAAATAACATTACGGTCATCGATCCGACCCTAAACCAGATCGAGCAGACCGTACCGATATCATTTGGCAAACAACCCCGGGCCATCGCCGCAGCGCAGACCCGTTCAGGCAAGGAATGTCTGTTTGTGGCTAATTATGCCTCTAACAATGTTTCCATAATTGATACGGATAATTACGAAGAGATTGAACAGGTCAGGGTAGGAGTCGGCCCTATAGCCATAATCACTGATCCCCCCACGGACACCATATATAATATGAAAGGGCTGACGGCTGGTCAGTTGAATCGCTGGAGGGATTATCGGGATCAACACCTGCACATATATGTAGCCAATGGTAAGACCAATACCGTATCCGTTGTCGTTTTTAATACCTCTACGCTTGCCGTGCAAAATGTTTATACCTTAACCGTTGGCTGGAATCCGATGGCCCTGGACGTGGATGTGGAGCGGGGTAAGGTCTATGTCGCCAATAATGCCTCTGATACGGTCTCAGTCATCGATGCATTAAAAATCATGGATGGCTCCACCTCGGACGCTGTAACTACCCTAACCAATGTGGGCACGGGGGGTGTGGACATTGCGGTTGATGCCTATTTTATGAGGCTGTATCTTTTAAAAGATCGGCCCGGTGAATTGCTTTTCCTTAAGACGCCTGTTGAAGCTATGGCTGCTTCTTTGAAGTCTATCATGACGCCCATAACCGGACTGATCGATATGGGCGGTTCTCCCCGATCCATGTCCTTGGACCCTGAAAGTAGAAAGTTTTATGTCGTGGATAGTGGAGAAGGCGTAGTTCACGTTATAGATAAGACTACCCGGCGCTTGATCAAGAATATTCCCGTGGGTAGCAGGCCTTGTGAGATTACGATGGTCCCTTTTTAATAGGCTGAGGATAAGGGTTGGATAAACTTTTAAAGGTGATAGCCGGTCGTGCCTCAGGCAGATTCGCCGAGGCGAACAAGACGCCTGCCCTACCGGGATTGTGGAAAATAGTAATAGCCCTGGCTGTGCTTATAACTTTCTCTGGCTCATCTGCCTGGGCGGTAGGCGTAGGCGGCACGGCCGATATTCGTTATAACTCAACCAAACAAAAAAAGGATGGCGTCAAAGTAAGCGACGGTCATACCTTTTTTCAAAATTATAGTTTAAGTCTGGCCGATGAAATTACGCCTGTGCTTTCCTATACTCTCAATTTCCGGGCCAATTACAACAAAACTTCCACTACCCAGGACAGCATAACCACAAAAACTTACAGCCAGGGCGCTGAGCCACAGATTGAATTTAGCCTGCATAATCCTTTTTATAATGCCAGCGCCGGCTATCAACGCACAGAGAGATGGAGCGGAGCGTCTCTGGCTGATGAGATAAGAAGGACCGGCGATTATACTTATGCCCGTTTTGATATATCTCCGCGTGATTTACCAACCCTGGCCTTGCAGTGGGGCCGTAAACGGGATTTTGATTATCTTTCGCCCGCACGTCTCGATATCACCACCGATACCTATCTTCTGAATACCAGCTATAATTATGCCCCTTTCAGGTTTTATTACAATTATTACCTTACCCAGACCACAGACGACGCCCCCTCGGGCAATGTCTATCGTGCCGAGAGAGAGGCGCACACACATAATGGCCGCCTGGATTACGGCCAATCATTTTTTGATGGCAAGCTTCCGGTTAACGCCAGTTACCAGGCCAATTATAACCGGAATATTACAGATATTTTTTCCACGGCGGCGGTGGTTACAGTAAAGCGGACGCCGTTTTTGGGGCTTCATAAGCGTGATGATACAGCTCCATCTCCAACTCCAACGACGCTCACGCTCGGACCGCAAAACCTCCTTATAAATGATAGAAAGGTGCCTGGCGATACAGAAACAAATATCAACGTCGGGTACACTGGATCGCCAAATTGGAACCCTAGTTCAAATCTGCAACACAACATTGGTCTGGAATTAACCAGTACAAAATCGGTGAAGAGGCTATATATTTATACGAACATAGCCAAGACCACTTCTTTTAGCTCCATACCGACCTTCAAGGTTTATTGGGGCACTACTGCATCTAATTGGACAGAGATCACCGGGGCTGTTTCGACAAGCTTGACTACCTCGGCGACCGAGGATGTCTGGTTTTACGAAGTAAGCTTTACTGCTAAGGAGGCCAAATTCTTTAAGGTGGTCAATCTTACAGAGCTTCCCCCTGGCGTAACCAACGTATATATCACGGAGATAGAGGCCTATGGGGACGAGACGGAAAAAACGGATATTACTGATCGATTCGACCAGGGATTAAATTTTAACACCAGCTTGAAGGCCAGGCCTGATTTGTCGGTTGCGTTTAGTTTTTACCTGACGCGCAACGATGAAGAACCACCATCCCTTCCTGAGGCGGCGAGTAATTTATTGTCAACCATTTTTAGCAAAACCAAAAAGGGGGGAGAAGGTATATCAAGCGGAACTACTACGCGTAGTTGGGGACCTTCCGTTAACTGGCAGCCTTATAGCAAGCTCTTGACCTCTTTGCGCTTCCAAAGGCAGGATTCGTGGGATACGGAGGGGACAACCGATTCGGCGTCCAATACGTACGCCTTTTCTCTTAATTCTCCGCTTCTTGATACGCTGGACACCACGTTTTCGGCGACACGCAGTGAGCAGTATAGTTTTTCTGAAAAACAGACCATGAGCAACTCTTTCCTCTTCAGTACGCTGGCTAAATTGTACGATGGTGTCAATATGGTTACAGACTTGAATTATACCACCTCGGAATCCTTTCAAACTAATCTCACTACTGATACCCTTTCTCTTAATGGCAATATAAATACAACACTGACACGCAGGCTAAGTGGAACCTTCACGTATGGTTTTAGCTGGCCATCGCCTGGTACGGCCTCCAATCAGCAGTCTCTGGTGTTGACTTATCGCCCCGGTGCGCTATTAAATTTTATGGCCTCGTTTCAGGCTGCCGATACGGGAACTGCTCATACTTTTGGCCAGAATTACAGTATAGATTGGCTTCCGGTCCCCCTGCTTAATTTTAATTTGAGCGCCCAGGAGACAGAATCGGGAGACACGAAAAACCAAACCATTACCTTCCAGAACAGGTGGCAGATAAATAGGTATATGGATTTTCAGTTTAATTACTCCTTTGGGCGTGTTAAATCATCGTCTAAGACGGATACCCACACCTGGGGGTTATCGTTTACTGGACGGTTCTGAAAGGAAGGCGATATTTTGTTGACAGTGATGCGTAAAACTGATAAAAATCAAATGTTGGCAGTTGTTCTCTTGTCTTGTTTATGCTTAATTTTTGCATTTTTGTCTGCCTGCGCACCCGTTCGAAAGACCTATTTGCGTTCGGGTGTTGATATTCGTCAGATTACAAAGGTAGCAGTTATGCCTTTTGAGAATCTGACCAATGATCCGTATGCAGGTAAAAAGGTGCAAGATCTTATGATTACAGAACTTTTGCGCAGGAGGCGTGTAGATGTTATCGAGCCTGGCGAGGTATTAAATGCTATACGGAGTGTCGGTATTACCTCCATCAGCGCCTTGCATATTGAAAATATAAAGATTATTGGACAGCGGTTGCGGGTCCCTGCGGTAGTGGTGGGTTCAGTTCATGCCTTTGGAGTGGTGCGGGGTGTTACGATATCCTATCCTGAAGTAACTATTTACTGTATTGTGGTAGAAACTACTTCGGGAGCAATTATTGCTTCGACCCAGTACACGTCTGGTGGGACCAGCTTCTGGAGCAGGCATTTCAAGGCTGAAGGGCCTACCCTGGGTGAGACAGCCGAGGATGCGGTAAAGATTATAGAAAGGAGTCTGTTTTTGCCATGAAACGATGGGGGGCTTATCAGTTTATAATTTGTCTTTTGCTGGCCTGTATATGCTTTGGTTGCGCCCGTGCGCCTAAGCCGAGTTTTTATATACGCCAGGACTTTGACTTTAGTTTTATAAAGAAGGTGGCCGTATTGCCCTTTGATAATCTTACCAATGAGAAGTTTGCCGCTGAAAGGATCCGAAGGCTGGTAATCAATCAGCTTTTGGCTTCAGGCCTGATGGACGTGGTCGTATCCGGCGATGTTGCCGCCGCTCTTAAGACGGCCCATGTGGAATCAGCAACGGCGCTGCCTCCCCAGCAGATCAGGGAAATTGGCAAGGCGTTAAATGCACAGGCTGTGCTTGCCGGCTCGGTAGAACGGTATGAGGAACCGAAGAGTGGCGCTTTTGACGCTCCTGAAGTTTCCCTCACCTTGGTTATGGCGGAGACTGATTCTGGTTCTATTGTGTGGTCAGTAAATGCTTCGACCGGTGGCGCGGGTTTCGGGACCCGCCATTTCGGGGCACGTGCCGATACGATCAGTGAGGCATCTGAAAAAGTAGTTAAAAAGGCAATCGGAGCCCTTTATCCATGAAATTAAAATCCCAAATTCGAGGCGCTAAATCCGAAATAATCTCAAAATCCAATTAATTCAGACCATTAGTAATGGCATGACCCCACCCTATGTTAAAAATACTGTCTTTTCTTTTAACTCTTCTTATTTTTTTATCTGGTTGCGCTGGGCCGGCAACGTTTGACCGGGGCAGCACACCGCCGCTGGCCCGAAAAGCCATAGCGCTGATGCCTTTTGAAAACTTTTCTGATAAGAAAGAGGGCGTGGAAAAGGGTTTGCCCTGTGCGCGTCGGTGGTTCAAAAATGCCGGCTTTGAAATAGTGCCTGACGAAGTAGTAAAAAAATTCCTGTTGCAGCATGAGATTAGAAGCGCCGGGCGATTTTCAGATAAAACTATCCGCGCTATGGATCGCGAACTTGGAGTCGCTTATATTCTGTTGGGAAATGTAAATTTGTGCTCTGATGACCCGTTACTATCCATCTCTACCCGCCTGGTATCCGTACCGGATGGAAATGTAGTCTGGGGTGGGCATGCCAGCCGCAGCGGGGAGGAATTTAAAACGGCTCTGGGCCTGGGCAAGATTACGACGCTGGCCGAGCTTGCTCCTGTAGTAATTGATGAACTTTTTTTCCCTCTCAAACGGTTCGCGCCGCCAGATAGTGCGGAACGAGAAAAATGGCATTTCCGGGTAGCCGTAATGCCCTTTGAAAACCTGAGCACGCACAAGGACGCCGGGATTATTATCACCTATCTTTTCCTGTCAGGTATAGCGCAAAAAACGGGTTGGGCGACCGTTGAATATGGCAAGGTCTGGAATACCCTGGTTTCAGAGAATTATCCGTATCGGGGAGAACTGGACTATGATACGTTGCAGGCGCTGGGCAAGAAACTCGGAGTCCAGGGGATCATGCTCGGAACAGTGGAAAAATATAGTGAAGGGGTAGGTACCAGAGGACAGGTCATACCAGAGGTGGCTATCAGCTTGCGTCTTTTGTATGTGCCCAATAAAACTATCATCTGGGCGGATCGATTAGGGGCTACGGGTGAAGACGATATTTTAGTCCTGGATTGGGGGCGAATAAGAACAGCCGACAAGGTTGCCGAAAAAGTAATCAAAAAGCTGGTACAACGCCTTCCATATATTGAGGATAATAAAATTTGCTTTGAACCTTGAGGAGCTTAGGCCTGTCACTATTTATATTGTTACGAAACTGTATGATTATCGGGTTGCTTTTGTTGCTTGCGGCCTGTAGCGGGTTCATGACCGCAGGGGAAAAGCCCGTGGCCTGGGTGGATGGCGTGCCGGTAACTGAGGGGGATTTAAAAGAGGCGTTAAAGATAACCCATCGCACTGAGGCCGTACGGCCGGGTGAGCATCTCGACCTGATGGATTATGTTAATAAATTGATCGATGAGCGCCTGATTGTCCAAGAGGCCTATCGTATGGGACTGGATAAAGATCCTTGGGTACAAAATAAGATGCACGAGTATAAACTCAGGGAATCAGTGGTACGCCTCTATAAAGAAGAAGTTCAGGATAGGGCCTGGGTAAGCGATGACGAAATGCGGCGATTTTACAATGAGCAGATGGAGGAGACACATATTCGTCAAATAACGGTGGGGACCGAGGAGGAAGCCGGGGATATACGGGCCCAGATTGAAGCTGGTTCTGATATGGCCGCTCTCGCCCGGGAGCATTCTATTGATATGTTTAAAGATAAGGGGGGCGACCGTGGTTTTTTACGCCGAAGTCAGCTACCAGATTCGGTTAAAGAGGTGGTTTTTCCTCTTAAGGGAGGTCAAATAACACCCGTGATTAAGGCTCCCTCCGGTTATCAAATAATAAAAATTGAGGAGAAGAAGGCCGCGCCAGAGAAAGATATTGAGGATATACGGCGGATTGTGGAAAAGCCATTGCGTAAGAAGAAAGAAGAGGAACGGAGTCGGGAGGTTTTAAAAGGATATCGAGACCGATCCGATATATCCATAGACGAAGGTTTGCTGACAGAATTACCACTTTCTCTTGCCGACGCAAAAGGTGAAAAATGGGCCAAAGATGAACGGCCTATTGTAAAAATTGGAGAAGAAATATTGACGGTTGGCCAGTTTTGTCAACAGCTCAAGGATATACCGGAGTCTAAATTGGTTACGGATAATCCGCCGGCTTTAAAGAGAAAGTTTGTAGATAACTGGATTGATCGCAAACTTGTGGATATAGCCGCTTTGAACCGGCATTATGAACGGGACAAAGATTTCAGTCTTATGCTTAAGTATTATGAAGAATATTTACTAAAGAAGCTATTTGCCCAGGAGGTTATATACTCACAGATAAAGGTTTCAGACGAACTCCTCAAAGATTATTACGATAAACACCGTGACAAGTATCTCAAGCCGGTTCAGTACCGGATACGACAGATTACTGTAACTGATGAAGCGCAGGCCCGGACCATCCTGGAACAACTGCGCGGGGGAGCTGATTTTGCCTGGCTGGCAAAAAATAAGTCCGAAGACAGCCTAGCTCAGAAGGGAGGAGACAGGGGCTGGATTTCAGAAGATAAATTGTCTTTCTTCTCTAAGGCTGTTTATGCCTTGAAGGTTGGAGAGAACAGCGATGTGCTTTCAGAAGGCGATGCGTATTATATCGTAAAGTTAGAGGCCAAGTCCGACGTTGACTACGAGGACTTTGAACAAATAAAGGATGTCGTGCGAAAGGATTATATCAAGGAAAACTATGAGCATTTATGGACGGATTACGCCAGAGAGTTAAGACAGGATGCTGAAGTCAAGATAAATGATCCCTTTATCCAGGAATTGACAGAACGATTCTTGCCGACTGCAAAATCTTCTACTCTTGACAAGCAATGAAGGCTGATGATATGGTGCAGCGCATGAAAAACTCGAAATTCGAAATTCGAAATTCGAAATTTAAAGTAGTTGGCCTTGCACTATTTATTGCCCTTATCGTTTTAGGTTGTGCTGAAAGTCCGACCAGACCTCAGCGAGGTTTTGCTCCGAAAGCATGCCTGGACTGCCATGGCAAGAAATTTGATGATCTCAAAAAACCTTATGTCCATGGTCCGGCGTTCAAAAAAGACTGTGAAGTATGCCATGATCGCCATGGTAAGATAGCTATAAGGACATTCAAAAAACCGGGGGCCGCGTTGTGTTATACCTGTCATCCAGCAGAAAAACTGGGCATAAATGAAAAAGTTGCGGTTCATACCCCGATAAAAGAAGGCAAATGCATACCCTGCCATGCCCCACATGCCGGCGACAATAAACTCTTCTTGAGGAAACAGGGTAATAGCCTTTGCTTTGATTGCCACCAGGAGGCACTATTTAAAGGCGCTAAGGTCCATGCCCCGGTAGAAAAAGGATGCTTAACCTGCCACAGACCTCATGCCTCACCCCAGGCCGATCATCTGGTCAAACCAGAGACAGAGCTTTGCCTTGGTTGTCATAACTCAGGGAGCGCCTCTTTCCGGGCAGCGCATCAGAACTATCCGGTGGAAAAGGCGCATTGTACGGGATGCCATGATCCGCATGCCACAGCCCATCCTAAGTTACTAAGGCCTTCTATACATAAGCCTTTGGCGGAAAAAAGGTGTAGTTCCTGCCACCGTCCATCTGCAGATAAAGAGCCGCTAAAGGCGGTGGCTCAGGATGGCGCCCTTTGCTATTCCTGCCACGAGCAGGTAGCCAGGCGATTTGAACAGGTCTGCCGGCATAAGCCCATACAAGAGGGTAAGTGCCTGGTCTGCCATAGTCCCCATGCCACGGATTTTGTCCCCCAGTTGGTTAAGGATGTCAACTCTCTTTGTTTTACCTGTCATAAAGAGAAGGCAGCTTATTTGAAGGCAGGTGTGCCGCATGCGCCACTCAAAAAGCAGGGTTGTACGGCCTGTCATGATGCGCATGCAGCGGCTAATAAGCAATTGCTCAAATTGGAAAAAAAGAAGCTCTGTCTCGGGTGTCATAAGAAGGCAGAGGAAGAGCTAAACGCAGCTTATGTACATAAACCCCTCGCAGCAGATCAGTGTACGACCTGCCACAACGCCCATGGCAGCAATTATAAGGGAATGCTGGGCGTATCCCCGGAAGCCCTGTGCTACAGTTGTCATAAGGAGGCCGGGGATAAATTTTATAAGGCTTATGTTCATACGCCCGTAAGTAAAAAGAATTGTACAGGATGTCACAAGCCGCACGGAGCGAATTATAAGTCTCTTCTCAAGTATTCCAAGACAGATATTTGTTTCTCCTGTCATGTAGAAATGAAGAATATAGGCGCAGAAGGCAAGGGTCACCCGCCGTTTATGAGAAGGGAATGCCAGGGTTGTCACGACCCCCATGCCAGTAATTATCCGATGCAGCAGATGCTCCCACCTTCTGAACTCTGTCTGAAGTGTCATAAGAACTTCGTGGCCAAAGGAAAAGATGCCGCCGCCATACATCAACCGGTGAAGGAAGGAAACTGTATTAGCTGTCATAGCCCGCACGGTACAAAGCTTGCCAGTTTGCTCCTCAATCAAACCGGCGAGCTGTGTCTGTCCTGCCATGGCCAGCTAAAAGAGGCGCTGCGTTCGGCCCGGGGGCATATGCCGGTCAAGCAAGGTAATTGCCGCGGCTGCCATCTACCCCATTACGGAGAAGAAAAAGGGCTTTTGGCTAGCCGGGATCCACTCCTCTGTCTCCAGTGCCATGCTGCAGAAAAACCTACTACTATCAAGGCGCATCAAGGATTGCTCCAGAAGACCAGCTTATGTCTGGAGTGTCATGAGCCTCATATATCTGCTAAGGGAAGTTTGTTGAAGAAAAATGAGCACAGTCCTTTTGCCAAAAGGGATTGCAAATTGTGCCATAAATAACGTGAATATTCACCGCAGAGGGCACAGAGGCCGCAAAGATGACATATTATGCGGTCAATTGGTTGAGTAGATGAGTCGTAAAAACAGTTGAGTGGTTGAGTAACTACTCAACCACTCAACCACTTAACTACTCAACTGATTTTACCAACTCTACGGGATCTGCGTGCTCAGCGGTGAAAAGGCTTTTTTACGAAGCCGTCAAAGTTCAAATGGTGAAAAATTGGTGATACCCGGAAAGCTTATGAAATGGAGAGATGTTAACAATATGAGGGTTAAGTTTGCGATATTGCCTTTGTTGGCCTTTTTTGTCTGGACACTTACAGGTGAAGCACTGGCGGTAAAGCCTTCGGCTGATACCTGTTATAGCTGCCATAGCCAGTTAAAAAAGCAATTTGCGCAGAAAACCATACATGATCCTGTGGGCAAGGGCCAGTGCATGGCCTGTCACAATCCTCATGCTGCGAACCAGGATAAGTTTTTGAAAGATGAGATAAACAAGGTCTGTTATAGTTGCCACAAGGGATTGGCCCAGGAACTGGGGCGTGGGCACGTTCATTCCGTTCTTTTGCATGATAAATGTACGCGTTGTCACAATCCCCATGCCTCCGCACACAGTAACCTACTGGCCAAAGAAGCAAATAGCTTATGCCTGGACTGCCATGAGGGCGTAAAAAAGCAACTTACCTTTTCTTATCCTATACCACCCTTCCGGGAGAAAAAGTGCCTTTCTTGTCACCAACCCCATGTCTCCAGGGAGGAAGGGTTGGTAAGGAAAAAAATAAATCGTCTTTGCCAGGATTGTCATGGTATTAAATGCAAGAGTAAAGGGGTTTCTCTGGCCTTTGCCCTCCAGAATGCCAACTGCACTAACTGTCATAATCCCCATGCCTCAAACAAGAAAGGGGTTTTCAACCCTATAGCCCATCAGTCTTTCGTCGATCAAAAATGTGAGGCATGCCACGATACGATTGTCGCAAATAAGCCCCTTACGACAAAATTGACCGGCCGGACATTATGCTTTGATTGCCATGGTAATAAGAAGGATATGCTATCTAAGATATACGTTCACGCCGGAGGAAGTAAGACCTGCACTACCTGTCATAATCCTCATGCCTCGCAGGATAAAGGCCTTATCTGGAAGAAAGAGAAATGGCTCTGCATCTCCTGCCATGCCGACACGGATCGGCGTGAGAAGGCCTCCATTGAGAAACAAAAAGGCATTCGCTGTACGGCTATCAAGGAGGGAAAATGTTCCCATTGTCATGATCCGCACGCCGCAAATATGCCCCTTTACTTCAAAGGCGATGGGGTTGATATCTGTGTGAGTTGCCATAAAAGAGAACACAGCGTATCGCATCCTCTCAGGGAAAAATCTATAGATCCGCGGACTAACCAGCCAACTTATTGCACGACCTGTCACGGGATGCATACTGCTGAAAACAAATTTATGCTCTATTTCGACCGCAAAAAGGAACTGTGCATAGAGTGCCATAAAAGGGATTAAGGAGCTTGTAGTATGGCTTTGATGTCTGGCAGGATCAGGCTTTTATTAATTGTCCTTGTGTTGTGTAGTATTATGCCGGTTTTTTTCGCACTTGATCTTTGTTTTGCCCAGCAAAAGACCCCCTTTGCCCTCCAGGTTGGTTTTACACAGATGGAAGGCATGGGCAAATTGAAGCAGATCCAGGGCCTTTTTTGGTCACCCGCCAAAAATAGACTGCTTGTGACCGATACCGGCAATAACCGCCTGCTTTTCTTTGGCGATAGTGAGGGTAAATTTCGGTTCCTGTCTGAATTTAAATCCGATAAAATGGCGTTACCCATTAGCGCTGTAGAGACCAGCCGGGGGACGATTATAGTCATCGAGCGGGGCGCTCAGGGTATTATCAGTTATAATCCTGAGACCGGCGAGAGACGAGGCGTTCTTGCGGATGGATTTCCTGATGCTTCGTTCTTCTGGCCTACTCGCCTGGCCTTAGATGATAAGGACAATCTTTATGTCGTGGATCAAGGGAACCAGAGAATTTACATTTTTGATGGCAATCTAACGTATAAACTCCACATAAATTCTCCTGAACCGAGGTTCACGGGATTCTCAGCGGTAGCGGTTGCTAAGGACGGGAACATAATTGCGCTTGAGGCCCAGCGCGGTATAGTCTATGTCTTTGATAAAGAAGGGAAGGTTATCAACCAGTTTAGTAAGCGTGGGGAGCTTCGTGGAGAAACTGAATTTCCAGTGGACATAGCTGTGGATGGACAGGGGCGCATTTACGTCCTGGATTCTCATCGGCATCAAGTCGTTCTCCTGGACCGAAACGGAAATTGGCAGGGGGAGATAGGCGAAAAGGGGTGGAAGGAGGGGAAGTTCATATTTCCCTATCGGATAGAAGTAGCTTCTGATTACCGGCTGTTTATAGTTGACGCCGATAATAATCGCCTGCAGGCTTTTGTCCCGGCCGGGCGGGCGGAGCAATAGTCAGGTTAAATATAACGATTTTCTGGGTCATAAACTAATAAACTTAGAACCCCTCACCGTGGTTTTTAGTTTAGCCATCTGAGGGGTTTTATACTGATACGGAGGGTAAAATGGATACGTTCAAAAAAATCAGGATTCTTGCAGTTCCACTTATTGCAGGAGGGATTTTATTGGCTAGCGGATGTCAGAAAAAGGAAGACATAAAAACGGCGCAAGAGAAGCCCGCAATGCCTTCTGAACCGTCTATGCACGAACCTGTTCCAGCCGGGCAAGAGCAGATGCCCCCGGCCACGGGGAAACAGTTCCCGAAAGAGATGCTTGAAGCTATCCAGAAGAGGGAACAAAAACCGGAGTCAAAACCGGTTACGAAAGGCCACGCACCGGTGGTTGTCCCCCGGGAGGTCCAGGGCAAATGGAAAGCGGTAGTAATAGCTGTGGTTAATAAAAAGACAAGTACGGAAAAGGATTACGTAGTTGACATTAACAAAGATTTAGCCGTTCCTAGCAGTAAGATAAGGATTAAGGTACTAAATTTCCTGCCCGATTTTTCTATGTCTCCTCAGGGAATAACCTCTCTTTCTAATGAACCTAAGAATCCGGCTGCTCAGGTGGTCGTTTATGAGGGTGGTAAGAACATCTTTGAAGGTTGGCTGTTTGAAAAGTTTCCCCAAGTACATCCTTTCCAACACAAGGTATATGCCATCGTGCTGAAGAATCAAATGCCGATTTAGATGTGTTAGCCACGAATACACACGAATGTACACAAATTATACAAATAAAACCGCCGCGATGAAGATGCTATAAAAGGGTTTCTATCTATTCGAGTTTATTCGTGTCAATTCGTGGCAAGCAGTTCTCAGTGATTGCGGTGACAGGTACGACAAGAGCCTGAAGAGGACATGTTTTCGTCGTAAGCGAAGCGGAGGATACTCGGATAGGGCGAACCGTGGGCACGGTGACAGGAGAGACACATTACCACCTCATTGCCTGACGAGACATTCACTTCTGACGGATTTTTTGCACGATCGCGATCCAGTCTGGCAACGGGCACAACCGGGTTATATTCCGTATAACCGGAGAATTCCCCGTCCGGGATGGGAATATCTGTCGGGTGTCTTAACCAGGAGGGACGCTTGCCCCCGGTGCCGGACGCACCATGAAAGCTACCTGTAGTGTCGCCCAGGGCATCGCTGCCATGGCATTGACCGCATAAATAGCTTATGCTCTTTGAATCACGCCAGTTATCAGACCCCTGGTATTCGTTATGTTTATCAGCGGCAGTCTTATATTCCCATTTGTAGCCGTCTTCGTTCATTTCCCTTCCGGTAACTCCAAACAGAAACCGGTAACTTGTCGCTACCGTCTTTCCATCGGACGGTTTGGCAGGGTTGTAGGCATGATGGGCTCCCTTCATGGCTTCGCGTGGTGAGATATTGGTACGGTCGCCATGGCAGCCATATTTACCGGCACATGTAAGCCGGACGCTGGTGAAATTTAAGGAGGGGTCGTTTAGTCCCGGCGCATTAATAGTATCCGGCCCTATATCCGTAAACCCATCCACGTTATGGCCATGACGGTTGCCGTGAAGGCCGACATAATAAAAATTGCCGCCGGCTAAGTCTGTCCCGGTATTATGATAAACATAAGGGGTTGATCCGGCCTTGCCGGTATTGCCCGCCTGTATGGCAGTGTGGCAAAGGGTACAATGCCCTGCACTTTGATCTTGTGTGTCTTTTGTAACTACGGCCTTGTAGGAGGCATGACATTTGTCACAATTGGTATCTAAAGCCATTGCACTGGGACTTACCCATGTGAAATAAGTCCATAGCGCAGGTATTATCAACCAGCGGGATGCCGTTTTCACTATTGTCCTTATTATGGATTAGACTGGTGATTAAGGATTCTATCTTCTTATCGGCATCCCGCTGGTTTTCTTTAGCGCATGGCTTAAATTCCCTTTTCGGCTATAAGGTTAGCCAGGTCGGCAAGACGACAGGAATAACCCCATTCGTTGTCGTACCAGCAGACGACTTTGGCCAGGTTGCCTCCCAGTACCTGGGTGAATTCAGCATCGATTATGCAGGAATGGGGATCACCTTTGAAATCAGAGGAAACCAGGAAATCCTCCGAATAAGACATGATGCCCTTCAACGGGCCATTGGCGGCGTCTTTTAAGGCCTTCCTCAGGTCATCTGTAGTGATGTCTTTTTCCAGTAGGGCTACGAAATCTACTACGGATACGGTAGGCGTAGGGACTCTTAATGAATATCCGTCGAATTTGCCTTTGAGTTCCGGTATTACAAGCGCTACGGCTTTTGCTGCTCCGGTTGAGGTGGGGATTATATTGCAGGCCGCAGCGCGCGCCCTTCGCAGGTCTTTATGCGGCAGATCGAGGATGCGTTGATCATTGGTATAGGAGTGTACAGTGGTCATAACACCTTTCACAATGCCAAATTGATCGTTAATGACCTTTGCCGGTGGAGCGAGACAATTAGTGGTACAGGAAGCATTGGAGATAATATGGTGGCGGACCGGGTCGTAAGCCTTCTCGTTAACCCCCATAACAATAGTGATATCTTCTTCCTTGGCCGGAGCGCTTATGATTACTTTTTTGGCCCCTGCCTCCCTGTGCAGATTGGCCTTGGGCCCGGTGCGAAAGAGGCCGGTGCATTCTATAACTATGTCAACCTCGACCTCATGCCATGGTATCTGGGCTGGATCTCGTTCTGAAAAATTGCGAATTCTCCAATCACCAACGACCATTTCGCCGTCGCGGATTTCTGCCGGCACATTAAATATTCCGTAATTGGTATCATATTTGAGCAGGTGGACGTTGGTAGGCGCATCAAACAGATCGTTAATAGCCACTACCTGCAAATTTTCCGGGTGTCTTTCCAGCATAGCCTTTAACGCCTGGCGGCCAATGCGGCCAAACCCGTTTATACCTATCCTTGCCTTTCTCATAGCTTTTCTCTCCTCTTTAATCGTCAAAAAGTCTGTATTCATAAGCAGCCAGAAGTTCGTAATCTGCTTTAAGGGCTTGATGTAAGCGGGCATTCTCAATGGCGATGGCGCTGAGGTTGGCGATGGCCGTCAAAAACTCTGTTTCTTCAGGGGCAAAATCCCTGCACGTAGCGGAATAGACACGTAGTACGCCTATGGCCCGATTTTCAACCATAAGGGGTAATACCATTACCGAGGCAATACCTTCTTCCTTTGCCTTTTCCGGATATTGGAATCGCGGATCGGTGCACGCATCACGGATAGTAACTCTCTTACCGGCAAGGGCTTCCTGGTCAATGCCACTTTTTTCTATTTCTACTGCCCCCTTCCGTAGATATCCTTTACTCAATCCATAAGAGGCTCCTAAAAGCAGCCGCTTACCCTGCTTATCAAGTAGTCTTATAGAACAAGCCTTGGCCTCTATGGCCAAAGTAACTTGTTCCGCTATTTTTGCCAGGACCGTGGCCGGATCCAGGCTGGAATTTATTACCATGGCCACCTCGTATAGGGACCGGTAATAGTCCTTTTCTTTGCTTTTCATAAAATGCTTCCCTCCTTAGTGAGCTTTTGTTTTCATGAAATGCACTATAATTTTATATTATCGGAAAAAAATATTTTTTTGTAAATGTAAAGATTGAGGTAAAGAATCTTGAATCTGCGCATTGTTGTTTAAGATGTGATGACCATGATCTTAAAAAGGATAGGGTTCTTACTTATTCCTCAATCGTACCTATGGGCTGAAGCGCAATCCAGGCTTCTTTAAAAAGGGGATTAACCTTAAGCGCCTTTTGCCATTTTCTCCTGGCCTTAGCTATGTCACCCATTTTTTCATAAACCAGGCCCAAATGATAGTAGATTTCGTGGTCTTTTTTCATCCGGCGCTGGGCTTCTTTAAGATGGTGGATGGCTTGAGGATAATCATTTTTGAGATAATAAATCCGCCCTATTGTCTTCCAATAGAGGCTGTTTTGGTGATCGAGTTCGAGTGCATTTCGACATAATGTATGGGCAATTTCCAGGTCGTTTTTTAGTTCAGCATAAAGCATACCCAACCAGTTGAAGGAAAAGGCATCAGCAGGGTTACTCTTTACCGCCTTTTTAAATGCAGCCATGGCATCTTTTTTTAGATTCAAGCCGAGATAAGCCTCGCCCAGATAGCGGTATATATACCCCTTAGCATCCGGGCACTGCGCTGCTTTTTGAAAATAACCAACAGCCTCCGTCCCTCTTTTTTGTTCTTGTAATAACTTCCCCATCTGAAAGAGGATGTCAAAATGATTCCCGTTCAATGAAGCCGCCTGTTGCAGGGCCAAAAAGGCCTTATCCGGGATGCCGGTTTTGAGATAGGCCAACCCCAGATTGTATTGGGCCATAAAATTATCTTTTTCCAGGGACAGGGTCTTCTCAAAACAGGAAATGGCCCTTTTATACCATCTAAGCCGGGCGTAGCAAACGCCCAGGCTATTTAAGAGATTAACGTCTTGCGGATCGAGGGATAGTCCTTTTTCATATTCCATTATGGCGCCGTGGATATGGCCTGCATTGAAGAGCGTATCCCCGCTTATATTGAGACTTACGGCATCAAAAGCGGTAATGGTGTCCGGGCCAAAAAAATCAGTATGTACAAGCGCCTTGTAGGCGTTAAAAGTGACCTCCTCTTTTTCGTAGTCAAGCACCGGATAGCTGGCCAAGCCCATAGCTACGGTCCCGCCGCACGCTTCCTTGATCTGAGATTTCAAATTCTGTCCTGTAAGAAGCGCCTCTTCCGGGCTAATATCCGGCAGGTAAACGAAGAAGGAGTCCTCGGTACACGGAAGGATCGATTGCCCCGGCGATAACCAGGAATTTATCTTTTCCAGGAAGGGACCATAGTCCTCTTTTCCATTTTGGGCATCACATCTTGCCAATATCAGGGAAAATTTTCCTGCTCTTTTCCATTTCGTTTTTAGCCTGTCTATCACCTGGTGAATATTTTTTATCATTTTTAAACTGGCTGTTTCCTCAAGCTCTCTAGATAGGCAGAGGGGATAGGCAGACCTGCTTCGGGCCACGGCCAGGGTCTCTTCCCCTTTCTCGATAATAAGATTATATAAATTTTCCGGCGGCAGATTCTGGCACTTTTCAGCTGAAAATTCCCCCGTATCCCCCTTTTTCAAAGGGGGACTTGACGAATTCCCTCCTTTAGTAAAGGGGGGTGAGGGGGGTTTATTTTCATTGTCCTTTGTGTCGCCACACGACATGTGTGTTTCATTGCTATTTATCGGATAGGATAAAAGCCCTATGGCCGCCTTAATCCCATCCTTGAACCGTACCAAGTGAGGCGGTGTAAAGCGTCTTTTATTAAAGAGTTCAAATATGGCTAAACTTATATTGCGGCCCTTCTCCTCATCACAAAAAGGCACGATCAGGGCTAAGGTCGATTTATCTCTGCGAAACAGGCATGAAAGAGCGATGTCGTTCAGCTTATTTTTTATAGCCGGGATAATATCCGCCCAAAATTCACTTTGAGTGCCCGGCTTAAGGCTCGGGTTAGGGCGGCGCTTTAATGACTGCGTAAAGAACGCCTCTATAAAGATTATGGAAAAACGGGTATGCGGACCGGGCAGGTCCGGAAAGCTTTCCGGTTGGGAGACAGGTTTATTATCCCTGCCCTTCTGGTCTGTAGTTATAAGCTGGATAAGCGTATCTTTAAAAAGTTCCGGGGCTAGTGCGCCGCTTTCCGTATCTGTAAAATAGGCCTTATACACCCGGACTTTTTCCAGGATTAATTGGCTAATCTTTGGCCATTGGCCGGATAGTATATTTTCTTTAAATGTCCCGGCCATATTTTTAAGTATAGCTATGCCGAGAGGCTCGTTTTGCCATATAAAAGGCAAGAATACTGAGTTGTTTTTTTCAAAGGGGTGTGTGGGGAGATTCCGGGGAATTGCTTCCATTTTGCTTTCGGTAATCAGGGGGCTAGGAAGATTCGGCGTACAGTTCGCAGTCCAAAGGAGTATATCTTGGGTCTGAAAGAGAAGTCTTAAGTCTTTCTTTATATACTCCTGAAAAAGGAATATATCCTGTGGTTCCAATAAAGTTATGGAGAGCCTTTTTCTCATGTTGGCTTACTCCGAAATGACTGTTTTGATGGCTTCGACAATATGGGGAATCTCTTTCGTGCTCACTGTGCGCATATCCATGATAAATTGATCGTTTTCAATGCGGCCGATGACCGGGCGGGAAAGGCTTCGCATCCTGGCTTCCAGTTCTGTTACGGAGAATCCCCTTGGCCTAACGGCTACGGCCCGGCTGGGCAATTTCTGAAGCGGCAGAGCCCCGCCGCCTACCTGTGAGTCAACATCTATAACCTGCAACGAAAGATGATCCACGGCTATCTTTGTCAGGCGGCGGTAAAGCTGTAGGGCCTTTTTATGGATTTCAGAGACGGGCGTGGTCAGCAGCCGCAGTGTCGGTATCTGCTTAATAGCCTCTTCTTCGTCAAGGTACAGCCTTAAAGTAGCTTCCAGGCCAGCCAGCGTTAACTTATCGATTCTTAGTGCCCTATTCAGGGGATTACTTCGGATTTGTCTGATAAATTTATCCTGGCCCAGGATGATACCGGCCTGAGGCCCTCCCAGTAATTTGTCCCCGCTAAAGGTCACTAGGGCTGCTCCGGCCTGGAGCGCTTCCTGGACGGTGGGCTCTTTAAGCAACCCGTAACGGGAAAAATCAACAAAACATCCACTCCCCAGGTCCTCCACAACCGGAAGACCATGTTTTTTACCCAGCGCCACTAAATCCGCTAATGGAACTTCAGAAGTGAAACCTATTATATGGAAGTTGCTGGTGTGGACTTTCATCAGGAAGGCCGTATTCTCGCTTATAGCCCGTTCATAGTCTGCCGGATGGGTTCGGTTGGTCGTGCCCACTTCGACCAGTTGCGCCCCGCTTCGGGCCATTATATCCGGGATACGGAAGGAGCCCCCTATCTCTACCAACTGCCCGCGGGAGACAATAACCTCTTTGTCCCTGGCTAAGGTATCGAGTACCAGGAGCACGGCCGCCGCGTTGTTATTAACGACAAGAGCGGCCTCAGCGCCGGTTAACCGGCGGAGTATCTCTTCCACATGTACATACCGGCTGCCGCGCTGTCCGGCAGACAGGTCAAATTCCAGATTTGAATAACCGGCAGCGATGGCGTTCATCTGGTCAACCGCTGCGTCCGCTAATAATGACCGGCCGAGATTGGTATGGATAACCACTCCCGTGGCATTTATAAGAGGGCGGAGACTGGGCCGAACAGCTTGACCTAAAAATTCTCTCAACGATTCCGTGATATTGTCCAGAGAGGTATCCACCTGGACTGATTGCCTATTTGTGGCCAGGAGTTGGCCGCGGATTCCTTCCAATACTTGGCGGATAGTGGATACCACCAAGCGGCGAGGATATTTTTCAAGCAATGATTGTGTCTCTGAAAGAGATAATATTTCATCCACTGAAGGGATATTGCGCAGCAGGTTATTTGTATCACCCGGTACTGACATTTTTTAAGATGGCAAATTTGATGGTTTCGTAAAAAGTCGTTTTTAGCTTAAGTATTTGAAATAATATTATTTTATTGCATTTTTGTCTTGACTT
>QYQD01000141.1 GCA_007280345.1 Deltaproteobacteria bacterium | reverse complement strand
TCCTTGATGGAGCACATAAGTTTTTACGCCAGTCCTTATCGAGGTAAAACCACCAACCGGAGAGCCGGATGCGGGAGAACCGCCAGTCCGGTTCGGAGGGAGGGGGGATCGAAACCAATCGATCCTTCCTACCCCTATAGGCACCGTCCCCCCGTATCAAGTACGGGGCAGGCTCTGCGAAACTTGTCCCTGTGAAAACGGGGAGCAGGGAACTATATAAATGAATTAGGTTCCCGTTTTCACGGGAAACCCTGGATTCCGTGTCAAGCACGGAATGACAGATAAAAGGTATTTTCAGGTGAAGAATTGGTATAATGATTTATGGATTTAAAAAACCTTATAGCCTTATCGGTTATCATTTTTTGGCCGGTGATCCCGCTCTTCTGGATTCCGGTCCATCTCATGACCGGTCTTTTTAAAAGGCTGGGCCTGGCGACCCTAATCTTTCCGATCATCTTCTGGCTGCCCCTGGCCTACAGCCTTTATTCCATAAAGGAACGCCTTCTTTTTTACCAAATTACGCCTCCAGCGTTCTTAACCTATCCGGGCTGGGCCTTCTTTATCTCCGGACTGGCCCTCCATATCCTGACCGGCATATACCTGAGGTTCGGACTCATTGGAATCCCGGAGTTTTCAGATAAAGTGAAAATGCACCTGGTGAAAAAGGGGCCTTTTGCGATAGTGCGGCATCCTACATATCTGGCACACAGCATGATTTTTCTGGGGGCCTTCCTGACTACAGGCATCTTGACCGTGGGTTTGATAGCCATCCTGGATTTCTTTACGGTTCACGTGATCATCATCCCGTTTGAAGAAAAAGAATTACAGAGGCGCTTCGGCGATGAATATATGGAGTACAAGAGAGGGGTACCCAAATTTTTCCCTAAGATTACGCGTCATTCTTGCATTTCCCGGGCATTATGATAGGGTAAGGGAGATTGGAGTCCTTGCCAATGAGAGCTTTCCCCCCCCTTCAAAGGGGGAGATTATATCCCCGCTTTGGAAAAGAGGGGTGAGGGGAGATTTAAGGATAAATTATGTGCAGTGGTACTAACAGCCTTCTGCTTATTTTTTATATCGAAAGCGCGTTAAAAAGGAACATGGTAGTAAGTGTCATTTTTCGACAACGCCAATGCCCCGACGAATTGAATGACTGATTAGGCTTGCTGAAATTCATCAAGAAGTTCTCTCAAAATCTGGATCAGTGAATCTGCTTTGGGTTCCCATTCACTAATTTGATAGCTAGGATACCTATGTTGGTAATCATCAGGAATAGTTAGCCCTAATCTGTTTGCGGTTAGATCCTTAAGACGGTCTCTGAACGACTCGGCAAGCTCATTTCCACCAAGTGCGCCAAAAGAAATCCACAAACGGCCATTTGAGAGGATTGTAAACACAGTTTTATTACCACCTTGAGGCCATTTTACAGAGAATGATCCGTCTATCTTTCCCGTGCCCCAGGCAATATTACACGAAAGTGATTTACATGCCTCGAATACTTTTTCTATCGTATTGACACTTTGTTCAGGCAGCTTGACACGTGCAGCAGCAAAAAAACTATCATGAGTCCATTGTTTCCTAAGTCCGTCTACAACAGTCACTATCCTCTTGACTTGTCTGGCTTCCTCCGTATAGCCGAACAGCATTGGCACTACGACTGTCATGTTGTCACGCCTATATTGTCGGGCCTCCACAAGCAAGACCTCAGACCTCTCCATTTGTCTGTTCAAGAAATCTACAATACTTTTCAACTCCATAGGCGCTTCTTCAAGGAAAAAGACTAATCTGATCTGGCCTTCTCTCAAATTATTTTCAACTTGTTCTAAGAAAGTATCCACATCAATTTCTTGATCAGGCCGGAGTTCGCTTAAGGATTCCTCAAGAGAAAAGCCATTCTTTTTGGCTGATTTTTCAGCAAAGTCGCGAATCATTTCTTTGTTCCAATAATAGTGACCATTTGCTGCGTATTCAAGCATTTGACCAACAACTTCTCGTCGGGAGCGAGTATCTTCAAAACGTTTGCACTCAATGAACGTTGGCATAGCGCTCTGGTCAACAAAGAAGAAATCGATACTCCATTGGTCTGTGCCGGTACTGGGGCTTGGTACAGGCATTTCACGTGCTATTTGCAGCCATCTTCGCGGGTCTTCAGGGTTGATTTGATCACCCGGTAATAAGTCCGGATTCTTTTCTAAGATATGTTGAAGTTCTCGCTCTTCATTTTTACACCGAACTCGTTCCATAGGGTTTGTAGAACCATCTGCTTCCATAATGTAAGCAGTTGACATGGATCATGACCTCCGTCATTTTGGGGTGGCTAATTAGAAGTGGACTGCTAAAAGCTGTATTACTGTACGGCATTATTTTATTGTGGGATAAATCAAAATATGGCGACTTGGTCCTACGGACTCACATTGCGCTGATGGAAAAGCCCTTTGTGCCAATGTAAGTGAGACACTTTCCCCCTAATAGTTTAGTGTAGGGCGGGAAGGAGAAACGTACATGAAAAAGAAAGAAATCATGGTTATGGACCTTAAGGGATGGATGTAAGGGATAGATGGAGACGTTCGTGCAGAACGTGCGCAGCGTTTTGTGTATCGCCCTGCGCCACGGGGCGACCTGTGGCGGCAATTATACCGTGGAGAGGGCTGGCGGGGGCAGGTCTTCGCTCTTCACTTAATAATCGGCAACTTCTTGTTGGCTGTAAACTCTGCTTCTCTTCGGTCTTTTCCCTCATGTTTCCGATTTCAATTCTTGCTCTATACGTTCGCTTAGAAACATTTTAAGCAAGGACTGATAAGGAATGTCACGTTTGTTTGCCAAAAGTTTAAGTTCTTCTATCATGAATTCCGGAAGACGCAGCGAGATCGTTTTAAGTGAAGGTTTGAGATTGGGTAAAACTACCCTCTCGGCCTTTTTCCAATCGACGTATTCAGTTGAATCAGCAGTAGCCCAAAATTTACGCTCTTCATCTTCCGATGCAAATTTCGGGATCTTCTTTTTCATAATGATTCGTACTCCCTTCTCTCTTTCTTATTCATATCCCTGGCCGAGATGACTCGGATACGATTACTCCTGATCGTAAAAACTATAAATAGATACCTTCTGTATATCTCAGAAATATACAATTTATCAAGACTCCATTGCGTCAAATCTTTCTCCAAGTATTAGCATGGATAGTCATTGACAATTACCCGCGGGCTTGTTAAGTAACACCATATTCATTTTTGTGTTACCAATCTCCTTCGAGGCCTGCCATGAAGATTCGATCCATAATGTGGAACAGCCATATCCCGATGCTGGTGCGTTCGGCCAAGAAATTAAATTTTCTCGACCTCAAGGCATTTTCCTCCAAGGTCCTGGAAAACGACCCTTCCAGGCTGGAAGAGGCCCTGCGAGAGCTTCGGGAAGCCGATGTCATCTTGCTCTATCGATCTTCGGAAGGCTTCTGGGATACGGTTGAAGAGCAATTAAAAGAGATAGGTCAAAAAGTCCCCATTGTCTGCATTAGCTATGATCCGTCATTCTGGTACCTCTCTACGGTCAGATCCGAGGTAGTGAGCGCCTGCTACAGTTACGTCACCATCGGAGGGGAAGAGAATTTTGTAAATATGCTTTGTTATCTTGCCAAAGAAGCGGGAGGAATGGATGTACGGTATGAACCACCTCAAGAGGTCCCCTGGGAAGGGCTTTATCATCCCCGGGCCGGAAGATATTTCAGGACCGTTGAGGATTATCTCGCCTGGTACAAACCAAAGGATAGACCGAGCGTAGGCATACTTTTTTCCCGTTTTTACTGGGTAAACGATAACCTGGAAGTCGAGAATACCCTGATCGAGGCGTTGGAAAAACAGGATTTAAACGTGATTCCCGTATTTTCATACAGTGTTAAGGATGAGAACTTGGGCGCTAAGGGAAGTGGAGAGGTGGTCAGAGAGGTTTTCCTGACCGGAGAGGGGACCTTAAGGGTGCAGGCCCTGGTCAAATTACAGACCTTCTTTCTGGGTAAGGTGCGGGGAGATGATCTATCTAATGCCGGGGATACGTCTTCTGGCGTGGGGATACTCAAGGCGCTGGATGTGCCCGTATTTCAGCCGATCACGGCCTATTCTAAGGATATAGAGGAATGGGAAAAAGATGCGCAGGGATTGAGCACGGATATCGGCTGGTCAGTGGCGCTACCGGAGTTCGAGGGAGTTATAGAGCCTGTCATCATTGGGGCGGCGAGGAGATCCGGCGATGAAGAAACCGGAGTGACTGTGGAACAGCGGGCTGCTATCCGGGAGAGGTGCGTCCGCCTGGCTACACGGGTGAAGAAGTGGATCGAATTAAGACAGAAGCCGATCTCCCAGAGAAAAGTAGCCTTCATACTCCATAATAACCCATGCGCGTCAGTAGAGGCCACGGTGGGCTGCGGCGCCCATCTGGATACACTGGAAAGCGTGGCCCGGATCATGAAGGCCATGCAGGAGAAGGGGTATCAATTAGATGTGCCTACGAGCGGTAAGGAACTCATCGAGACCATCATGGACAGGAAGGCCATCTCAGAGTTTCGCTGGACGACAATAGATGAGATAGTAAAAAGGGGCGGAGCCCTGGCTATGGTTTCGCTGGATGAATATCTAAAGTGGTGGGCGACTTTCCCGGAAAGGGCAAAGAAACGGATAGTGGAGGCCTGGGGAGAGCCTCCTGGTCAAGAGATGCATGGAATCCCGGCGGCAATGGTATATGAAAATAAGATAGTGGTAACCGGCGTGGATTATGGGAATGCCGTGGTCTGTGTGCAACCCAAGAGGGGGTGCGCCGGGTCTAAATGCGACGGGCAGGTATGCAAGATACTCCATGACCCGGACGTTCCGCCGCCACACCAATATCTGGCCACGTACCGCTATCTGGAACAGGTCTTTGGCGCGGATGTCATTGTACATGTGGGCACTCATGGGAACGTCGAGTTTCTCCCCGGAAAGGGAGTGGGTCTTTCTGATGCCTGTCTGCCGGATATATCGATTCATGAACTCCCGCATCTCTATATCTACAACGCAGATAATTCCCCTGAAGGGATTATCGCCAAGAGGCGTAGTTATGCCACCCTGGTAGACCATATGCAGACCGTGATGACCCAGGGCGGACTCTATGAGGAGCTTGAGGAACTCGGGCGCTATCTGGGAGAATACGAGCAGGCCAGAATTACCGATAAGGGCCGGGCTCATGCCCTGGAACATTTGATTTTGGACCTGATGAAGAAAGTCAATCTGGATAAGGAAATTAAACTCACCGATGACCTTCCTTTCGAAACAATAGCCAAAGCTGCGCATGACGCCTTAAGCCGGATCAGAAATACACAGATTCAGGATGGGATGCATATCTTTGGAGAGCTACCAGAAGGGGATAAACGGGTTGATTTTATCAACTCTGTCCTGCGCTATGATGCCGGAGAAGAGGTATCGCTCCGCAAGATGATCTGCCGGTTGATGGGATTAGACCTAAAAGATCTCTTGAGTGATCAGGGAGCTATAAACACCGGTTATCTCAAGAGCCACGGCGAGCTTTTGGAGGAGATCGATCTCCTGGGCCGGGAACTTATCAAGAAAATTTTAAATAATAATAGTGGAGAATTAGGGAGGACACTGAAAGAGATACTTGGTGAGAGGATGAGGGATGAGAGCCACTTAGAAGGGCTCGATTTAGTCAGAAGGCAGATATTAGAGCTTGATTCCCGGATAGAGGACTCCAAAGAAATAGAGGCCCTCTCGCACGGGTTTGAAGGTGGTTATATTCCGGCCGGTCCTTCCGGTCTGATCACCAGGGGCCGGGCCGACGTACTCCCGACGGGGCGAAACTTTTACTCCCTTGACCCGCACCGGGTCCCAACCAAGGCTGCCTGTCAGGTGGGTGAAAGGCTGGCCCATGCTCTCATTGAGAAATACCGGCACGAAGAGGGAAGGACCCCGGAAAATGTGGCTATACACTGGATGTGTGCTGATATTATGTGGTCTGATGGAGAAGGGATGGCCCAGATTATGCGCCTGTTGGGTGTTAAACCGTGCTGGCTCTCGAATGGCCGGGTGAGAGGGTTTGAGATTATCTCCTTGGAAGAGCTGGGTAGGCCGAGGATAGATGTAACTATTCGCGTCTCCGGTATAACCAGGGACAATTTCCCCAATTGCATTGAACTCGTGGACGAAGCTATCCAGGCCGTGGCTGCACTGGATGAACCGGTGGAGATGAATTTTGTGAGAAAGCATGCCCTGGAACAGATGGCTTTTCAAGGAGAGTCGCCGGCGAATAAGGATGCCTGGCGGAAGGCTACGTTAAGGGTATTCGCCTCCAAACCCGGCGCCTATATGCCGGGGGTCAATCTGGCGGTTTATGCCTCGGCCTGGAAGGAAGAGAAAGACCTGGCCGATATCTTTATCTACTGGAACGGCTATGCCTATGGCAAAGGTGTCTTTGGTCAGGAATCCCATGAACAGTTGATTCACAATCTGAAGACGGTAGATGTCACTTTTAATAAAGTGGTGACGGATGAGTACGACCTTTTCGGCTGCTGTTGTTATTTCGGCGCCCACGGCGGGATAACAGCTGCGGCGCGGAATATCTCCGGCAAGGAGGTAAAGACCTATTATGGAGATACCCGGGAGCCGGAACATGTGGAGGTAAAGGACCTGGCAGACGAGGTAAGGCGGGTGGTACGGACCAAACTGCTCAACCCGAAGTGGATTGAAGGCATGAAGCGCCACGGGTACAAAGGCGCCGGGGATATATCCAAACGGGTCGGCCGGGTCTATGGCTGGGAGGCCACCACTCAGGAAGTTGATGACTGGATATTTGATGACATCACCCGGACCTTTATTTTAGACGAGGAGAATCGGAAATTCTTTGAGGAGCACAATCCCTGGGCGCTGGAAGAGATCAGCCGGAGGCTGCTTGAGGCCCACGGACGGGGGCTGTGGGATGCGGATCCCCAGGTCTTAGAGGAACTAAAAGGCATCTATTCAGAAATAGAAGGATGGATAGAGGAAAAAATGGGCGACGTCAATGACGAATTTCAGGGTGGCTCGGTGGACATCCTGACCTCCGGGGAGGTGGAGAACTGGGGAGAGATGATGAAAGAGGTCAGGGATAAGGTAAGGTCAGCGGTAGGTAAGGAGTAGGGAGTAAGCACCGCCAGACGAAAGGGGCGGAAACAGATATGCCACGCCTAAAGCCGCACCAACCAGCTCTCTACTCTACCTCTTCTTCCCCCACAAATCGGTAAGAATTCGGTAATGCTCCCAAGCGGACTGAAATCCAAGCCATAAATGGCGCCATAGTTAAAGAAGCAAGATCCCTGGGGATCAAAGCCCCGGCCAATGAGGTCTTGACTCTCCTGGTTAAAACTATAGAAAAAAGTTACAGCTCTCAAGTCTACAACTAGACCCCGGTTTAACCTATTTAGCCCTGCAATGACATTGTTAGACCCTTTTCTCGTAAGAGCAGCATCCCTGCCCGCAATGCCTGCCCGCTTAAGCCTGGCTATGGCAGGCGGGCTTCGCAACGCGAGGCAGGCGGGTTGCTGCGATCCGCCTTCGACGGACGGCTGGAAGCCGCTCTTACAATAGGGATATTGAACCATAAAGGTGCAAATGCCCTTGTACGGTTAGTTCCCCCCAAAATAATTCTTGACAATAGCAGATAATTTTACTAAGTTACACTATATTCATTTTCGTGCTACTTATTTTAGGTCAAAAAGTGCCCTCTAGATCCACAGAAATTACTGCGCAAGTTATCTTTGACTTTAATGGATAATTTTTTTG
>QYQD01000195.1 GCA_007280345.1 Deltaproteobacteria bacterium | reverse complement strand
CTGCACCACGGCGTAGGCCTCTTTTCCTGCACGCGGGTCTTTTAATCCCACCGGTTTCATGGGACCGAAACGGAGGGTTTCATCCCCCCGTTCGGCCATGACCTCGATAGGCAGGCAACCTTCAAAATAGACCGGCTTTTCAAACGGCTTCAGAGGCACTTTCTCGGCCTCTTTTAATGCCTGGATAAAATTCTTGTATTGTTTCTCATCCATAGGGCAGTTCAGATAATCTCCCTCGCCCTCTTCATAGCGTGAGGCCTTGAAGACTTTATTAAAGTCAATAGATTCTTTGAAGATAATGGGGGCAATGGCATCATAGAAATACAGGTAATGTTCGCCAATCAGTTCTCCCAGTCTTTTAGATAGCCCTTCCGTGGTCAAAGGGCCGGTAGCAATGATGGTTATGCCCTCTTCTGGAATTTCTGTGACCTCTTCGCGCACTATGGTTATCAAAGGATGGGCAGCTATTTTTTTTGTTATGTAAGAAGAGAATTGTTCTCGGTCAACGGCTAGCGCTTTTCCAGCCGGGACTTTGGTATTATCTGCGGCCTCCATAATGAGAGAACCCAAACGGCGCATCTCTTCCTTGAGCAGGCCCACGGCAGAATCCAGGGCATCGGACCGGAGTGAGTTGCTGCAAACCAGTTCAGCCAGATTTTGAGATTGGTGGGCAGGCGAGAATTTAACCGGTTTCATCTCATAAAGAGTAACCCGGATGCCTCTTTTAGCAATCTGATAGGCGGCTTCGCTTCCGGCCAGCCCACCACCGATGACGATTACGGCTTTGAGATCAGGCATAGCTTAACAAATAGGCTCTTCAAACATATGTGTTGAGATTCCCTCTTTGTAAAATCCCCTTTCATCCCCCTTTGCTAAAGGGGGAGATTATCCACGTAATTTCCAGAAGCACGAATAAATGAAAATACCAGCCAATACAGGTGTCGTCAACCTAAAATAAGATTACGTAGGACAGGCCGATAGCCAGCGGCACCGTCAGGTTGTCATCAATTGGGGAAGGGAAAAGCTCGGCCAGAGTTCCCGCCAGGGCGGGCAGAAGATGTTTTAAGGGCTCGCGGCCGAAATATATGGCCAGAATTATCCAGGCCGAAACGAAGAAGGCCGCACTCCCCTCTACAGTCTTATTCCCTATTTTGTGTCTCCCTAAGCGCTGACCGGCCAGGGCAGCCACGGTATCGGACAAGGTTTGTACTGCCAGCGCCGCAATAGCGATCTGTTTTGGAAAGAGGATGATAGTCAGGCCGGAACCAATGAGATAGTAAAGACTGGCCGCAGGTCTGCTATATTCCCTGTCGCGTAATAGATTTTTGGCGACCCGCAGGTATATCCTTTCCAGCCATTTTATTCTGAGCCTGGCCACGTCAATGATTATGAAGGCGGCTGCCATCGGGAAAAAGAGGCGCAAAAAAATATTTTCCGGCAGATACATATAGGCCAATGGGATACATAGGCCGCAAAGATGAAAGGCCTTTCTCCAGTATTCGACCGCTGCTATCGGAGATTGCACGTTGTACATGATTAAAACGTTATCTTTTGGTAATTACTCGGGTTGTCAGATTCACGGTTGGCTTATCTTCATACTGGTCTGTGTTCATCGTTTTCTAACCTTGAACCGTGGAACTGTGAACCTGGGTAGTTACATCTTTTGTATCTCTTTATTTACCGTATCAAGGGTCATAATAAGAGAAAAAATGCACATTGCCCAAATATTCTTATGAATTCAATTAATAAGGTCGATGAATAATTACATAAAACCTCGTTAAAAGAAAGTGAGAAAGACCGAAGGGCATGTTGAACGGATCGCTTGCTGAAATAAGAAAAAGATCCTGGATTAATAATAAAGAGTTCGCAGATGATCCTTATGCGCCAGGGGTCAATCCGGAAATTGAAGTTAATAATTTTAGACCGGCATCTGCTCTGGGGGCTAATACATACGAGGTCTTATTTACACATATCCCCGATCAGGTCGTCGTGTTAGATCGCAAAGGCAATATCGTCGAAGTCAGTCCTTCTGTGTGCATGGAGCTTGGTTACTCACAGGATGAGATACTAAATATGCGGTATAGTGATGTTGCTGCTTCAGGGGTAGCAAAAACACCTGCCGGCCTTTTTGCGAAGAATATAAATGACCGGCCGGTTACCTTTAAAACAGCTTATGTCTGTAAAAATGGCGAGACAAAATCTGTGGAGGTAAGTTGCCGTGCCATATCCTGCCATTCAAAAAAATTCTTCCTGACAGTTGCCAGGGGCATTACAGAGCAAGAGAAAAGAGAGACCGGGGTTGAAAAAGCCTATGCAGAAATGCAAACGCTGGAGCAGGTGAGGAGTCAATACCTGGCCGGCATCGTCCATGATTTGAAGACACCCTTGACGGCGGTCAAAGGCTTTGTCGATATGCTGTTGAGTGGGAAAGCAGGTCCGCTTACGGCCAAGCAGGACAAATTCCTGCGGAGTTGTTCCATGGCCATTAGCCGTGAGGCTGAGCTGATAGAATGCCTTGAGAATTATTCCCGGGCCAAGACTGGACAGCCGGTTATAAATAAAGGAGAGGTAGATATTAGCGATGTTTTAAGGAAGAGCCTGGCCTGGCTGGAACCCCTCGCCGAACTCAAGAATATAATTATGGAAACAGATATAGAACACGGCCCCATGATTATACAGGGCGACGCACATCAGTTGAGCAGGGTGTTTAATAACCTTTTTTCCAATGCCGTGAAATACAACCGGCCCGGAGGCAGCGTTAAAATTGAGGTCCGGGCCTATGGTCTGGAAAAGGTGCGTATTTCAGTTAAAGATACGGGTATTGGTATTCCGTCTGAAGAACAGGGAAAGGTCTTTGAGCGATATTACCGGGCCAAATCTTCGCATTCAACTAAGATCCCGGGTATGGGAATCGGGCTCGCGGTAGTCAGGGAAATCATCCATCTCCACGGCGGTGAAATTTTTGTAGATAGTGAACCGGGTCGTGGATCCATCTTTTATACTATTTTCAAGCTCCTGCCACCCCCACAATAGCTAACCTAATGATATTGCGTCACTCGTCACAGGTTATGGAGTATTCCTGATCACCAGCAAGATATTAGATGCAAGGCGCCGAGGAGCGACGACTGAGGCGTATGGAGCAATACGCCGCAAGGAGAAGCGATCGAAGGCAACGCCGCAGATGATGCCTTGATGGTGGATCAGGGTCCCGTCACGTCATTGCATTATTCATAAACAGATGTTATTTATTGGGCTGTCAGCATTCAGCCATCAGCAGTCAGTAAAATAAAAGGGCCGGTTAATCCGATCCGGCGGGCTCTGCAATAGGTCATGGCGGACTGATAGCCGAATACTCACAATTCTGGCAGAAAATAATAGAAAGAAGGATACTAGATGAAGCTGGCTATAATTGGTCTGCCCGGTTCCGGTAAAACCACACTCTTTAATGCCCTGACCAGAGGACACGCAGCGATATCTGCGGGGGGACGATCCAGGGAAGCCAATATTGGTGTGGTAAAGGTGCCGGATGGCCGTGTGGACCTGCTTTCCACCATGTATGAACCCCAAAAGACTATCTATGCCTACGTTGAGTATGCGGATGTAGGCGGCCTTGACAGTTCCGGAGAAAAGGACAAACCTCTTGACGAAAAATTGTGGGCTCTTGTGCGGCCGGCAGATGCCATCGTGCTTGTAGCCCGTAACTTTGAGACAGGCGGCATTGCGCCTACGGCCCGGCCTGATATAGGGAAGGTAGAATCCGAACTTATACTGGCTGACCTTATCGTGGTAGAAAAGAGGCTTGCCAGGATAGAAGAAGATAAAAAAAGGGGACGGAAGATAGACGAAGAAGAGCATAATCTACTTTCCATGTGTCTGACTGCACTGGAAGAGGAAAAACCTCTGCGTTCCCTCAGTGAGGCAGCGTCTTCACCCCTCCTCAGAGGATTTTCCCTTCTCTCGGCAAAACCAATCTTGTGGGTTATCAATAATGGGGAGAAATATGCAAAGGTGGAGGGTTACGAAACGCCGCCCAACACCATGGTCGCCGAGGTCTGCGGCCAGCTTGAGATGGAGCTTGCGCAGTTGAGCCCGGAGGAGTCCGAAGTTTTCCGCGGCGGTCTGGAGGTGGATGCCGAACCGGCCTTACAAAGAATTATACGTTACTCCTATGCCCTTTTGGGGCTTGTTTCTTTCTTTACCGTAGGAAAGGATGAGGTGCGTGCCTGGACAATTGTGAAAGGCACGCCTGCCCGGAAAGCGGCAGGCGTGATACATTCCGATATAGAGAAGGGGTTTATTCGGGCCGAGGTACTGGCGTATGGTGATCTTGTAGAGCACGGTTCCTATGCCCAGGCCCAAAAGAAGGGACTGGCTCGGCTGGAGGGCCGGGACTACATCGTCCAGGATGGCGACATAATAAACTTCCGGTTTAATGTATAGGACGATCGGATAGTATCAATTAGTGAGCGGCATAAGCCCGGAGCCTTTTTAATTGACAGCCACAATAAAAGGGTGTTAATAATGACTTAATACTTTATTATTCAGGCCGCTCGGAGGATTTTCTTTCATGTTCGGATTAGGAATGCCGGAGCTTTTGATTATTCTGGTTATTGTCGTGATTATCTTCGGCGCGAGTAAATTGCCGCAGATAGGGAGTGGTATCGGTAAGGGCATACGAAACTTTCGCAAGAATATCCGGGGGGATGAGGAGACCCCGTCCGACCAGTCTAAAATAGAGGAAAAGAATAAGCCCACTTCCGATGATTAGGTGGCTCCAGAGGCGAGGAGGCTAGGTATGTTTGGCTTAGGGACGCAAGAGCTTATAGTTATTTTGATTGTCGCTTTTTTTATCTTCGGAGCCAAAAGACTTCCGGAAATTGGCCGGGATCTGGGGAAAGGGATTCGTTCCTTTAAAAAAGGCCTGAATGATATCGAAGAAGATAGCAAAGGGCTTCTTTCTGAACAGACAGATAATAAGATAAAACAAGATATAACTGCGGCCGGGGATAAGAACCCCCTGGAAAAGGCCGTGGGCGATCTCCCCGGAGTGAAGGAAGCCCGTGAGGTAAAGGAGAATATTGACAAATTAAAGGCTTAAACTTCGGTTCATGGATTCCAACCCCGGTTTATACCCGCCATCCTGGTTTTTCGTAACTATTCAGCCACAGATTCACACAGATGAACGCAGATAGGTTTAAATACAAAGAAATCACAGATATTATTCTTAGAAGTTTT
>QYQD01000060.1 GCA_007280345.1 Deltaproteobacteria bacterium | reverse complement strand
TCCTTGATGGAGCACATAAGTTTTTACGCCAGTCCTTATCGAGGTAAAACCACCAACCGGAGAGCCGGATGCGGGAGAACCGCCAGTCCGGTTCGGAGGGAGGGGGGATCGAAACCAATCGATCCTTCCTACCCCTATAGGGGTAAACTCTAACGGGAATTTAGGATATAGATTCCTGCTCCCTGAGCGGGGTCAGGGACAAGCTTCGCAGGGATGACTTATTCTACCTACCGCATATATGTATCGTCACGGGGATACCATAGCGGCTATAGCCACGCCGGTAGGCGCAGGTGGTATCGGGATAATCAAAATCAGCGGCCCCCGGGCCGAAGACATAGTTCGTAATATCTTTCGGCCTCGTAACCCCATCAATCACTTCCAGAGTCACCACCTCTATCGCGGACACATCGTTGATCCGGCAAACGGAGAGGTCATAGACGAAGTCCTCCTTTCCGTGATGCGCCGTCCGCATACCTACACGCGCGAAGACGTGGCCGAGATAAACTGCCACAGCGGCTATATCATTCTGCAGAGAACCCTGTCTGTGGTTCTGGCCTGCGGCGTCCGCCCGGCTGAACCGGGTGAATTCACCAAACGGGCCTTCCTGAACGGGCGGATTGACCTTACGCAGGCCGAGGCGGTTATGGAGAGTATCGCGGCGCGGACGAGCCGCGGCCTCAGGCTGGCTACCGGCCAGCTTATGGGCGGACTTGCGGAGCGGGTGAATACTATAAAGAACGGCTTGCTGGATGCGCTGGCTGTTCTGGAAGTGGCCATAGACTTTCCGGAGGAGGATGTGGAGATTGTGGAGGCCGAAAAACTGGCCTCCCGATTGGAAGGCGAGGCGGTCGAACCCATTCGGGCCCTCCTGGCCTCTTATGAACAGGGGAGGGTTTATCGGGAAGGGGTCACGGTGGCCATAATGGGCAGGCCTAATGTCGGCAAATCCAGCCTTCTAAACGCCTTACTGGAGGAGGAGAGGGCTATTGTTACGGCCATACCCGGTACGACCCGGGATATTATTGAAGAGCTTTTAAACGTGCAGGGGATACCGGTTAAGATTATCGATACCGCCGGCCTCCGGGAGGCACGCGATGAGATAGAGGGAATCGGCATAAAGCTGACCCGAAAGCGGATAGCCGGGGCTGATCTGCTCCTTTTCGTGATAGATGGCAGCGCGGATTTGAGCCCGGAGGATTACGAAATTTATAAGGACATCCAGGGCCGGGCCTTCATAGTCGTAGTCAATAAGATGGACCTGGGCATTAAGCTGGATATAGAGAGTCTGCGCGAATCTTTTGGCCCCAGAGACTTGGTGGTGATTTCCGCCCTCCAAGGGACGAATCTGGAAAAACTCAAAGCGGCTGTTTTTTCGGCCGTGGTCGGAGGCGCAGCGGATATACCGGATACCGCCATTATTCCCAATGCCCGGCAGTATGCGGCCTTGGCCCAGGCCCTGCCTTTCCTTTGCCAGGCCCGGGAGAACCTCCTTAAAGGGGTCACGCCGGATATAGTAGCTATCGATATTCAGGAGGCCCTCGAGCGCCTGGGTGAAATCACGGGGCAGACTACACCGGAAGACGTCCTGGATCGTATCTTCAGCCAGTTCTGCATCGGCAAATAACAGTCTTTTCTGGCCAGTGTCATTGCGAATCCGCCGGGACAGGGCGATTTCCCTTTTGTCAAAGGGGTCAGGGGGATTTTCAAGTGAAGGGATCGGCATCAGAGCTTTTACTACAGGCAGCCACAGAGATCAAAATATTCCTTTCTGACTCCCAGGTAGAAAAATTTGCGCTCTATCTTGCGGAGTTAAAGGAATGGAATAAAAAAATAAATCTGACCGCACTGAAGACCGACCGAGAAATTATCTCTAAACATTTTATAGATTCACTGACGCCGCTTCCCCTTATCCCGCCGCACAGTCATGTCCTGGATATAGGCTCAGGGGCCGGGTTTCCGGGTATCCCGCTAAAGATAGCCAATCCGGGATTTTCTATAACCCTGGTCGAGGCCAGAGAGAAAAAAGCCTTTTTTCTACGACATATAATCCGAACCCTCGGCCTTCAGGATATCCGGGCCGAGCGCCTGCATCTGGATCCGGATATGGCCCAAGAGCTGCAATGGCGCGAAAAATTTGACGTGGTCATCTCGCGTGCGGCTTTTGACTTAAAAATCTTCCTCGATTTGTCCCGGTTTGTTCTCAAAGAGAAGGGTTATGCCATTGCCATGAAAGGGCCGCAGGTGCAGGAGGAGATTGACGACGTGGCCCATGATGCCCGGCTCCAGGTGTTTCATCTGGCCAATAACCTGGAAATTATCCTGCCTGTTACACACGAAAGACGGCGGCTTGTCGTTTATCGTAGGATTTGATATTAATTGGACACAGATTTTCGCAGATGTCATTCCCTGTTTTCGCAAGTTTTAATTTAAAATCCCAGTAATCTGCGTTCATCTGCGTCCCAGATGAACATGCATAGCGAGCGCATTCCCCGTTACTTGCAGCGGGGATAGCGAGCGAATACGATGCATTTTACCTTGCATACGGAGATTCCCCGCAGTTTGCTGCGGGGAGCTTCAATTTGCACTATCGAGTTAATGTGCCTTGGGCAATCGTTCCTTGACAGATACCGGCAAAGATATTAAAAATACAGACAAGTCGTCAAGGTTCAAAGGGGATGTAGCTCAGATGGGAGAGCGCCACGTTCGCAACGTGGAGGTCGTGGGTTCGATCCCCATCATCTCCACCAGGAAGATCGAGGGGCTATCCGCCATCGGCGGATAGCCCCTTTTTTTCCAAATTCCCACTAGACTGCATCTTCCAACTGTAATCGTTTTTACAAAATCTCTTTTCACCTGTTTTTAGCGCTTCCCATTAATTTTGCTCTTAGGTAACTAAAATTCAAAAAGGGCTATCCGCCGAGGCGGATAGCCCTTAATTTTACTGGTGCCCCCGGCGCGACTCGAACGCACGGCACCCAGATTAGGAATCTGGTGCTCTATCCACCTGAGCTACGGGGGCGCAAAAGATGGTACAAATTCTCGTGTTCTCTAACACGGAGAAGGCTGACTGTCAAGTGACCGGGCCTTTTAGTCCGCAGGAAGGGATTTTGCGGCCTGAAGCTTTATAAGCCCTATTCTCTCCTTCATCCGGTTTAGATGGCTGCCCGGCCAGTAAACCTTCCCGCAAAGGGGACACCGGGCGAATGAAGAAGCCGTCCGGCGTACGTATTCCGGCACCAGGGTATCTACCGCTTCATTGGAGACATTTGTAAGCGGCACGTTACACAAAATACAGCGGCTAAACCACATCTCCTCTTTAAAGTCGATATGGCCTGCCCTGTAGAGCTGTCCGAGCTGCGCATCCACATGGTCTGAGGAGATAAATACCTCGCCGGGAACGTTATGTAGCAGTCTTCTGTTGCGGGTTAAAAAGATGCGCCCTTGCGCTACTTGCTCCCTTATTTCAGGCAAAGCAGGATACTCCAGATAAATGGTATCAAAACCCAGGATGCGCAGCCACTTGGCAAGCTTGCCCAACATTTTGTCAACCAGGAACCGCATATTAATTGAAGGTTTTATGCTGGAATCCTGGCGGGCAGGGGAGGGAAAATACCATAGAAGGCGCATTAGATAAAAGAGTTACCTTTTTGTAGGCCATGGATAGGCGCAGTCCGGATAACGGCAGAGAAAAACAGACCGCTCCCGGATAAGAGAAGTCCCCATTTTTTACCACGCCGTCGCTCTCTGCGGTTAAAATCTCATTGTCCCGGATATCCTTTAATACCAGTCGCCTAACCACGCCCTCCGATGGTTCAAGCCAGACCTCCTCCCTTAATCCTGACCGTTCGTTTGATAGTTCCATTACCACCAGAGACGGATTGAGCTTATGAGGAGAAATGGAAATCAGCCGCCGGTCTTTAAAATCAAAGCTCCCCAGGAACCAGTGATATATATCCTGTATTTTTACGCCGCCTGGAATAAGAGAGGCCACAGCCGATGACGACAGATTCCCATCGTAGTATCTCATGGCCAGGACAGAAATAAGGACAAAATGCTCTCCATCCGTGGCAAAAGATAAAACCGGTTGGCTAAAAAGACCAAGGCAGTCCAGACGCAGTGAAGACGGCCCTTGCCCTACAATCAGGGCCTGGCCTTTGTAATCTACGCCTGAATATGAAAGGGTTATATCAGCCTCGGCCTCAAAGCCGCTCATTGCCCGATTGCGCCGGTCAAGGCAGGCCCTTATCTCCTTCTCAAGGGCGCTTGTCTTATCGCCGGGCTGTTCAATAGCTTTCGGCGCTACTGCACAGGAGGTCGTTGTCAAGAAAATCAGCAAGAGAAAAATCAGTCTTTTCACCTGGGAATACCTCTTATCTGTCATTCCGTGCCTGACACGGAATCCAGTCTTTTAGTTTCTGGATTCCTGCTCCCTGATCGGGGTCAGGGACAAGCTTCGCAGGAATGACACACGGGGCAGGAATGACTTTTTCACCTGAAAATCCCCCTGTATCCCCCTTTTCCAAAGGGGGACTTTTAATTCCCCCCTTTAGCAAAGGGGGGCCTGGGGGGATTATTTTCATTGTCCTTTGTGTCGCTATGCGACATGTGTATTTTATTGTTCTTTGTGCCGACCTGTCGGCGTTTCATTGCGTACTATTTTTTGTTTTTATTTGTCGTTCAGGCTATCTTTACCCAGTATAGACATGACTTCCTCTATCTTGGCGGAAACCTTGTCCTTGTCTTCTTTTTTGGTATAGGCAGACTCTGCTTTAAGATAACTTTCCAGCGCTTTGGGGAAAAGTCCTTTCTTGTAATAGACATCCCCCAGGTGTTCGGATATTACAGGATCTCCTCCCACAGATTCGTTCGCCTTTTCCAGTTCCTTAATAGCTTCGTCATAAAGTCCTTTTTTGTAATATACCCAACCCAGGCTATCTGTAATATAGGCATCGTCAGGCCTTATCTGGAGGGCCTCTTTGATCATTTTCTCCGCCTCATCCAACTTAATGCCCATGTCCGCATAGGTATAACCCAGATAGTTCAAGGCATAGGCATGCCGGGGATTAGCAACGAGAACCTCCTCCATCTTCGCTATGCTCTTTTCCTTCTCACCACGCTTATCAAAAACCACTCCTAACTGAAACTGGAGCTCTATGTCTTCAGGGAACTTTTTGATGCCCTCCCACAAAACGGACTCTGCCTGGTCCAGCCGGTCGGCATCCTCATAAGCATAAGCCATGGCGATATAAAGCCCGGACTTTCTTGATTTGGAAGATATAGCTTCCTGTAAGATCGCTATAGCTTCATCCGGCCTCTTCTGCCGACGCAGGATATTGGCCAGTTGTATGCGTGCCTCAACGTAGGCCTCTGATCCATCTGAGATTTTCTTATATTCTTCAATGGCCCGGTCAAGCTCCCCTTTCTCGGCATACGCCGCGGCCAGATAATAACGAGCCCTGTCATCATCGGGTTTGGCCGAAAGCGCCTTCTCCAGTTCCTTAATAGCTTCGTCATACTTGCCTTCTGCCAGATAGACCATGCCGATACGCGCCAACACCCTGGTATCATCGGGAGAGACCTTCTTGGCCTCTTCGAATTGTTTGAGGGCGTCAGAAAATCGACCTTCGCTGAGATAATAACCCCCTAACCGGATTAACACCTCAGTATTATGGGGATGAAAGGAAACGATCCGTTCATACATGGAAATTACTTTATCCTTTTTCCTCTCGGCCTCATAAAGGGCAGCCAGGTCGAAAAGCGCCGGCTCAAAATATGGATTAATATCCAGGGCCTTTAAGTAATATTTCTCCGCCTCTGTCCATAGCCTTGTCTCAGAGTAAACCCGCCCCAGATAATAATAGGCCATTAAGGCCTCATCATTTTTTTCTATCAGACGTTTTAAGGTCTTAACCGCCATCTCGTATTCTTTGTTTTTCGCATAAAGCATTCCTAAAAGGAGATAGGACTCCTGATCTTCGGGGTTTGACTTTATTATTTGTTCATATTCACCGATGGCCTCTCCGATCTGTCCCAGGTTCGTATAAATACGGCCCAACAGCAGGTGAACAGATACCGAATCATCAAGTTGCGCAGACTTTCTCGCCCAGTAAAGGGCGTCCCGGAAATGTTCTTGCTGGGCCAGGGCAGAGGCCAGTTCAAACATCAGGTGCGCGGACTGCGGGTCATAATCCAGGGCCTTTTTATACTGGTCAACAGCGCCTTTCAGGTTACCGGCCTTCCACTCCATCTGGGCCTGCAAATAATAATAGTAGGCTTTTTCCTGTTCTCCATCTGTTCCTGAATACGCTGCAGAAGCGCTTAAGCACAGGAGGGCAAGCGTAAAAATCAAAAGGAAACCAACTCTACAATACGGCATTAAGTTATACCTCCAATAAAACCCATATATAGAACCTACTCTCCGGTAATTGCTGCATAATCCTCAATATCCGGCAGCTCTTTCTTCAAATAGTCCTTGAGGCGCTTCATCAGGCCGGCCTCAATCTGGCGTGCCCGTTCTCTGGTTACACCAAACCTAGCGCCGATTTCTTGGAGAGTAAGAGGATTTTCTGCCAGCATGCGCATTTCAAATATCTCTTTCTCCCGTCCTTTCAGCGTATCTCCAAACTCACTTAGCTTACGCTGCAGTTTCTCTGAAAGATCTGAGCGTGCGATTTCATCTTCAACCGCCGGCCCTTCCGCCTTTAGAGTGCTGCCGTACGTACTACCAGTATCGTCTTTTTGGGCCGGGGCATCAAGCGAAACCTCCCATCCCCCCATCCGTTCCGCCATCTCTATTACATCCTGCTCTTTAACCTGGAGCCTTTCTGAAATAAGCTTGGGGACCGGCTCGTATCCCAAGGCATCCAGCCGATCCCTTTCCTTCTTAAGATTATAGAAAAGCTTTCGCTGTGCCTGGGTAGTTCCGATCTTTACCAGGCTCCAATTGTCCATGATAAATTTCAAAATATACGCCTTAATCCAGTAAGAGGCATAATAAGAAAACTTAACCCCTTTAAAGGGATCGAATTTTCGCATTGCCCGCATAAGCCCGATATTTCCTTCCTGGATAATATCCAAAAAATTCTGCATCCAGTACTTCTGGAAATCAAGCGCTATCTTCACGACCAGACGAAGATTGGCGGTCACCAGCCTGTAAGCGGCCTCCATATCTTTATCTTTAAAATAGCGCAAGGCCAGGTCTTGCGCTTCTTCTCTGGTGAGGAGGGGATAACGGTTGATCTCCATTAAATATTGACGCAGCGGGTCATGGGAGACGAGCGAGTTTGTTTTCTCTTCAGGCGCCTTGGTATCTTCTTCAGAACGGTGGCTGTTATTTATGGAGTCTGTCAATATACTGCCTTTAACCGGAATTTTAAATGGAGGGCGGGCGCACTGTCTGGCTAAATTTAAAGCTATTCTAACATAATATTGATATTCGTCAACAGCGTTGAACTTTCCCGAAATAGACGAAAAAGGGAATTTTTCACCCTTATTGTGTCTATTGACTTTTAGGCCCCTGTGCACTATAAGGAAGACCTTCCTGGGCATCCTTTGATACTAAAATCTAACCGGAAGGATTTCTAATTTTGCCATGAGTAAATCATCCCGTTATACCGAAGCCGGTGTTGATATTACACGGGCCGACCGTTTCATAAACAAGATCAAGCCCCTGGTGGCCTCTACTTTCAAGAGCGCGGTCATATCCGACCTCGGCGGGTTTGCCGGCCTGTTCTCCTTAAGCGCCATCAGATATAAAAAACCAGTGCTTGTCTCTTCAACAGACGGTGTGGGGACGAAGCTAAAGATAGCTACCCTTCTTAATAAACACGACACTATCGGCATAGATCTGGTCGCTATGTGTGTAAACGATATAATTGTCCATGGCGCCCAACCCCTATTTTTTCTTGATTATCTATCTACCGGTAATTTGCTGCCTGATGTAGCGGTCGACATAGTCAAGGGCATTGTCAAGGGGTGTAAGGAGGCCGGGTGCTCTCTAATAGGCGGGGAAACAGCGGAAATGCCCGGAATGTACGCACCGGGTGACTATGATCTGGCCGGGTTCGTGGTCGGCGTAGTCGAACAGGATAAGATTATATATGGCTCTGAGATATCTGTGGGCTGTAAATTGATCGGCCTTGCCTCCAGCGGCCTGCATAGCAACGGCTACTCTCTGGTGCGTAAACTCTTTTTTGAAGAGCTGAAGTGGGGGTTGGAACAGGAGATTCCTGAGTTAGGCCGGACGTTAGGCAAAGAGCTGTTAGAGCCGACCCGGATTTACGCCAAAACTATACTCAATATCCTGAAACATCAAAAGATATCCGGTATTGCACATATCACCGGAGGCGGTCTCATAGATAACATCCCGCGCATCCTGCCACAAGGCTGTAAGGCCATCATCCATAAGGGATCGTGGGATATCCCCCCCATATTCAGCCTTATTCAGAAAGAAGGCCGTGTTACAGATGACGAGATGTATAGGGTGTTTAACAATGGCATTGGCTTGGTTCTTATCGTTCCCTCAGAAGTCTCTCCGGATGTGCTTTTCCAGGCCCAGGCCAATAAAGAAAAGGCCTTTGTCATTGGCGAAATAGCGCCCCGGAAAAAAGGTGAGGTTCCCGTTCAGATTATATAGGGCTGCAAATATCGGATCATAACGCTGCCCGGAAATATGCCGAGGCTATCATCAACATCTACCAGATCAGAAAAGCAAAAAACGAGGAAAAATGGATACAAGCAGAGATATCGAAGGAGCTTCTCGCGCCCCTCGGTGTTTCAGAACATCTAAAAAGGGTTTTTCAGGAGAAAGGGGGCAAGTAAAAATTAAAATCCGGCATAATGTACGATAAGAAATAATAAAAAAAACATAAAGCCGACAGCTTCAGCTATAACAACAAGGAGAACTATCCTCCGGCCTGAGGGGCTCATCTTGAGCCACAGCCTATCCATAAAAAACTTCCAGAACTTGCTCCACGGGGTATTCTTATTTTGCAGTATGAGATACCAAGCCACGCTCTTAAGCCAGGGAGTAAGCTCTCTATACTCCATTGGAGGCCCTTCATTTTCCATAACTTCCTCTTGCCGCAGTATAGAAGTGTCTCCTTTATCCCCGAAATGTAATGTAATACGTCTCGGCTTTTCGGCATCCAAGCGAATAGATAGAACAGAACCATCTATCAATTCCTCAACAACACCGTCATAATTTACCAGGTTTTCAGTGCGATCGTATCTCACCTCAAGCCCAAACCGATCCCCCTTCTTTATATGGCAAGCTCCTTCTATGGACAGGACCTCCCACTGCGGATTCAGCCTGAACCACTTCTCAAGCCCATAGAAAAAAGGAAATATCTTTTCTTGTGGAAGCGGTATTCTTATGCTGGCAGACAAGTTCATGTTTTGCAGATATCTCGCTTTGACTATTTACCTGACAAAGACAACCGGCGTTTGGGCCTTCTTAAATAGTTTTTCCGGCAAGTTGTAGGATTCAAAGCGCGCCCGCCAACTGGCAAGCAACTTGGAACCAATGACAACCAAATCATAACCACCCTCTTCCATTTCCTGCAAAATCTCCTCTTCAGGACTGCCGTACCGCATCTTTGGGATTACTTGAACCTCTTGATCGCAAGCCTTCTCCTGAAATTCCTTTAATACCTTATTACCTTCGTCATGTAATGTTCTGTCTATGTAATCACGGTATTCGTCTCTCCCTACAGCATATATCTCATCGGCAAATTTTTTCAAAAGTGGGTTGACAACATAAAGCGAATATATGAGAGCGCCGGTACTTTTTGCTATACCCACAGCAAAGTCTTCGGCCTTTACCGCCTGTTTCTCACCATCGGTACAGAGCAGTATTTTGTGAATTTCCATTATCAACCTTTATTTAACCTTGAACACATCTGTCCCCAGGAGCATAACTACAATGGCCGAGAGTATAGCCTTGAGGCTGGCCGCGAAAAAACCAATAACAAAGGCCTTGCCACCCGCTTTCCTCAAATCGTCGAATGCTATATTCAATCCAACTCCCGCAAAACCTATTGCAAAAAATATGTTGAGAAGCTGTTTGCCAAAAATGTGCTGATGGTCCTTGGTGAAGACTCCAAATTCATTTAAGGTCACCATTGCAAAAAATCCAAGTATAAATAAGGGAAATTTATCGATAACAACTTGCCAGGTATTCATTTTTTCTACCCGGCCTTCTGCGGTTGCTTTTCTTACTATGTAAAACCATATGCAATAAAGGACTACAATCGGGATAAACCCGACCCGGACAATGTTAATGATATTTGCAGTCAACAATGCATCATGCCCGTACCATGAGGCGGCGGCCACAAGCTGGGCGGTATTCAGAATAGATGTTCCAACCCAGGCGCCAAAAACAGGCTCGGACATACCGAGGGCTTTACCTATATACGGAAAAGTAAAGAGCGCCAGCGTACCAAAAAGGAGTATAGTCCCGACGGCATAAAAGAAATCCCTTGGTTTTGATTTCACGATCGGAGCCACTGCCACCGCAGCCGAAACTCCGCAAACCCCGGCACCAGCGGCCATTACACCTAGCAACCCATCGTCTTCTTTCATTTTTCTGCCTATAATAGACACAAGTACTACGGTACCGAAGATAAATATTACAACCAGTAGAAGAGCGACCACGCCCACTTTAAGTAAATTTGACCATACATAATAGCCGCCGAGCAATACGATACCCGGCTTGATAATTGGCCTGGCCATCACCGTGCCGGGTTTAAACATATCCGGGATGCCGATTGTATTTCTTATCAGCATTCCACCCAAAAGGAGAAGAGCCACATACGTAAACTGGAACTCAAGCATTTTGTTGCCAAATTTGAATTTGAAAGGGATTTCCTTGGTCGCGATCAGTGATTCGTAAATATCTTTTTTCAGGATATGGGGTTTTGGGGGTTCCTCCTTTAACGTGCCTTGCTTATAGAAAGCCAGTTGCTCCTCATATTTTTCTGCATGTTTTGCCTTGTATTCATCAAATGGCAATGGAGGTTTAAGGTCTGCGGTTGCCTTCAAAATCTTTTGGCACTCTTTAAGGTCTTTTTGCCACCCATGTATGGAATGATCCCATTGAAGCGCTGACCAGCCTAAGATCATACACAGGATTAACCCTGGAATGTATTTTAGTAGTCCCTCTTGTGCCGTTGCTGACATCTGTGCACCTCCCCTTAGAAGAATAGAGATGGAACTGTTTTCTTGGTTATAATTCCGGCCAACCCCAGGATCACGGCAATAGCGGATATAATAAGCACCCAGATGTCTTCCTTCCTCTCGGCCGAGAATACCTTTTTGGCTTTTTCTTCAAACTCCCTGGTCTCCCCTTCCATTTCAGCCCTCCTGTATATGTCTAAAAATATAATAAATGTAGAACTTTTCGTGAAATCATCATTTCATAACGAGAACAGGAACTGGTGAATATTCTACCACCCGTGCGGCTACGCTCCCCAGAACTACCTTCTTAATGCCGTGCTTTCCATGAGACGCCACTACTATCATCTCCGCATTCTCTTTCTTTGCTGATTCAATAATTACATCCGCCGGTCTGCCCACTTTACTTACATCTCTCCCGCTCACACCGGCATCTTTTATCCTTTTGAGAGCACGGTCAATAATATTCTTTGCTTCCTTCATCTGAATTTCCCTTACGACATTACAATCAATTTCTGTAACCCCTATGGGGCAGAAATCCTCGATCGCATATACTACTACCACTTCCATATCCTCTTTCTTCGCAAGTTCTATAGCCTTGTCCAGTGCCTTGCGTGCAAATTCAGATCCGTCATCTCCTACAATTATTTTTTTCATCTCTGATCCTCCAACTTGGAAAAGCGTATTGTTAGATAGTGCCTGAACGAAAACTGTTAATTTTCCCAATTTCTGCGTCAGGCTTAAATTTTAATCCTCAAAATACATAATGTATTGCCGCAACGCATGCCGGTATACCGAACACAAAAATATGAAAGCCTATTTTAGGGTAACTATCTTATACTAGTCGGGCATTCATTGTCAAAAATAAAATCATTTTGGCTTCAGGTGGGTATAGGAATGGTTATCCGTCAGGAAAGAGAACAGAAAGGTAGGGGTTGATGGGAGAATTTTAGTGGTCCTCCCAGATTAGGCATGATCAGATCCAGAATAACCAAGTCGATCTTATCCCGGTGTCGGGATTAATGAGAAGAGTTTTAGAGTTAATACAAATGTTGGGTTAAACATAATTGCATAAATGCAATGAAAGGTTGCGTTTATGCAATTATGCCAGATATTTTAAGAGATGAATTTATCTAATCAAGAGGGTTATTTTCTGAATTTGTGGCTACTACCGGGATAACCGACAAGAAATCAGGGCAGGGATAATATTGGCACATTAGTTGCACGTCTATGATATGAAAGTTAGGCTGTTAGGTGCCGGGAGAGGGAACAGGGATGAGAATTTTGCCCCCTATCTATCCTGTTCCCCTCCCGGTTTTTTTATTGTAATATACAAGCGAAGTTAAAACAATGGAGGTAGGATACATTGAGAATAGCGATTACGGCAAAGGTTCTTTGTGGTTAATCTTTTGATAATACGACGAGTAACAGACGAAAGGGAAAAGCATGGCAGAGGAAAACGAAAAAAGTTGTAGTTGTGATAGTGCGCGGGATGTGGCCCTGGCGGTTCAGGACGAGATGATAAGAGACTCGCTGGGCAGGATTAAAAATATCCTGCTGGTCATGAGCGGCAAGGGCGGCGTGGGCAAAAGCACTGTGGCCACGAATCTGGCGGTTGGTTTGAGTCAATCAGGGTATAAAGTAGGCCTAATGGATGTTGACCTGCATGGACCGAATATTCCCCGGATGCTTGGGGTTACGGGGCAACCGGAGAATCTTCCGGGACATCGGGTTGGGCCGGTACGGTATTCAGATAATCTCACAATGATTTCCATTGAATCGGTGATGAGCGATAAGGATCAAGCCGTAATTTGGCGCGGCCCGGTAAAGATTTCGGCGATTCGTCAATTTCTATCGGATGTGGAATGGGGTGAGATGGATTATCTGATTGTCGATGCTCCTCCGGGAACAGGGGATGAACCGCTGACTGTGGCCCAGACTATCCCGGAGGCCCGGGCGGTGATCGTGACCACTCCGCAGGAGGTCTCTTTGGCCGATGTCCGTAAATCTATAAACTTTTGTCGTGAAGTAAACATGCAGATCCTGGGCATTGTGGAGAATATGAGCGGACAAAAATGTCCGCAGTGCGGGCACGAAATCTCTTTGTTTAAGAGCGGTGGCGGTGAGAGAACAGCCCGTGATATGGGGATACCGTTTTTAGGCAAAATACCCATTGATCCGGCGGTAGTGACAGCAGGCGATGCCGGCGAACCTTATGTGCTAAATACGGATAATGGCGTTGCGGCGAAGGCATTTAACGAGCTGATTGATAAGATAATTTCGATGAGCAAATGATGTTTTCCCCGTGTCGGCATTTTGTATGGTGATCGGATGACGCGCGAGGCTGCTACGGCGTTTGATGCCTTAGCTCATGAGTACGATGCTTGGTATGAAAAGGAGTCGCTCCTTTTTGCTATAGAGCTGGAGGCGATAAGATGCATCTGCCCTTTCCCTGGTAGGCCGTCGTTAGAAGTGGGAACGGGAAGCGGCCGCTTTGCCGCAGCCTTAGGGGTTGAGTTTGGAATTGACCCTTCCATGACTATGCTTAATCTGGCCAAGGCCAGGGGAGTTATATCCGTCCGGGCCATAGGGGAGGCTATTCCTTTCCGGGATGAAACCCTTACCGCCGTCTTTATCCTTTTTACATTGTGTTTTGTACAGCGCCCCTTGAATTTATTTAAAGAATGTGGGCGGATTTTGAGGCCGGGTGGACGGATAGTCATCGCCTGCATTAATAAAAACAGCGCCTGGGGTAAGCTCTATGCGGAAAAGAAGCAGGCCGGGCACCCCTTATATAAATATGCCACTTTTTATGCCCCTGTTGAAGTGGAAGGGTTACTGATTGCAGCCGGATTCAAAGTGGAAAAATTATACTCGACCCTTTTGCAGCCACCGGGGCAGGTGGAGTCGATGGAGTATCCGAGAATCGGACTTTTAGACGAGGCAGGTATTATTTTCGTCTTAGGCGAAAAATGCTGAACTGCGAATTTGGGGAGATTTGTTATGGCGTGGAAAAGTTGTTGACATCAGGAACAGGATGAATAAGTATAGCTGTTAATTTTTGCCGTCTTTATTTTGGCTTACCGGTTTACGGGGGATACGACATGGGTGCGAAATTGAGCTTAAATAGTTTTAAAAATCCATTACTGGTGTTGTCGGTAACCGTCTGGTTTACAGCTTTTCTTCTGTTTCCGGCTTTAGCTACAGCCGCTCTTTCTGACTCCATTCTGAGCAGCCCGGGGGTATCCCTGGGGCGGGAGGCAGAACTGGCTAAGGTCAGGCAGGTCCTGGAGAACAAGATAGCCGTGCAGAAGCTAAAGGATTTTGGCCTAAGTCCGGACGAGGTCTCGGGCAAGCTATCTTCGATGACCGATGAGCAGGTTCATCACATGGCTTCGCTTTCTGATCGCATCACGGCCGGCGGTGATGGGGTAGGCGCGGTCATCGGCGTATTACTCATCATTATTCTGGTTATAGTAATTATCAAACTTCTGGATAAAAAGATTATCATAAAATAACGTCATCCGTGACCCCGTTCCTTTCCTCAGCCTGGCGCAGGAATATAGGATTGATTGCCGTCGTTCTACAGGTTTTTCTGACGGCCTCCTGCAGCCGCATAACTACACGTCTCCAGATTATCGAAGCAATTACACGCGGAGAGGAACGGGGGCACTACATCTCTTCCGTCCCTTTTATTTATCAAAAAGATAAGCGTTGCGGGACGGCGGCCCTGGCCGGCGTCCTTCACTATTATGGGGATCCAATCAGTGAGGAGGCAATTGCCGGAGATATTTTTTCTAAAGAGCTGAAGGGCACTTTGCTGTCCGACCTGGAAAATTTTGCCCGCCGCCGGGGATTCTACACCCGTGTCTATCCGGGAAGTCTGTCCGACCTCAAAAGGCATATCGAACGTAATGAGCCTGTTATTATCCTTATCGATGATGGTTTTTCAGCCTATCAGCGTCCCCATTACCTCGTAGCGGTGGGGTACAGTGAAAAACAGAGGCTGGTGATTGTCCATACCGGACCAGAGGCCGATGCCCTCTGGTCTTACGGACGGCTGGAATCGGCCTGGGCCCGGATGAATTATCTTTGCCTCCTTATTATGCCTGTTTCTAAGGCCATACAAGAGTGATATGCGTTCTATTATCTCTAAAAGAGCCCGGGCCTTCGTACTATGCTGGATACTTTTGTGCCTGGGCTGCGGAAAACTGCCGGAGATCGTCGTTCTTCACGATCCGCTCACGGCGGAGGAACACAATAATCTGGGTGTGTCCTATGAGGCGCGCGGGGAATATAGTTTTGCAGAGCGCGAGTATAAGGAGGCATTAAAGATAAGGAAAGACCTCTTTTTCGCCCAATTTAACATCGGGAACCTCTACTTAAAGATGGGACGGGAGGGCGAGGCGGAAGATGCCTACAAAAAGGCCATAACCCTTGATCCCGCGCAGCCTGATGTTTATAACAACTTGGCCTCTCTTTATCTTCAGAGCGGTCGCAATCTGGGTGAAGCGCAAAAATTGGCTGAAAAGGCCGTGAGCTTATCCGGTCCGCAGAGTTATCGTTACCTGGATACCCTGGGCATGGCTTATCTTGGTCAGGGAGAGGTTGATAAGGCGCTTCGGTGTTTAGAGGAGACGCTTGACATTGCGCCGGATGAAGACAAGGTCTTTCTGGTTGAGGTCTATAGGCATCTGGGCGGGGCCTATCGGATGAAAGGGGACGAAGTCCAGGCAAAGAAATATCTGGATAAGGCCCTGGAGTTGACAAAAAAAGGCCGTTCTCTTTAAGTTATTTATCTGTCTGCCGATAAAACAATAAAGGAGGCAGGGCCATGAAGATAAAAGAGACAGTAAATCATTCGGCCGGCGAGGTAGGCCGGCTACAACCCAGGAAAAAAGCAGAAGGGGCGTCCTTTCGTGATGTCTTTTCCAAAGTTGCGGGGAAGGCAGATCAAGCGCCTGCGAGCGCAGGGCTAAATAATGCGGCGCCGCTTTCTTCCATTGATGCGCTTGCCGCCCTGGGGACAGACACCAGGCTTCAGGGGGTGGCCAGGGCAGAGGAATTGATTGCCCTCCTGGATCAATACCGTATAGTCCTCACTGATCCGAAGAAAACCCTAAAAGATGCCAGTCTCCTGCTTAATTCGGCTGATGAGAAGGTCAGACAGCTTGATCCTGTTATCCAGGGATTGCCCTCAGGCGACCCGCTCAAAAGGCTTCTGAATGAAACGGGGGTTATTATTGCGGTTGAGACCATCAAGTTCAACAGGGGTGACTATCTTTAGCAACAGGTTGTAATCCCGGTCATGTCCCGATGACCTTGACATAAACCTTTCGGGTGCGCGGGCCGTCAAATTCGCAGAAGAAGATGCTCTGCCACGTCCCCAGTAGGAACTTGCCTGATTCTACAATTACCTTTACCGAAGAGCCCATGATACTGGCCTTTATGTGAGCCGGCGAGTTGCCCTCAGCGTGACGGTAGGGGAAACGAAAAGGTATTACCTCATTCAGGACGGCCAGGATGTCCTTTTGCACGTCTGGATCCGCCCCTTCATTAATGGTAACCCCGGCGGTGGTATGGGGGATAAAGATACAGCATAGCCCATCCTGGACACCTTTTTCTGTTACAACCCGCTCTACCTGTCTGGTTATATCTATTAATTCAGTCTGATTTGTCGTCTTTATGGTGATAGCGGCAGCCATGGACGTGTTCCTCTTAAGATGTCAGTCTTGAGTCTCGGCTATCAGCAACCTGACTATTACCTTTGTTCCTTTCCCGGCCTCACTCTCGATGTGGATAGTCCCGTTTGATCCGGTCACTACCTGATAAGCCGTCCATAAACCAAGCCCCGGCGCCCGGGTCCCTTTTGTGGTGAAGAAAGGCAGAAAGACCTTGGAGATGTCTTCGCGCGTGATCCCCGATCCCTGGTCAATAAATCGAATCTCGACCATGTTCTGATCCCTGATCCGGTTTATGTTAACCTCGATACCTCCTTTACCATTCATGGCCTCAACGGCATTCCGCACGATTTTTTCAAAGGCCAGGGGGATATTGTCCAGAGCCTTTACAGATAAGTTTTGACCATCACCGGTAACCTTTATGGTGAAGGGCGCAAAATTTTTTCGGAGTGAGGAGAAAATAAAGGGAATATCTGCCGTAAATAACTTTTCTTTTTTGACATAGGAAGTAACCATAAGAAGTTCGTTGACTACTTCCGTGACGCGCAGCGCGGCCGCAACAGCGGATTTCAAGCGGCCATTGGCCTTCTCAATCTCACGATGTTGTAAATGTCCGAGGGCAAGTTCCCCCAAGGCCACTACCGTGGTCATCCTGTTGTTCAATGTGTCGGCTAAGCCCCGCACCAGTTCCAGAAGAGCGTCTTGTTTCTCTTTTTGCTTGGCTATTTTCCCCAGGCGTTGTCTGTCCAGGGCCCGTTGTACCTTGAAGAGGAGATCAGCCCGTTCACAGGGTTTAAGGATGTAGTCCATGGCCCCGGCGTACATGGCATTTACGGCCGTTTCAATGGAGGAATGCCCGGTTATCATGAGGACTATGGATTCCGGTGAGGTCTTTTTGGCCTCTTTAAGCAGGGTAAGACCATCCATGCCATCCATGACCAGGTCGGTAAGGATGAGGTTATAAAACTCACGGTCCAGGCTGGCCAGGGCCTCTTTGCCGCTGGTGACCGGCGTGACCTGATAGCCGTCTCGTTCCAGCATGCTGGTCAGGATGTCCAGGGTGAGCTTGTCATCATCTACAACCAGGATTTTGGGGTACGCGGTATTGGTCATATTTTTACCTGATGGGTTATAGGAATATTATGGGTATTTGGATTCCATGTCAAGAAATCTAATTTTTGCCTTGACGTGTGGGCAGTTTAGTGAGAATTAATTTATAAGGACCGTGAAAGGTAACAATTATATGAACGCTGCGCCTGTTTTTAAAAGCGACATCTTAAAGACTCGTACACGGCGGCTCCAGGAAAAGATGCGGGCGCAGGGCATTAGTGGTGCCCTCATAAAGCAGAATGCAGACCTTTACTATTTTAGCGGCACGATGCAGGCGGCGTATCTTTTTGTGCCTCTGAGCGGCGCACCCCTTCTCATGGTCAGACGCAATCTGGCACGGGCGAGAGCGGAGTCTGCCCTTGAAAACGTCATACCGCTCGGCGGTGTGCGGGAGATAACCAAGACGATAGCCGGGCATGGTTACGACATACCGGGGCTTCTGGGCCTGGAAATGGATGTTATCCCGGCCAAGCTATTTCTTTATTTAAGAGATGACGTATTTCCGGGAGTAGAAATAGCGGACGTCGCTCATGCGATTCGCGAGGTGCGGATGCTCAAATCTCCCCTGGAGATAGAATGGATGCGGCAGGCCGCCGAACAACTGAACAGTGTCATTAAAGAGGTGCCGGACTTATTGCGGCCGGGGATGACCGAACTGGAACTTTCCATTGAGCTTGAATACCGACTCCGCCGGGCCGGCCACCAGGGATTTATGCGTATGCGGGCCTGGAACCAAGAACTCTTCTTTGGGCACATATTATCCGGGTCGTCCGGCGCGGAACCTTCTTACTTTAAGGGGGCCACCGGAGGCAGGGGTATCACCCCGGCCTTCAGCCAGGGGGCATCAGACAAGGTTATCTCCGTGGGGGAGCCGGTTAGTGTTGACCTGGGAGGATGTGTAAATGGTTATATGACCGACCAGACCAGGATGTTTGCCCTCGGTTTCCTGTCGGATGAACTGAAAAGGGCTTATGAGGCGATCATTGAGATACACTATGGACTCCGGGAGAAAATACGGGTGGGCGAGACTTGTGTCCGCGTCTATGAATGGGCCTCTGACAAGGCGGCCTCTCTGGGTTATGCGGACAACTTTATGGGCTATGGAGAGGCTAAAATGCCGTTTATCGGCCACGGCATAGGGTTGGAAGTAGATGAGCTGCCGGTCTTTTCGGCCCGAAATACCCTGCGGCTGGAGGCCGGGATGACCTTTGCTATCGAGCCTAAGCTCATCTTCCCCGGAGTAGGGCACATAGGCGTTGAAGATACCTACGTTCTCACGCCGGGGGGCCTTGAGGCGATCACCACGTCACCGGATGAAATGGTGATTATAACAACGTGATAAGCGTTCAGCTATCAGCAGTCAGCTTTCAGCTTTGAGCCGCGACTGGAAATCTCTCCTATAAGGCAGCGCGTAGCCTGTAGCGCATAACAAATAACAACGTGGGCGCACTTTAATTTTTACTAAACGCTAAGCCCTAGTCGCTAAATGCTAATAAGTGGTATTTCCTCACCAAGCAATGCCACCCGAAGCCACCTGCACGCAAACTTAAAGAGAGAAAGTTCGTCGTGTAACGCCGTTCCTATCTCTTCGCCCTTAAGGTTGTATGTATCCAGGAAGCCTTGTCTGCACACCAGTTGAGCGAATTCGTCCAGGCTGTAACTGGCGAGAAAGAACATCTGTATGCCCGTTTTGTCCAGACCGCCGGCGGGAAACCTTTCGCTAAGGGTTACCTGAGACCACAGGTCGTTCATATCTTCGTAAACGGCCGTCCCTTGTCTTTCCCGCCATTTCCTTATGGTTAATAAGTTATTTTCTCCCGGCAATCCCCCTGTGTCCCCCTTTTCCAAAAAGGGATTTTTTCCATTAAAGCCCAGGCAAAACGGCCGCTTAACTACTGAATACAAGGGCGTTGCCGGTCTGCTGTCCCTGGTTTTGTCAACGCATGGTTCCAGCGGGAAGATGCGGCATGACCAGGGACGGTCTTGATATACCCGGCATCCATCCGGGCTGGAAAACGGGCAGAGTTTATCGTCCTCTGTCATCTTCATTACCACCAGGGGGTGGCCGATTTCTTCCATATAGATAGTTGTAGTATAGCGGTCAAGAAATTCCCTTGATGAAAGCGAGAGATTTTTTTTCAGCCGCATTATGTCATAAGGCGTGAGAAAGAGGTTGATATCCCGGCAGCACCGGTTGAAGCAGTCTAAATCCTTCCGGCAGTCAAAGGGAAATATGTCATCCAGGCCAAGCGTAATTATTTCGTCCATTATTATCTCCGTATGTAGCTGATAGCTCGAGCGCACCCTAATGGGTGCGGCTACCTCGGTTCTACAGCAGTTTTGGTAGCCGCAGGCTTTAGCCTGCGTTACCCGCGAAGCTGATTGCTTATTAATTTTTCACCGCAACAAAGGCCATCTCTACCCGCGCGTCTTTGGGCAGCCCCAAGACTCCCACTGTGGCCCGGGCCGGCGGATCGTGTTTAAAGAATTCACCATAGACGGCATTCATGGCGGCAAAGTCATTTAGGTCCCTCATATAGACAGTAGCCTGAACCACATCCGCATAGCCCATACCTGCCGCCCTTAATATCGCCCCAAGATTTTTCAGAATCTGTCCGGTCTCGGCGGCTATATCCGTATTGACCATCTCTCCGGTGACCGGGTCAAGGGCGATCTGTCCGGAGATGAACAACTGGCCGCCGGCCATGACCGCCTGACTATACGGCCCTATGGCCTCCGGGGCCTCTTTTGTAGTAATGATTTTTTTCACTTGCCCTGCTTTGATTCGAGAAGATTTCTCCCCCGGGCGAGAAGACCATAGGTAAGGATACCGGCAAGCACCACTATGTCTTCCGTCGGGAGGAAGGAAGGGATCGTTTCATCAAAGAGGATGTTTCCTTCCGCCGGGAATTCGTCATCCCCCTGCCAGAGTATAAAGGCCAGGGGGATATTGGGGAGCGGACGGAGCACGAGCGAGATATCGCCCAGCCCAATAGAGGACAGGGTAGGCAGCCCTCTGGAAAATTCCCGCAATATCTCCGGGTGACGGCCAAATAAACCGGTGAAAGGCTTAATGCACCTCTTGACGAAAGGTTCGTAGTAAAACATGCCCGATGGTATCTGCCGGAAGGTTATCCAGTTTTCCGTGGTCGGGACTCCCTGGGCGTGTATCAGGTAATGGAGGATAACGATTTGTTCCGTTGGTTTTAGCGCTTTTGGACCGGTGATAACCTCGATTTCCACTTTCGGGAAGCGGATGGCGCACTCTCCGGCCCAGAAGTTGAGATGGAGGAGCCCTTCGCCCCGGGCGTTTCCTTCCCAGCGGCCGCCGGTTCTTACGGAGATTGGTCCCGGCTCCATCACGGCCAATGTTTTCCTGGCTAACGCAATCGATTCCTGGTAAGCCTCTTCAAAAGGCATCTTTTTTTCTATCCTACTTTTTTACGATTTCTGCAAAAACAACCTTACCTGCTGGGAGATGCCGGATAAATCCGACGGCGCATACCACCTTATTTCCGGGTCGCCTCTGAACCACGTCAACTGTCTCTTGGCATAACGCCTGGTGTCCCGGATCATGGTACGCAGCATCTCATCAAAGGTGTATTCATCTTCGAGATACCGGATGACGTGCCGATAGCCGAGAGACTGCATGGGTTTGAGGTCGTTAGCGTAACCGGCCGCAAGAAGTTCCCTGACCTCATCGATCAGGCCCGCCTCCAACATCTCATGTGCGCGAATCTCGATCCTTTCATAAAGCTTATCACGATCGAGTTCAAGTCCTATTTTAAACGTGTCATATTTGCTGTCGCTGAATTCATGCTCGGATTGATAAACTGAAATAGGTTTGCCGGTCAGGCGGAATACCTCGATGGCCCGCAAGATGCGCACCTTATCGTGGCCGTGGATATTTTCTGCGGACTTCGGATCTACCTCTTTCAATTCCGCATAGAGGCGGTCCGGGCCGTTTTTTTCCATTTCGTCCCGTAACGTCCGGCGTATGGTCTCGTCTGCAACCGGAAGATAAAAGAGGCCGCGCGTCAGGGCCTTGATATAAAGGCCGGTTCCTCCGACCACGAAGGTGCATTTCTCCCGCCCGGATATATCCCCGATAACCCTTTCCGCATCCTGCCGGTAGCTGGCGGCATTATACACCTCATCCGGATAGACGATATCCAGGAGATGGTGCGGCGCCAGTTTTCTTTCCTCTGGTGAAGGCTTGGCCGTGCCGATGTCCATCAGCCTATAAATCTGCATGGAATCGGCATTTATGATCTCACCGCCGAACTCCCGGGCCAGCGCAATGGACAGGCCGGTCTTTCCAACTCCCGTCGGCCCGGCAATGATAATCAGCGGCAGTTTTTTATTTACGCTTGAAGCCTTTTTCCAGTTCATAGTACGTGTAGAGTTGCCGGATAGGCCGGCCATGCGGACAGTTTGAAGAAACGGGACAGGAGTTAAGCTGCTGCAAAAGGCTCTCCATCTCCTCGACCGTCAGCGGTTGTCCGGCTTTTATGGCGGCGTGGCAGGCCATGAGGGCCAGGATATCGTTAAGGAGTCTTTCGTCCAGGAACGAGCCCCCGGCAGAGGCCATGATGTCCAGGGCCGATTCTACCAATTCCTTTATATCCCGATGGGCGAGTATGGCGGGCGCAGCCCGGATGACAAAGGTTTCTCCGCCAAACGGGGCTATCTCCATCCCCAATGCGGCAAAATCCGCGAGATGCGCGGATAAGGCCTCTTTTTCGGATCGGGCCAGCTCGAGGGTTACAGGAAAGAGAAGTTGCTGGCTATCAATTCCACCCTTCCGGAGTCTGTCTTTGAGGTTCTCAAAAAGGATGCGTTCGTGAGCGGCATGCTGGTCGATGATAATCAGCCCTTCTTCCGACTGGCAAAGAAGGTAGCTTGCGGCCAACTGGCCGATAAGTCGCAAATCAGAAGGTGAGGATTGGGTCAATGGAAGAGAGCCGGTCAAAGATGCGCCGGGGCGCGCGTATGGAGCCGCTTTTTCCTGTACGCTAACCCCGGCTTCTACCGTTTCTTCAGAAAAGAGGCCCTGCGTCTGAGCAATAGCCACGCCGCAGGCAGATTTATAAGGTTCTCTATATGCTTCCCATGAGCGGTGCGTCTCGGCTGGTCCCGGCCCTCCGACCTTTTGCCGGGAGAGAATGGCCGCGCGGATGCCTTCACTGACTATCTGATGTATCAATTTTGGTTCCTTGAAACGAACCTCATGTTTGGCCGGGTGCACATTTACATCCACCCCGGCCGGAGGAAGCATTACGTAGAGGGCTCCGACCGGATAGCGTCCCTTCATAAGAAAGCTCCCGTAAGCCTCGATGACGGCATGCTGGATGATCCGGTCCCGTACAAAACGTCCGTTGATAAAGATGCAGAGGGACCGTAAAGAGGCCCGGTTTATCTCCGGCCCGGCTATATAACCGGAGAGGGCTATCTCTCCGCGGGCATTTGACACCGGGATCAGTTTACTGCTGTGGTCAAGATGAAATATGGCCTGCAGGCGATCTTCGGGCTTTTCGCCGGATGAAGTGGTGAACACCCCGCGCCTATCATTAGAGAAGATAAATTGCACGGCGCAGGCGGCAAGCGCTATGTGCTCGACGACGTCCTGGATATGTCCGGTCTCCGTGTCGTATGACTTAAGGAACTTCCGGCGGGCCGGCAGGTTGCCGAAGAGATCTCTTACTTCAACTACTGTCCCTTCCGGGCAGCCCGTTTCCAGGACTTCTTTTATGCGGCCATAATGGATGGTAACCCGATGCCCGGATAGATCCCCGCGGCGGCGGGATATCAGGGTCATCCTGGAGACGGAGGCGATACTGGGCAGGGCCTCTCCCCTGAATCCCAGGGTATTAATGTGGAACAGGTCCTTATCAGTCGCAATTTTGCTGGTGGCGTGGCGTTCCAGGCAAAGGAGGATGTCCTCGCGATCCATGCCCTCGCCATTATCTATGACCCGGATAAGCTGCTGTCCGCCGCCTGTTACCTCCACCTCTATGCGCTTTGCCTGGGCATCCAGGGCGTTTTCGATGAGTTCTTTCACCACCGAGGCCGGGCGTTCGATGACCTCTCCGGCCGCAATCTGGTTGGTAAGGGACTCAGAGAGTATCTTTATCTTAGTCAAAGTTTGCTGGTCTCGTAAAAAGTCAATTTTGGGACGACACAGTAAAAAGCTCCAGTTGCAAGGCGCGCAAATTCTGAGGAATGAGGCGTACTTATGGCTACGTCGCAGTGACGAAGGATGTAGCGCAACGCAGCAAATGGACTTTTTACGAAGTCGTCAAGGTTTGCTCAGTTGGATAATTTTAAGGTGACATTATCCTTTATCCAGTGCTCGTCCCACCACTCGACCGGGTTGACAAATGTCCCGCCTACCAGCATGGAAAAGTGGAGGTGGTCGCCGCCGGCCAGACCGGTAGCCCCTGAGCAGCCCAACACCATTCCCTTTTCCACCATCTGCCCGGGAGCGACATTGATGCTGCTTAAGTGGGCATACAGACTGAATATCCCCTGCCCGTGGTCCATGATAACGGTATTTCCGTAGATACCGAGGTATCCGGTAAAGACAATTTTGCCGGTATTGGCGGCCTGGATAGGCGCCCGTTCGTTCGAGGCCAAATCAATGCCCAGATGGACAGCACGGTCAATTTCCTGCCCGTTGTAGGTGTAGATACGCTGATCGGCAAAGAGGCCCATGGGCGCCGCGTTTTGCATACGCAGAAATGCCCCGGTCCAGAGCGGCCCGGCCTCAGAACGGGAACAGATCTCCGCTACCTTGCGGTCATTTTCAACCCTGATTTTGTGGTTAACCTGCACAAAGACCTCTTCATAATTCCCCTTAAGGTCTGGATAGTGTTGCATAAGCTCCGGCATCTTGGTCTGCAGAAAGGCCGGAGAGAGCGCGATCTTATCTGTCCTGAACCGGCGGGTTTTTATACGATATGCAAAGGGCACCCGTGCCGTATTGCCGGCCTCGTCGCGAGCGGCAAGGTATAGGGGGACATCGGCTGGCGCGTCCCACGGCAGGGCGAAATAGGCCACATAAACCCCTTTGGGGCCTTCCGGTTTTGGATACCCGCGATAGAATTTCTGGCCTACATAGACACCGCTCACCGGAACATCGTTCTCTGCCTGATAGACAATAAGCCCGCTGCCCCCCAGGTTGATATTATGGGCGGTGCTCAGGGCATAAACGTCAGGCGGCCTGCTGTCAATGGAGACCTTTTTATCTATGACGCGCCTGTTGCCTGAAAACCACCCCCACCATGAATAATCCCGGACCGATATCCGGAGAACGGCCTCACCATTAACCAACCCCGCGCCAAGAGGGCGAAGCGTTACAGGCGTAGAGTGTTTTTTTATAATTCCTCTCAGCAGCAGACCTCCTCTGGGAAAAGACTGCCTTGCCATTTCTATTTTTTTACCTCCCTGAAAGAGGGTTACTTCTATTTCTCTGATCCCGCTCAGCCTGTCTTTAGCGGTAATGGTTATGGTCTTTTCCGCGCCTACGCGGTTAACATCAGGCGCAATGTGCACCTCCGGCTTAAAAAATTCAAATTTTAATGCAGCTACTGCAAGCATTAAAAAGAATATTAGTAGTCCAAATACAGTGATGGGAAAGCGGGATTTAGGCATAAGGCGAAATTACTCCTTTTGGGATGTTATAGCTTACGAAAGTATACCGAAACAGGCAAAACGTCAAGTGGCGCCAAATCCCAAATCCCGAGATAGAAAAGCGTCATTGCGAGTGGAGCGAAGCAATCCCCCCCTTTTAATAAAGGAGAGCCGGAATACATCTCACCTCAATTTTTTTATACTAACTTGCGTTCAAATCCCCCTTAATCCCCCTTTTCAAAGGGGGAGATTATATCCCCCTCTTTGGAAAATTCTCCATTCTGTCATTCCCGCAGCGATTCTGAGCGGGAATCTGGTTCTAACTGCTTGAAAAACCATATCCCCGATAGAAGCATTCGGGGATGACAAACAGTTTTGCAAGAGCCTCTTTTGATTACAACTTAATATAAAAGGAGGACTTCGTATTTCCTCCCTTTGGAAAAGGGAGGGTAGGAGGGATTTTTAAATAATGTTTTTCGGCAAAATTCCTGTCTTAAAGGTCACTTCGAGTCATGGTAATCAGCGGTGATCCATTCGCATCTGAGCGTGAAGAAAGCGATGCCTCAGGACGGAAAAAGCGCGCGCAAGAGCAAAAATAGGCGAAGCTCCCCAACGACTTGCCTTATCGGCCTTTTTTTGATTGACAAGGGCAAAATATACTTGTACATATATGTGCAAGGAGGTGGTTATTGTGCCGCAGTTAGCTATCTATATTGACGATCAGTTGGCCAAGAAACTGGATAAAGTCATAGAGGGCTCGAGGAAATCAAAATCCAAATGGGTTGCCGATTTGATCAGGGCAAAATTGGAAGATGAGTGGCCGGAAGGTTTTTTTGAACTGGCCGGCAGTTGGGAAGGCGACGAGGGTCCTCAAGAGATTATGGCCAAAATACGAAAGGGTTTAGGACAAACGGACAAAAGAGAGGATTTATCATCATGATCCGATTATTGGATACCAATATCTGCATATATTTCTTGAATCAAACCTCAGAAAGAATAATTGGACGGTTTCAAAATCTGTCACCTTCACAAATAAAGTTGCCTTCAATCACCGTAGCAGAATTGTATTATGGTGCGGAAAAAAGTAAGGCCAGAGCAAAAAACCGGGAAAGGGTCAAACGTTTCGTTTCCACCTTTGAAATCGTTCCGTTTGACCAAAAGGCATGTGCCACCTATGCGAAAGTTCGATGTGCCCTTGAGAAACTAGGAACTCCCGTAGGACCTATGGATCTTCTAATTGCCTCAATCGGCCTCGCCCATAACTTCGTGCTGGTTACGAATAATGTGAAAGAGTTTGAAAGGGTGAAGGGGTTAAAGCTCGAAAATTGGCTTTGAGTTCAAGAAGATCCAGATAGCGGTATTAAATATCACTTCGAGTCATGGTAATCAGAGGTGATCCATTCGCCTCCGGGCAGGGAGCAAGCGACACATTGGTAACTTAAGAGTAAAATTGTTGCCAAAATGGCAAGGAAATTATAGCCACAAAGGCACCAAGACACAACGAGATCAAAACATTATAGAATTAGCAAACCATAAAGCCATTCACGAATTCCCTCGTGCCTTCGTGTCTTCGTGGCAAATTTGGTTCCGGCTTGTCCGGGTCAGGACGGAAAAAGCGCCCGCGAGATCAAAAACATGGAATTAAGTTTCCACAAAAGTGGAACTATTTTTCCACTAAGAGAGAAACTTTTCCGCTCGGATAAAATCGGCTAAAAAATCGATCCGCGATCGGCATGCCAACTATCCGTAAAT
>QYQD01000094.1 GCA_007280345.1 Deltaproteobacteria bacterium | reverse complement strand
TCCGCCCTCGTATTTCGAGGGGGAGGAGGGGATCAAGAAGATTCTAACCGACCTGGAGAGGATTATTCGCCTGAAGAATGCCGGCTTATTGGATGAAGATGAGTTTAGCCTTTGCAAGAAACTGCTGCTTGAGATGGCCAAGTAAGTGATGAGTTACGAGTTACGAGTTGCGAGTTGTCCGCCCCGGCGGATCTGCCGGAGGCACGACGAGTTTTTTAACCCGTAACCCGTAACGCGTAACGCGCAACTGGAAAGCTGAAAGCTAAGTGGAAAGGTACACTATGGACAAGCCTTTAAATGTGATGGTAGTTGACGATGACGCGGTCATTTGTGAAACGCTGAAGGAGTTTTTTCTTGTCCTGGGTGATTATGAGGTATTTACAGCCCATGATGGTTACGAGGCCTTTGATCTGCTGAATAAAATAGAGATGGATTGTGTTTTTGTTGATTTCATGATGCCGGGCATGAGCGGGTTACAGTTCCTGGAGAAGGTGAAGGCCCATGACAAGTCTATTCTAGTCGTAATTATGACCGGCTATCCTTCCCATGACACCATTATTGAGGCTATGCGTAAGGGCGCCTCAGATTTTTTAACCAAGCCGTTTAAATTAGACGAGATAAGAATAGCTTTAGAAAGACTGGCCCGGGAGCGTTCCATCTTAAAAGAAAATATATTCTTAAGCGAGGAACTCAAAGAGAAGAAGGCCGTGGAGGACCTTAATAAACGATTAGAGAAGAAGATCAGAGAGCAGTCTATACTCTTTATGATCGGTGATACCTTGAGCAAGGTTCATCGCACCGAGGAACTTTATCAAAAAATAGTTGAGATGGCCTGCCAATTGGTGGACGCTGAAAAATCATTTTTTATGCTGGCTGATATGGAGAAGGGAGAGATGGTGCTCATTGCTGCCCAGGGTATTGATAAAGAGGAATATATCGGTAGATGGGCGGCCCCATTAAAAGGCAATATGATCGGGCAGGTTATCTTAGAGGGCGTGCCCTTGATTTTAAAGGACATCCAGAAACATCGCGGTCCCAAGCTGGATTTTTTGCCTCAAGACATCAATGGAGCGCTTATTACTATTCCGTTTAAAATCCGTAATGAGACCTTTGGCGCTTTAGCTGTGCTCGGGAATAAGAGGGGGGGTGTTTTTTCTGAAGAAGACCTTTTTATCCTCTTTTTACTGGCAGAGAAGTCTTCCTTGACCGTAGAAAATTTGATCTTATATGAGAGCGTGATGTTGAACCTCCACGCCACATTAAGGGCGCTGGTCAGTACGCTGGAGGCGAAAGATCCTTATACCAGAAGTCATTCGGGACGGGTAACCGCTTATGCCATAAAGATAGCCAGGGCCATAGGACTTAAGCAGGAAGAGATCGATTCTATAGCCTTTGCCGGCTATCTGCATGATATAGGGAAAATAGGTATCCGGGATGATATTCTCTTAAAGCCGGGTAAGCTTTTAGCGCAGGAATATGATATTATAAAAAAACATCCGGTTATCGGTGAGAATATAGTTAAACACCTTGGGCTGTTGCCTAAGGAGAAGGCCATTATCCGGCACCACCATGAGAGATGGGATGGCAAAGGATATCCGGACGGGCTTAATGGAGAAGATATACCCCTCCTTTCCCGGATACTGGCGGTGGCGGATGCTCATGATGCCTTGACTTCCAACCGTCCTTATCGTAAGGCCAAAAGCCGGAGCGAGGCTATCCGAATATTGCAAGAGAACAGGTTTATCCAGTTTGATGGTCAGTGTGTAGATGCCCTGGTCGGGATTTTGGAGGAGGAGGGCAGGACCAAAGAAATTAAAAAAGTATCTGAGAGCCGGCACATGTCAATGGCTTGACGGTATGTCGGTTTTTACTACAGAGTTCACAGCACGTAGGGTGGGCTTTGCCCACCAAAGGAAATGCCAAATTATCGCTGGACTTAAGGCTTTAGCCTTTTATAAAACCCTGAAGGGTTAACTCCAGCGGTGGTTACGTATTAATGATGGTGGGCTGCCGTAGGAGCACCTTCCTGCCTGTGCGTCGCACGCAGACAGAGCCAGGTGCGACCAGATGCCCGTCGCAGCAGGATGCTGCTCCTACAATGTGTGGGAGTCGCACGCCTCCGCAGGGGAGGGGAGTTTTTAGATGGGAACTAATTAGCGCTCATCCGAAAACGCCTCTTCGTAGGACAGGCGTCCCGCCTGTCGACAGCCGAGACGGCTGCCCTACGGGTGCAAGATTGAACATAGTCCGAGTTTCCGGATCGAAACTATTTATTTGGCATGATAAGTGCAAATACCTCGTATGGGGAGAGCGAATCTGTGATGGACGAAAGAGAGAATATAGAAAATCGAGAATTTGCCCGCGCCAGGGTCAGTCTGCCTGTTCAATATAATATTTTTGACTTAGAGGAATATAATAAGCTACGGGAAAAGAGAAAGGCTGATCCCCGGGTCTGCCGGCACAATCTTTTGGCTATTACGTTTCCTCCTACGCCAATTTCCCGCCGCGAAGAGACCGATTATGATATAAGGGAACGCTTGGAAATCATCAATAATAAATTGGATTACTTAATAGGTCTTATTATAGGTGGTGTGCCAAAGAAGGAATATAAATACAGGGATGTGGTGGTGGAGTTAAGCGGCGCAGGATTGAGGATTATGACCTGCCGGCCGATTTCCCCGGTAATGTATCTGGATATCTGTCTTATAGTGCCATTTTTCCCCTATTTTATCGATGACATTTATGGACAGGTCAAAAGGGTAATCTCCGTACAGGAGGGAGATTCCCCTGAAGAGGCCTCTGAAGTGGCCGTAGAATTTATAGAGATAGAAGATAGCGTCAGAGAGAAATTGATTCAATTAACGTTTGAAAAACAAAGGGAGCTTTTACGGAGCAGGAGGGAGGGGAAATGATTTCGTTTTTAATCCCTCAAGCTGATAAGATAGAGGAAAAGAACGTAACCGTTCACCGAAAAAAGCTTTTTAGGTTCTTACGGACAACGGTGAACTGATAACGGTGAACGGTTACAAAAGAACAGAGCAGGTACACGGCCTTGAAAGATAAATTGATACAGGAATTGATCCGCCAGCATTATATGTCCGGTATCGGTCGTTTAATGAAGGGTGTGGCCCATAATATGAATGGCCCCCTCCAGGTTCTATTTATTCAAGTTGAACTCTTGAAAAAACTAATGGCCGAAGAGGGGAAAATTTTAGCTGACTTAGGCGCATTATCTTTCTCCGGCGAGGGTGGAAAACTTCGGAAGGATCTTGAGAATAAGCAAGAGATATGTGCTAAGAAGATCGGACAACTGGAAGAGGAGTTGGAGCGGCTGCATAGCATGACGGATTTTATTGTTAACCGGTGCAGCGCAAGCGAAGAGAACAACGCCGGTATGGTGGACCTCAATGAGGTAATAAAAGATGAGGTCATTCTCCTGCATGCAGACCTATTTTTTAAGCATAAGGTCGAGAAGACCCTAAAGTTAAAGGAATCTTTACCGCTGATCTCTGCCCGTTATCCGGACTTGAGCCAGGCCCTGAATCACATTCTCCAAAACGCAATAGAAGCGGTTGTTGACGCAAAGGAACGGGAAATCATCGTTGAAACCGGTCTGAATGGTGGTAATGTCTTTGTTTCTGTACAGGATACAGGTTGCGGGATACCTCCTTTAGCCCAAGAGAAGCTCTTTACCCCGTTTTATACTACTAAATCTCACCCTCATCCCGGACTTGGTTTATTTTTAACCAAGAAGATATTGGAACCATTAAGAGCAAAGTTTAAGGTCGAAAGTGAACCGGGAATGACCCGGGTGGCGGTGTTTTTCCCCTATAAGAAGAAGGAGCAGAGGTAAATGAAGTTTGCAAATGAGAAAACCATGGATGAGTTGGCACGGCAGATTGGTCAATACGTTGCCGAGACCCTGGAGCCTACCTTTCGCGTTACACTGGAGACAGAGATAGGCAAGGCGCTGGACAGGGCTATAAATGAAGGCCGATTCTATAGATACATGAGCGAGGAATTTCAAGAAGGGATGACCGGACTGTTCAAAGAAATATCCGACTTCAAGAAGACAACCGTTCAAACCGAACCTTCCTGCCTCCCGGATACCCAGGAGAATGCTGAGAAGATGCTGTCAGAGGCATCCACCCAATTGGATTATATCTTTAAATCTACAGAGAAAGCGGCCACCAAGATATTGGACATCATAGAGAAGAATATGGGGGTTCAGGAAAGGACGTTAGCCCTTCTGGAAAAAGAAGGGGCAAAGGTTTCCAATAATGGTTTTGTTGACGAGCTTAAGGCTATAAACAGAGAGATACAAAATGATTATGTAGAGATTATGACTACCTTAAGCTTCCAGGATCTTACCGGGCAACGCATCAAAAAGGTTGTGGGATTTTTATCATTTATTGAAAATGAAGTGCTGCGCCTGTTAATCTCAACCGGGATGAAGATAAAGGAGAAAGCGGCCTATCCGGATAAAGACGCAGCGCAGATCATTTCTGAGGCCGAAGCCAGGACGGATATTACTTTAAAAGGACCGCAGGACGGGACAAGCCAGGCGGATATAGATAAGTTATTGGCTGACCTGGGTCTTTAGGTGAATTTCAATCTTGACGACTTCGTAAAAAGTCCATTTGCTGCGTTGCGCTGCATCCTTCGTCACTGCGCCGTAGCCATAACTACGCCTCATTCCTCAGGATTTGCGCGCCTTGCAACTGGAGCTTTTTACTGTGTCGTCCCAATTTTGACTTTTTACGAGGTCATCAATCTTGACCGGAGATATTTACAGTCAGATTAAATCCTCAGGATACTTGCCGCCACTTCCTCAAGTTGTGGCCGAACTCATGCAGGCTACCCTAAGTGATAAAACTTCGATAAGCGATATAGCCAAAATAATCCAGCGAGATCCTTCCCTTACCGGTTATGTGCTAAAGGTCGTAAATTCTCCCTTTTATGGTCTAAGCAGGAAGGTTACCACGCCTTCGCAAGCCATTGTGATCCTGGGTCTCAGGGCCGTTCAGAATATCAGCCTGACCGCTTCTGTTTTTCAGACCTTTCATGGGGTGAAAACAAAAGGCGCCTTTAGTGTCGAGCGATTCTGGTGGCATTCCCTGGCCGGCGCCCTGACCAATAAGCATCTATCCGAAGAAGTCGGTTATGACAACAGCGAAGAAGCTTTTGTGGCCGGGCTGCTGCATGATATCGGCAAGTTGGTTCTCTATATGAACTTTAGCAGTGATTATGAAATAGTAGTCAGGAAACATGAACAAGGAGGGAACCTGATTATAACGGAAGAGAGCTTTTTCGGAACCAATCACGCGGACCTTGGCGGATGGCTTCTGGATTCGTGGAACCTCCAGCCATTCCTGGCGAATGCGGTTCGTTATCATCACCAGCCCCTTAAGATAATAGTAACCGCCTTGCCCTTAGTCAAGATAACTTATCTGGCCAATGTGCTATCTCATGCTCTATTTGAAACCGGCGCTGAGGCTGGGCTTGGAAAAGAAGCAGAACTGGTGAGTAAATTACTGGGAGTCCCCTTAGATTATATAGATAAATTAAGCGAAAAACTGGCCAAAGATATTGGAGAGCTTGCCGAGTGTATGGGTATTGCGGTTGAGACCCCCGGTCTTTCGCTCCTTCCGGCTATTAGTTACGGGCAGTTGGATGATCTTTCAGAAAAGAAACAGAAAGAGATATGCGCAACTATTAAGGATGTTTCACTTCTATTAGGGATGTTAAGGGCGCTCCTTGAGGCCAGGGATCGTGAAGAGGCTATTGATATAATCTTTGAGGCCCTTTCTATCCTGTTTTCCTTTGCATCAGCTCTTCTCATGCTGGTGGATAATAATGGACACAAGTTGGTCGGCAAAAGGGCTTTCGGCGCCAAACAGGACGACCTGGCTGAGAAGATAACCATTCAACTGGATAAAGACGGCAGTATCTGGCAGGAGGCTTTGACCTCAAAGTGCATAACCCACTCCAGGGAATTTTTCCGCGACCATTCATACACGATAATAGACGAACAGATTGGGAATTTCCTCAAGGCTAAAGATTTTATTGTTGTTCCGCTGGTACACGCCGGAGAAATCTTTGGCGTGCTGGCTCTATGTGCGGGGAAATCATGGGATGAATCACAAGAGAGCTTACTGCAGGTTTTGGCCGTTCACGTGGCCGGCGCCTTAAAAACTCATAATCTTAGAGAGCGGTTATTTGAAGCCGACCGCCTTAATAAAACTATAGTCTATCACGCCCCGATCGGCCTTATTTTCCTGGATAAGGACGGGAGGATTACGCGGTTTAACCCGATGGCTAAAAAAGTCTTTGAGATACCGGCCGCCAGGAGCATGACCGGTCTTAATATCTGTGATGTTTTCGATGTGCAGGCAGATGTTCTTAAAGAAAGGTTTGCGCCGCTCCTTTGCGGGCGTTATCAGGAGATACCGCCTTTTGAATATCGTGCTCCATCCGGCAAAATCTATTGGTTATGCGGTAAGGAGGTGCCCTTAGAAGATCGGGACTACCTTAAGGGTTTTCTGATCCTGATGGAAGATGTGACCGAACGCATCCGGGCCGAAGAGACTATGCAGAATTATGCAGCTTCCTTAGAGGAGCAGGTAAAAGCGAAGACCCGGGCCCTGGAAGAAAGTCAGGCCCAGCTCTTGCGTGCTGCGCGTCTTGCCGCTACCGGACGTCTGGCCCGTAGAGTGGCCCACGAAGTGAATAATCCGCTGGGTATAATACGCAACTATTTACAAATTATGAGCCTCAAGATGCCGGAAGACGATCCGAAGAAGGAATCAATGCGTATTATAGATGAAGAAATAAGTCGTATCGCTTCCATAATTCAACAGTTAGTAGATTTTTCCCGGGCGGAGATGGTTAACCTCCAACGCCTGGATATTAATAATCTTCTTCAGGACCTGGTCAAGATTATGCGGGAGTCTTATCAAGAACATGGCATTACCATGATTTTAGATTTGTCAGAGAGTCCGGCTTATGCTAATGTAGATACTGATAAGATCAAACAGGTCTTTATTAACCTGATCAAGAATGCGGTTGAGGCCATGCCGGACGGCGGTGAGATCCGATTAACTACGCGCCTGAGGGAGAAAGATGGAAAGAATCTGGTGGCCATTGAGGTGGTTGATACAGGAGTAGGTATCCCTGAGGACGTCAAAAAACATATATTTGAACCTTTCTACAGCAGTAAGGGATTATCTAATTCCGGACTCGGTCTTTCAGTTTCTTATGGTATCATCAAGGCCTTAGGCGGTGACATTGCAGTGGAGAGCGCCGTAGGAAAAGGCACAACCCTTACTGTTTTTCTTCCCGCAGATTAATATGAATATGTGGTGGTGTTAGGATGGAACTGTGCGGGAATATTACTCATGGAGGAGTAGGTCATGCCCAAACCCAGGATTTTGATTATCGATGATGAAAAACGGATGTGCGAGAGCCTCAAGGCGCTTCTTTCGGGTGAAGGTTATGAGGTTGAAACCGCCGATAATTGTCAGAGCGGTATAGAGTGTCTGAAGAAAGGCCCTTATGCCCTGGTGGTTACGGATTTGGTTACTCCCCGATTGACCGGCTTTGAGGTGATGGACCATGTGGCCAAACATTGTCCTGAAACCTTAGTTATTGCTATGACCGGTTATGCCTCTCTGGACTCGGCCGTAGAGGCTATGCGCAGAGGCGCTTATGACTATATAGTTAAACCTTTCAATTTTGACGTCATGAAATTGACGGTGGAGAGGGCCATAGACCGGGTCAACCTTTCCCGGCGGGTCAGGAAAACTGAAGAAAAATATAAATTGCTCGTAGAAGAAATAAACGATGGTTATTTTGTTTTACAGGATAAGAAACTGGTCTATGCGAACAAGACCTTTGCCGGCATGTTGGGTTATAAACCAGAGGATATAACAGGCCGGGATTTTACGTATTTTATCGGTCTTGGGACTTATCCTAAATTTGAGCAGTTACTATTGACCGAAAATGGAGATTCTGTCCAGGAGGAGTTTTATTTTAAAAGTAAAGAAGGGGTAGATGTCCCTGTAGAGATTCGGGTGACGCGGACTTATACGGATGATCAGCCTTCCCTGGTAGGGATATGCCGGGACATAAGAGAAAGAAAGGCATTATGGGATAAGATAATACGTTCGGAGAAGTTGGCTTCACTAGGGGGACTTATTGCCGGGATTGCCCATGAATTGAACAACAAACTTACCCCGGTTCTGGCCTATGCCGAGCTGATAGGGGATTCTACGCCAGATCCTCAGAACCGGCGGCGGATTGAGATTATCGCTAATTCGGCCATGGGAGCTAAAAAAATCGTAGAATCGCTTCTCCTCTTCGCCCGTCAGGAAAAACCGCAGAGGAGGCGTATTGACATCAATGAAGTCATCCATAACGCCCTCAACTTGTTACAATATCAGTTTAAGAATGAAAGAATTGCCCTGAGACTGGATCTTAAACCTGATCTGCCGGATATCTTTGCCGATTTTCATCAAATGGAACAGGTTTTCCTGAATATAATCAAAAATGCCTTTCAGGCCATGGATGGGACAGGCGGGCAATTAACCATTTTTTCACTGAGTGATGAGAAAGATATTATAGTAGAAATTTCAGACACAGGTATTGGTATTTCCCCGGAAATCCTGCCGGTTATTTTTGATCCGTTTTTTACCACCAAGGCCGAAGGTAAGGGAACAGGGTTAGGATTGAGTCTTTGTCATGGCATCGTGCAGGAGCATGGAGGCGAAATATCGGTGACCAGCGAGCCGGGCCAGACGACCTTTCAGGTTAAATTACCTTTAAATAGGCCTGAAGTTAACCACGGGCAAGATAGATATTCATCCGACGATAGTACAGAAAAAGGAGTTCGTAAGACCATCCTGGTTATTGATGATGAGGAAAGCATCTCCCTTCTTTTAAGTGAACTGCTGGAAGGTAAATATGAGGTCGCAAGGGTGTCGAATGGGCATGAGGCATTGAATGTGATGGCTAATAAGGAATTCGATTTAATTATATCGGATATTAAAATGCCTGGTATGGATGGTATGGAGTTTTTTAAATGGATTGAGATGAACAAACCTTTGTATAAAAGGAAAATAGTCTTTACCACAGGAGTTACATTTGACGCTGAAGTCCACGCCTTTCTGGAGAGCACAAAAAACCCTTATCTTACTAAACCTTTCAAGATTGCCCAGCTTATGGAGGCCGTAGAGACGACATTATTGAAGAGCGAAGAGTGATGGGTGATGAGTTGCGGGTTACGGGTTACGGGTTACGGGTTAAAAAACTCGCAACTCGCAACTCGCAACTCGTAACCCGTAACCCGTAACTTTATTCTGGTTCTTCTCCCGCCTTTGAGCGCAGTATAACTATATCCACCCGTCTATTTTTAGACCGTCCGTCCTCGTTATCATTTGGGGCTACCGGGCGATATTCGCCGTAGCCGGCCGCTGACAGTTTCCTGGGGTCAAACGGATGGTATGTTAAGAGATGCCGGATGATTGCGGAGGCCCGGGCAGTTGATAATTCCCAGTTGGATGGGAATTGGGGTGTATTGATGGGTACATTGTCCGTATGCCCTTCAACGCGGATGTGGTTAGGCGCTCTTAAGAGGGTCTGGGCTATCTCGTCCAGAACGGGTTTTACATCTTCGCGGATGGCGGCCTGGCCGGTGTCAAAAAACACCTTGTCCGCAATACTGATAACCATGCCGCGTTCATCGATAGAGATGCTGACGGCCTGATTTAATCCCTTCTCCTTGGCCTCCAGGGATTTTTTGATTTCTTCGGCGGCCTTCTTCATTTCCGCCTCTTTATACCCGGCGCCCTTATCGCTCACGAAACTGGGTTGAGGCGGGGACGTTTGCACCGGGCATTATACTTCTGCCCCCTGCGCTTATCTCCGACAGGGGGATAGCGCCGAAGGCCCGCTGGATGGAGTCCATAACATAGCCCATCTTTTGGCCATCCACGCGGGACGAGGCATACATAGTGACAAAAAAGGCGAACAGCAGGGTGATAAAGTCCGCATAGGAGACCAGCCATCGTTCATGATTGGCGTGTTCCTCGTGTTTTTTCTTTCTGCCCATAGTTATCTATCCTTTTTCGCGTACGGCCTTAGGCGGCGGATTTTCCTTAGCGGCCTCAGACAGGAAGGATTTAAGCTTTTCTTTAATAATGCGTGGATTCTCACCGATGGAGACGGCCACCACCCCTTCCAGCATCATTTCCTTAGTAATTATACCGTCGCGGTTCCTTATTTTTAATTTATTGCCGATGGGCAGGAAGAGCAGATTGGCCGCGCCCACCCCATAGACGGTAGCCACGAAGGCTACGGCAATCCCAGGCCCCAGCTTGCTCGGGTCATCAAGGTTCTCCATAACATGAATCAGCCCTAAGACCGCCCCCAAGATACCAATGGTTGGCGCATACCCGCCGGCTGACTCAAATATCTTGCCGGCTACAGCGCCATATTCTTCCGTATATTCTAATTCCGTTTCCATGGTCTCGCGGATAGACTTTGGCTCGATACCGTCAATGGCCAGCATGAGGGCCTTTTTTAGGAAGGGGTGCTGTATATCCTGGGCGTCTTTTTCCAGGGATAGTATCCCTTCTTTGCGGGCCTTATTGGCAAAACTGGTTATCTGGGCGATAATTTGATAAGGTTCTTCTTTCGGTTCGCTCAGGACGGTGCCGATACTTTTTACAGCGCCGATGATATCCTTAAGGGGAAAGCTGACAAATACAGCCCCAAATGTCCCACCGAAAACAATGACGGCCGCGGTTCCCTGCGTGATGCTGTGCAGGGAACCGCCTTCCAGTATCTGTCCGCCGACTATGGCGCCTATGCCTAAGATCAAACCGACAATGGTTGCTATATCCATAGTACTCTAACGACCGTTATTGTAGTTAGTTTTCATCCGGAAAGTCCTCCAAAATCCCCCCTCCCTCGACGGGAGGGGGCGAGGGGGAGGGTGAACATCTTGGAATTGCACAACCTTTTCACCCCCACCCTAGCCCTCCCCCGTCAAAGGGGGAGGGAATGGATGATTCCCCCTCCCTTGGCGGGAGGGGTG
>QYQD01000147.1 GCA_007280345.1 Deltaproteobacteria bacterium | reverse complement strand
GCTTTACGGCCGTGCCGCTGGGGGCATCCTTGTTAAGGCGGTGGTGGGCCTCGATACTCTCCACATCGTAACCTTCCCCCAGGATTGTGGCCACATCCTGCACGCCTTTGTAGAGGACGTGTACCCCCACAGTCCTATTAGGGGCCAGGACGCAGCGCACCTTTTTAGCCAGCTTTTTGATCTCTTTCATCTCCTCAGGCGTAAATCCGGTTGTCCCCACCACAATAGCCTTTTTGTGTTTTGCGGCTAGGGCCACGTGTTCTGCAGACGAGGCATGAAAGGTGAAATCTATGATTACATCGCCCTTTTTAATGACCGACTCCAGCCCCTCAGAGATTGGGATACCGATCTTTCCCAGGCCGGCTACCTCTCCTACGTCCTGGCCGAGGGCCGGATGTCCCGGCCTTTCAAAGGCCGCTGCCAGTTTAATTCCTTCGGCCTGATGTACCATATGGATATTGCGTCCACCCATTTTTCCGGCGGCGCCCGCCACAATAGCCTTTATCATATTTTTTCTCCCCTTAATTAGCTGATAGCTCATAGCTAACTGCTGATAGCTTTTTTATTTAAGAAGTCGGTAGTCCTTAAGTAGGAGCCTGACTACGGACTACTGACAACGGACAACTGACCAAATTTTTACTTAATAAGCCCGTAATCCCTGAGCACGGCCTTCAGGCGTTCCACATTTTTTGGTGACATGGGCGACAGCGGCAGTCTGAGTTCCGGCGAAATCATGCCCATGAGTCCAAGCGCTGTCTTTGCCGGTATGGGATTGGTCTCATAAAACATGGCCTGGCAAAGCGGGAGAAGTTTATAGTGCAGATCCTGGGCCTTTTGTCGGTCCCGGGCCTCAAAGGCATTACAAAGATCGGCCATGTCCTTTGGCGCCACATTGGATACTACGGAGATAACTCCCTTACCACCCACAGCCAGTGTAGGTAAAACCGTAAAATCGTCACCGGATACCAGACTGAATTTCTTATTGGAGAGGCGTATAACCTCGCTGATTTGCTGCAGTGAGCCCGTGGCCTCCTTGATTCCTATGATATTTTTTATCTCAGCCAGACGGGCCACTGTTTCGGGCAGCATGTTGACACTGGTCCGGCCGGGGACATTATAGAGAACGATGGGGATATCGACTTCCTCGGCCACGGCCTTGAAATGCTGATAGAGTCCCTCCTGTGTGGGTTTATTATAGTAAGGGGTGATTAATAAGGCCGCATCAGCGCCGGCTTTCTGTGCATGTTTAGTCAACAGTATGGATTCAGACGTGCTATTGGAGCCTGTACCGGCCACTACCGGCACCCGGCCGGCCGCCGTCTGTACCGTGATCTCAACTACACACATATGTTCCTCATGGGAAAGCGTAGCCGCTTCGCCGGTTGTCCCGCAGGGAATGATAGCGTTTGTGCCGTTTTTAATCTGAAATTCTATGAGCTTTTTTAAGCCCTTCTCATCTACCTTGCCCTTTTTGAAGGGAGTGACAATAGCCACCATAGCCCCTTTTACTATCTCTGCTGTTTTCCGTTTCATAGTTCCTCCTCCCTTAATAGACCTTCATAGACAATTTTTGCCTCGCCTTCCAGAAAGACGTGGCTTATGCCCTCCGGGCCGGATTTAAAATAGACGTCAAGTATTTCTCCACCGCGCGTTTGTACGTGAACCGGCGGCACAATCCCGTGTTTCAGGGAGGCGATGATGGCTGCGGCCACTGATCCTGTGCCGCAGGCCAGGGTCTCATCCTCCACCCCCCGCTCGTAGGTGCGTATGGAGATATTTTGTTTGTCCAAGACCCGGACAAAATTAACGTTGGTGCCGGCCGGCTGAAACTCGGTGTGAAAACGGATGCTCCGGCCCCACTCAGGGACATTTACTTTATCCAGGTCGGGGACAAAACGGACGACATGCGGTACGCCCGTGTTTATGAAATGTACAACGTATTTGCCTTGATTTGTCAAGACTTTTATATCCATGCGCAGATCCCGCGAGGGCACCATCTCCAGTTTCACCCGATGATCGGTCACTTCGGCCCGGATCAAGCCGGCGATGGTCTCAAAGGTCATCTCAGGACCGGCTATCCGGTTTACGTAGGCAAAACGGGCCGCACAGCGCCCGCCGTTACCGCACATCTCGGCCTCGCTGCCATCGGCATTGTAAAATCGCCACTTGAAATCGGCATCGGACATACTGGGAGGTTCGATTAGAATCAAACCGTCGGCCCCTACTGATACCTTGCGGCGGCACAGTCGGCGGGCCCACGCGGATCCCTCATTATCACCAACGAGCCCGGAACGGTTGTCAATGACAATAAAATCATTACCGCTGCCGCTCATTTTATAAAAAGACAGTCTTTTCTCCATGGACTACTTTACCTGAGAACCCTGCAGAAAATCCGGTACTTTTTCGCCCCGGACCAGGGACTGGCAGGTCTCGCGGCGCCGGATGACGGAAAACTCACGGCCCTTGACCATAACCTCGGCCACCCGCGGGCGGCTGTTATAGTTGGAAGACATGGAGAAACCGTAAGCCCCCGCACTCATAACCGTCATAAGATCGCCGGGGGCAAAATCCGGAAGCTCCCGGTCTTTGGCCAAAAAGTCGCCTGATTCACAGATAGGCCCCACCACGTCTGCCTTTATTTTTTTTCCGGCATACTTATCCCTGACCGGCCAGATGGCATGATAGGAGCCGTAAAGGCTGGGCCGGGCCAGATCATTCATGCCGGCATCTACGATTAGAAAATGCCTGCTCCCATTATTTTTGGTGTACAAGACACTGGTCACCAGCACACCGGCATTTCCCACGATCACCCTTCCCGGTTCAAGGATCAGCTTAACGTTCATGCCATACATTTTTTTTATAATGGCCTCGGCATAGGCAAATGGATGCGGGGGATCTTCCTGGTCGTAGCGGATGCCCAACCCGCCGCCCAGATCCAGATAGCGGATATCAATGCCGTCTGTTTGCAGTCGGGCAATGAGATCCTTCAACTTTACCAAGGCGTCAACGAATGGCGCCACCTCTGTGATCTGTGAGCCGATATGGCAGCTCACGCCTACAATTTCTACGTGGGAAAGGCTGCGCGCCTCTCTGTATTCTTTAAGAGAATTTTCGATGTCTATGCCAAATTTATTTTTCTTTAACCCCGTAGAGATATATGGATGTGTCCTGGGGTCAACATCAGGATTGACCCTTAGGGCAATATGGGCCTTCTTTTTCATCCGGGACGCTATCTTGTTTATGGCCAAAAGCTCCTGCGCAGACTCGATGTTGAACATCAGAATGCCGGCCTTGAGGGCATCCCGAATCTCATCAGTGCGCTTCCCCACGCCGGAATAGACGACCTTGTCCGGCGAAACACCGGCCTTAAGCGCCCGGTATAGTTCCCCGCCGGAAACAATATCCGCGCCGCCCCCCAGATTGGCCAGAAGCCTGATAACAGCCAGGTTTGAGTTGGATTTAAGGGCGAAACAGACCAGATGGGGAACTTTATTAAAAGCCTGATCAAATGTTTTGAAATGCTGGCTTAATGTGGCGTGGCTGTAAAGGTAAAAAGGAGTCCCCACCGCCCCGGCAATAGTGGCAACCGGCACATTTTCACAATATAATTCATCAGCGACGTAGTTAAAGTGATGCAAGCCTTTTTCCCCTCTCAAAAGATACTACTCGGCCCATACACTGACCTCAAGAGACATCGTACTTTCATTCTGCCGGGGCGAAGAATCCAGGGCGGTTACCGCATAATGATACACTTCTCCCTTGCGCACCTCTTTGTCTGTATAGCGCCCTGATTTCTCCAGTGCCCGGGAAAGGCACCGCCACTTGTCTTCTTCTTTCGTCCTCCTATAGACGCGATAACCGGCCAGATCGGCCTCTGTATTGTCTATCCATCTGAGGACGATACCTTCCGGTGAAGCTATGGCTGATAAGCCCGTAGGCGGGGCCGGCGGCGTCATATCTTTAGGAAGGGCTGTAACCTCTTCGCTCTCCGGGCCTTCAATAAGGGTAGTTTTTACTGACCGTACGGCGCGTACCCTATAGGTGTAAAACGCATCATTGGCTGTTGAGGTATCTGTAAATGCACTATTGGAAAGGAGTCCAACCATCAGCAGACGCTCGTACGGCCTGTCTCCTTCGCGCCGGTAAATATAATAAGAAAGCGGCTCACCTACAGATGACCCGTCTGCTAACTTTTCCGGGGCCTTCCAGCCCAGCACAACCTGACCATCTCCGGCCTGGACGTTAAGGGCTGCCGGCGGACCGGGCGGCGCGGCCCAATAGATGATTACGGGACTGACTTCCTCTCCTATACGACCGTCATCATCTACGGCCTGTATGGTATAGACATATTTATGGCCGTAGGCCAGATCGGTATCGACAAATTGCACCAGATTATCAGCGGCTGTTTCCTTGTTTGGGCCGGGCCACCTGACATTGAAGATGTCTGTATAGTGTACGGGGCATCCGGGACAATCTTCGGCAAATGTATAGCTAGCTCTCAGCACCCGGAAGCCGGAAAAGCGGATTAAAGGAGATCCGTCTTTGCGTTTTATGGGCGCCTTCCAGGTCAGCACAATGGCCTTTTCCGCCAAACGGGCGGAAAATCCGGTCACGGCCTGAGGGACTACCTCCCGCGGCGGGCGGGGCGGCATCTTCTTGCCGCAGGCCAGGAGGCCAAGCGCGAGCCCGGTAATAATAACCATTCTCCAGGACAAAGACCTTATCACTTAAGCTCCTTCTCGGCGGCCTTAAGGGCCGCCAGTACCAGCCCGGGCGCAGTCCCCCCGGTTGAGACCCGGCTTTCTACCGACTTTTCCGGGCGGATATATTCGAAGACATCGGCCTCAATCCTATCCGAAAATTTTTTAAGTTCATCTATGGATAAGTCGGGAAGTTCGCACCCCTTATCCAGGCAATAGCGCACTATCCGGCCGACGATGGCATGGGCTTCACGGAAAGGTACTTCCCGTAAGACCAGGTAGTCCGCCAAGTCCGTAGCCGTCAGAAACCCTTTCTGCACGGCTTTATTTATCTTGTCTCGCTGGATCTCGATCTGTCCCAGCATGGCGCCATAGACGGTCAATACCCGGGTAACAGTATCCACCGCATCAAAGAGGGCCTCCTTATCTTCCTGCATGTCCCGATTATAGGCCAAAGGCAGCGCCTTCATCACGGTGAGCAGGGAGAGAAGATGGCCGAAGACCCGTCCGGCTTTTCCCCGCACCAGTTCCGGGACATCAGGGTTTTTCTTCTGCGGCATTATGCTGCTGCCTGTGCAAAAGGCATCGCCTATCTCAATAAAGGAGAACTCGCTGCTCGACCAGAGGATGAGTTCCTCCGAAAGGCGGCTCAAATGAACCATGAGGATAGAGCAGTCTGCCAGAAACTCCATAACAAAGTCCCTATCGCTTACTGCATCAATGCTGTTGGCGGAGACTGAGGGGAAATCCAGCAGTTTTGCCACATATTGCCGGTCAATGGGAAGGCCCGTGCCGGCCAGGGCCGCGCTCCCCAGGGGAAGGACGTTAATCCGCTTGAGGCATTCCCAAAAACGCTCCCGGTCCCTTTTCAACATCTCGTAATAGGCCAGGAGGTGATGGGCAAGGAGCACCGGCTGAGCCCTTTGCAGGTGCGTGTATCCGGGCATAATGACGTCGCCGTACCGGCGGGCCAGACCCACCAGGCTTTGCTGTAGTCTTTTAATCAGGCCGATAATCTCCTGCACCTTATCCCGCAGGTAAAGCCGCACATCAGTGGCCACCTGGTCATTGCGGCTCCTGGCGGTATGCAGTTTTTCCCCGGCCGGCCCGATTTTATCAACAAGGGCCTTTTCAATATGCATGTGGATGTCTTCCAGGGAAGGGGTAAAAAGAAATTGGCCCTGGTCGATCTCTTTCTTTATGGCCCGGAGGCCGTCGATGATAAGCCTGGCCTCATCTTTAGTGATAAGCTTCTGTCTGGCCAGCAT
>QYQD01000061.1 GCA_007280345.1 Deltaproteobacteria bacterium | reverse complement strand
CTGGAATGGCCTAAAGACCCAATGCTTTAAATGGTTGATGTTTCCAACGCCCTGCACGTCGACCTGAAGAAGCTTTCCTCGCATTCTACTGACCACGAAGTTATAAAAATAGCGCAATAAATAAAGCGGCAGGCAGAGAAAAAGGGTGAACCGGAAAAACCTGGAAAACAGCCCGTAGATTCCAAGCCATCCTTTTGCGAAAGTTAAATTAACAATGAATAAGGAAAAAAGGGCAGACAACAACAGGACAAGCAGGGCTGGGGCCATGTCTTTCGTCCAGTCTCTGAGATGATCTTCTATCATAGTGTTGTTCTCTTTGTTTTTATCCGCTTTCATCCATGATCTATCAGAAGGATTCTCATTGAGCAGGCAATTGCTTATCACCTGATTAGGACTGACTCGGCTTATGGTTTCCCCGAACAGCCCCTGATTCCCTCTCCCAACCTCTAAGAAGGCTGGGAGAGAGTTGGGGAGAGGGGGAAGAAGAAGGGGGCGGCATTCTTCTCCCTCTTCAACTTTACCAGTTGCAGCCGCCGCCCTGCCCCATGGCCATGCCTCGGCCGGCGCCACGTCCCATACCCATGCCGGTTTGCGGACAGATTTGCTGGTTTAGCGACTGGAAGGCCGTGCGCTTCGCCTGGAGCTGATCTCTCAAGGCGTTGACTTCTTGCTGCTTGGCCTGAATCTGGTTTTGGTCGGGCGTGGCGTTCTGCCACAACGCCACCAACTCGGTCCTCTTGACCATCATCTGCTTGCGAAGACCGGCGGTGTCATTCATGAACTGCTGCTTGAGATCAAAGAGTTGGGCGCTCTGTTCCGGGGTTACATTTGCATTCATACAGCCCCACCCGCCGCGCGCCCAGGCGGAATCCACGGCCCCAAGGCTGATGACCAACGTTGCCAGCAGCACTGCTGATATCCATGGTGTTCTGAAAGATCTCATTATTTTTACCTCCGGTTTGCCCACATCGCTCAGTCATTCTCCTAAATATTCCCAGTAGCATGGCAGAGGATCAAATCTTAACCACCGCTGCCTGGATCGGTAGCCGACGGCGACGCCCAAACCGGCATGCCGTTGGCATCACGCAGCTTCAAGGTCTTCCCGGCCTTGGTAACTTCTGCTGCGATAATGGTCGGTTTGCCTTCCACCGCCACCCTGGACCCTTTAACCGTCACTTTATCCTGCGGTTCGATGGGGAAATTTTGTTTCTCCACGTACCAGCCGGGACCCAGTATCACCTCGACGGGGCCTTTCTCCGTGTTTAGGGTAAACCGTACTCCTGCAGACCTCCCGATAGGGGTGAACTTGCCAACCGCAGCCACTTCCCCGCTGAGGCTCTCCACGGTCTTGGGGTCAAACATCCGGCCATATTGGCCTTTCGTCCCCCAGACGTCGCCCGGTTGATTCCCCTGGCCTTGCGCCCAGGAAATGGCGGCGGTCAGGAAAATCAACATAATGAGTGACACGCCAACCCTTAATGGTTTCATGGTCTTATCCCTCCAAAGGTGAATTTTATGAGCTTCTGTTCATATAAACACCTGACTGGGGGGAAATCGGCGCGAAATAATTATTTTTCGTGCTTCTGGCGGGGAGGAGCCCACACCGGGTAACCGGAATCGTCCCTTAATTTAATGACTTGGGCTCCATTTTTTACTTCGGTGGCGATAAACATGGGCTCTTCCATGCCGGTGATCATCGATCCTTTGACTTCTAATCGATCCTTGGGCTCGATCTTGAAATTCCGCACGTTATGAAACCAAGTCGGCCCCAGGATGACCAAGATCATGTGCTTGTCGGTTTGCAAACCCAGCCAGACCCGGTCGGACATGCCGTAGCCCGGGGTAAGCTGGTCCACAGTGGTTACTTCCCCGCTGAAAGTTTCCAGGTTCTTGGGGTCAAACATTCTGGCATACTGGCCCGGGGGTTCCCAGCGGCCACTTTCCTGCGGCCCCGTCCGGCCCTGCCCCCAGGCTGTCGCCGAAAGCAGCAGGCACAGGACGCTAATGGAAAAGGCAATGGCGCTGACTTTTCTCATGGAACAGATCTCCAACCTAAAGGCAGAAGAAAACCTGGTGCAATTTCGCAAGTCTCTCAGGATTAATCAATAAATGAACAGAGAAAGACAGGCCGCGGCGGCCGCCACCCAAAGGAGGTTTACCTTAAAGCGAATCAAGGCTGCCGCTGCGCCGACCAGGATGACCAGGCTTTGCCAGTCCACCAGGGAAGCCCGCCCCATCTGCAGCGTCACCAGGACCAGCATTCCCACCAGGGCTGCCAAAATGCCCTGGATCACCTGGCGCACCCATTGCCCCTCTTTGACCCGCTGATAAAAAGGGGTCAGAAAGATGATCATCAAGATGGGAGGGAGGAAGATGGAGACGGTGGCCACCAGGGCCCCCAGCAGCCCTTTGATCCAATAGCCGATGAAGGTGGCCGTGATTATGATGGGGCCGGGGGTGACAAAACCCAACAGGATGCCGTCCAGGAATTGGCGCAGGGTTAGCCATCCCAGGTGATCCACCATGTCCCACTGGAGGATGGGGATCATGGCATAGCCGCCCCCGAAGGCCACCACCCCGATCTTAAGGAAAATGAGGGACATCACTCCCAACTGGTGCTGCCAATTCCACAAGCCCCAAAACAGCAGGGTCAGGATGGCCAAGGCGCCGCATACCTGGGTGAGCCAAAGGCCGAGGACCGGCTCCTTCTCCCGGTTTTCCCGATATCTTTCAATCTAGTGAAGTTTCAATCCTCACCCGGCCCTAAAGCCGGGTGCTTCGTCATTTTGCTACCCAAAGGTTTTACAATCTGTGTTTCAATCCTCACCCGGCCCTAAAGCCGGGTGCTTCAGCCGCCTCTGCTGCCCTGGCTTCCGACATTGGCTGATCCAGCCGAAATCCCTCATGATTGTCGAGTTGCGAACCTCCCCTAGTTCTCATCCCCGCTATGGATTCGCTCTCAGGCAAAAAGGGGTTTGCCAAAGTCCACTTTCTTATCCCAACCAAAAACCCGGACATTTTTTTCCGGGAACTCTGTCAAGCGGTAAATCCTAAGACCATATCGCCTTCTCGAACTCGGCGGAAACCGGACCTTCCAAGCGGATCTCACGTTTCAAGCCGCCTACAATGTCGGTGTACATCCCCTGTGCGCACACCTGCAGGTCGTCATGTTCCCGCCGCCGCCGGGGGCCGTGCTTGTAATCCACCGGATAAGGAGTATCCTCGTAAAACTCCACGATATCCGCCTAGCCCACCAATCCCCAGAGGCGGGAGCATAAAGGCAGGCTGCCTTCCACGCGAATTACTCCCAGGGTTTCACCGGCGGGTTGATCCACCAGTTCGTGAACAAACTGCCCACGCTGGGTATAGAGGTTTTCATCCCAGACCAGCTCCACATGGATCAGGGCGGCCTGGCGGGCGCAGTAAGCATAGTGCTCCAGGGCGGAAATGGGGATGAAGTCCTGTTCGTCGAACTCCGCGGCCGGTTCATCCAGTTCCATCATGGCCTTCGCCTCCTTGTTCATAGGACGGTTCAGCCCTCCAGGACAGTGAGGCTGACCCCTTCGGGCAGGTCCTTTTGCTCCGGGACAGAGATTTTATAGTCGCCGAACCGTCGGGGCGGGGCCTGGGGGTCCAGGCGGCTCACCCGGATCAGGTCGAAGAGCTTGTGGGCCGGGGCTTTCCCCAGCTTGCTGTCGTGGGTGAAAACATAGAGCCCCCGGCAGGCCATGAGGCCCCGAGAGGCGGAGTGATCCAGGTCCCACATGCGGGTCAGGGCTTCCCAGAAGAGGGCCAGGTCTTCATGGGAGAAGCCGGTTTGCTCGGCGAAGTGGGGATTGACAAAGCCGTAACCCACGTAAAGGCCATAGGGCACCAGTGCCTTGCGGCCCATTTCGGTGACTTTGCCGCCTACCGTATCAGTTTCCGTCTCCACGAACTCCACCTGCTGCTCTTTGGTAACAGCCACCCGGGTGATGCTAAGGTCCAAGGGAATGATAGGGTCCACGGAGCGGGCGAAGGTAAGCTGCACCGGGCCCCGCACCTGGCCGCAATTGACTACGGTGGTCATCACGGCGCCGAAAGTGCGGATGTCATAGAAGTTACTGCACATCCAGGCTCGGGCTTTTTCAACTTCAGAGCGTTTCTGCTTGGTGCCGGTAGATTTGATTTTCAGGTCTTCATAGGCTCGGCGATGCAAGGCATTAAGGGCGATACCCTTGTTCTGGACGTAGATTTTAAAGTTGGCGTCGGCGCCGCGGGTGGCGTCCATCCAGTTCCGCACCTTGCGTTTCAGGCAGACATCGGTCACCAGGCCTTGCATGGTTTCGGGGTCCACTCGGGGCATGTTGCCGGCGTCCGGGTCGCCGTTCGGGTTGCCATCCGTCACTTCAAAAATCATGACAAAGTCGTGACGACGAGTCGAGTCTTGGTAGGTAAGGGATTCCATATCGTTTGTCGCCTTCTCTATTTTTCTTCGGTAGGGGTTTCTTCGACAACCGCTTCCTCTCCGGGGACCTGTTCCTCTTTCCTGGCCTTGGCTTGAGCCCGGTCCCAGGACCGCTGGTGGTAGTAGCCCAGGCTAAACCAGCCTTGCTCTTCCAGGGTGAGGACTTTGGGGAAGCCGGAGAGGTTGCCCATTACCTCTTCCAGGCGGCTTTGCAAGGCCGAGTAGGCCCCGAACCTTTCCTTGCGGAGTTTGCCCAGGTGGGCCTGGGCCCCTTTCAGTAAGCGGGAAAAAACCGAGGCCGGGGCGGTGGACGCGGTGCCGTAAAACCGCTCAATAAGAGTGGCCCTAGGACTCACGGCCAGCATTAGGATCCTTTCCAGAACCGCTAGCAGCCGGCCGCAAAGATAGCCCGGGTGTTGGTTTCCTGCATCCAATTGCACCATGGCATCCTCCTGAAAAATTTTCTGTTGAGAAAGAAGGACCATCTTGATGAGGGCGGCCCGGGGTCGGGTGAGTTGCTGCTCCGCCCGGTTTCGCCTGATGGCCTGGAACATTATCCAGGACGGTAGAGGGCCTCCCTGGAGCGCGGCTTTGAGCATTGCCCGGGGGGCGTTGGGGGGCAGATCTCGCTGCATATCACCTTTTTGAGGAATCAAACCGAGGGCCAGGGTGAATAACCCATAAGGCTTGCCTTCGGCACCGTCCCAATCCACCAGGTTTTGCAAGGCAAACCAGCGGGCCAAGTGCCCCTTTACCTGACCCACCGTGGTTTCCAGCCAGTCCCGCACCACCACCCGACCGCCACTGGCGGAAAGGGCGGTGGCATAGAAGGCCTGGGTATCCAGAGCGGCGAAAGGTTTGCCGCTTCGAGCGGATTTAATCAGGGCCCTCACGTCTTCAGCCTGGGGATGGGAGAAGAGGGAGGCGATATTAAAGCCCGCAGGCTCAAGGGTCCAGAAGAGATATACCAGGGAGCCGACTACCAGGTGCGAATCCTCTTTTTGCCTTAGAGCATTGGCGGCTTTGGCGGAGCGCTCGGCACAGTCCCGGCACAACGGAGCGATAAGAGAGGCTTTGAGTCCATAGGATTCGAAGGCCCGAGCATTGGCTGAAACCAGAGCCATGCCGGAAGGCTGCCCGCCGGGAATGCCTTTGATCTTGATAGGCATACGTTCGATAGGGATGCAGTCGGTGCTGCACACCAGACATTGGCTCAAGTTGGACGGAATATCGGTGCACTGGTCTCCGCCCTGGATTTTAGCCCAATAGGCCCGCACCTCCGGCAGATCAATCGGAAAGATGCCTTCCACCTGGAAGGTTAGGTTCAGGGAGGGGTCAAAGTCTTCAGGAAGGGGGAGAGTGTTCTGGTCCAGGGATTCCAGAAACCGGAGTACAGCCTGCAGGTGGGGGCTTCCAAGAGATTTGGCACAATCCCTTATCTCTTTGACAAAGGCGTTATGGCATTTTGCCACGCGTTCACTTTTGGAAGAGGGACGAGGCTTTCCTAGTACGTATTCCCCGTTGCCCACCAACAGGCTGGCCTTGACATTGACGGATTTCATGACCGCCGGGGCAAAAAACACCTTGCCCCGATCATTCTTCCTGCCGCTGCTGGTAGGGATGAGCGGAGGCAAGCAATTTCCCTCCGCGTCCAGATTGATGAGCCAGCGGATGGTCGTCTTGTCATAGCCGAAGGGGGCCAAATCCTCCAGGCGTTGCGAATATTCGCAGAGTTTTTCCAGGAGCATTCTTCACCTCTTTAGCCATAGAGTTTCGGTTCTATGCGCAGCACACCCTCCTTCATCCGGGCCTGAAAAAACCGCGGTTTGCCACGAACGCCCCTGCCCTGGTCATCATGCTCATAGTCCAGATCGAAGAGCATCAGGCCCAAATCCGAGGTCTCCGGGAGGGGTCGGTCCCCCGCCTGGGGGTCGCCGAAGTAGGCTGCGAACTCCCGACATCCCAGATAAGGGGTATGATGATATTGGCCCCGGGTCACCCGCCGCCGGAACTGATCCCGGTACTTGGCCGGGTCGGCGTTGGCATGGAGTTTGAGGGTGATGTCGGCTTTGATGATGTAGGCCACATCTCGCAGGGCCAGAGTATGGCGCTGGGCTCGGTCCTCATCGGCGAAATAACCGCCGCCCTTTTTCCGCCAACTCTTAGCGGAGTCGAAAGAAGCCACCTGATTCACTTCATTGCGGAGAATCGAGAAGTATCGGATGGGCTGCAATAGCCAGATTTCTCGAACCTTCCAACAAAACTCCGGCTTCCAGAAGATGGCCTCCAGGACCCCCCGGGCCGCCGCCGGGGTCATGACGGGGTAGGAGACCCGCTCCACCTTCATCTCGGGCCTGGTGAAACAGGCCCAGTCGCCCCAGACCTTCACCTCTAAATAGCCATTATTCATAAAACACCTCAAACACCTCTTTTTCGCTAAATTACCAGGGGTTCCGGATCGAGGGCGGTATCGTGGAGCCCTCTCACCCGATGATAATTTCCCAGCCACTCCCACAATCCCAGGGGCAGTTCCTTAACGAGGCCTAATTGCTGGTATCGGGCCAAGGGGCCGCGGCGGACATTGACTATGTAGGGGTGTAGCCGCCTGAGGAGGCGCCGGGCTTTGACTCCCAGAAGGGCTCCAAGGACCTGGAGGCGCTGCAGCAGATCGTCCACCGGGGAATCCTCCTTGGGATAGCGCACCACCACCTTCATCATTTTCTGAATGCGCGAGCATATGTATCCCGAATTTACTATGAGGCATTATTAAATTTCAGCTGTTTAGAGAGCACCGAGATGCCGGCCAAGAGAACCATAATGGCAAAGAGCAGCCGGATGCCGTAGCCCCGGATGTACTTGACTGCGGTGACACCGATCCGAGCGCCGATGGAGGCCCCGATGAGCATCACCATCGCGGCGATGATCTCCACCCGGCCTTTGACGGCATAAGTCATGCAACCGTAGGCCCCAGAAAACATCACTGAGAACAGGTCGTGCCCACCACCGCGTGGGTGGGGCAGCCAATAAAGTAAATCAAGGCCGGCATGCGGATCAAGCCGCCGCCGATCGTGGTGAGCACAAGGGCAATCAGGAGCACCAAGATGCGAGTCCGCAGACTGAGGCGCCGCCATATATATTCCTCCCGAGACAGCTCTTTCCTCTCACAGCCGGGATACGAGATATCCCACCTTGATCTCCTGGTCTGTGGTTACCTGAGCGACAGAATCCGTCTGGTTTGAGACCTCCACGGTGCCGTTGCCCACCTGCTGGCCCTCGGTATTATAGATAGACACTCTGGCCCCGGCGCTCAATCCTTGCGCCGTGCCCAGGCCAAACCGGATCTCGCAGCCGCCGTCTCCCCGAATGACCCGGTAGACTTCCGCCTGGCCGGCGGCCATCAGCAGCGCCTCCCTTCTCCCGGGCAGGAGAAAGACCGCGCCAAAGGCCAGCAAAATTTCCGGCAGGCAGCCGGCTGCCACGACGAAGGCTGAGACCCCCCACCTCCGCCGGATCATCGAGGTGGAGCCCTTCTGGAGGCTGAGGGCGTCGGGGAAGACCAGGATGCGGAAGGCCGGCGCTTTCCGGGGCGAAACCGTTCGCTTGGGAAGAACCGCCAGGTTGTATTCCCCCGGAGAGATGTCCGGGCCGATGATCAGCCGTCCCCGCCACATATCTCCGCCCAGGAAATAGCCCTTGTGAATCGCCTCGAAATTCACCGTGAGTTGGTCAGAACTGGTCACAAAGGTCAAATCCTGAAGGTCGTGGGCCTCGTCAATCAGTTCCCCGTTAATTTGGACGCTCGCTCCCGCCAGCGCCTTGACTAGGTTGGCCGGTTCCCGAAAATGCACCAGCAAGCCATCCACCAGGACCAAGAAGGCGATGACGCAGAAGACGGCCCCGATTTTACCTGCCAGGTCGCGCCATCGATTTACCTGCCCTAAATCCATTATTCCATCCCAGGTTTGAAATTCTTCTGCCAGCTTCTCACCTGCGGCAACTTTTTTTATATTACCATAAAAAAAGGCAGTCGCCCTGGGTTTGTGCTTATGTTACCCCAGGGCGACTCTCGGAATGCACCTGCATAGAACGGAGAAATTATTTCTTAAAAATGTCCGTCGTGGTTACGTTCATAAACCTCAAGGCCTTGCCCGCTTCTTTGTAGTAAACGCGCACTTCGTCCCCGGCTACCCAGGTGTCGTCCGGCAGGGCGAAGTATTCCTCCGGCAGGGAGAAGGTGGTCAGGAGCTTCTGCCGGCCGGAATAGATGGTGATGGCCTTCTTGTCTTTCTCCACCAGGGGTAATTTCTTACCCTTCACCAGGGGATCATCCTTGTTCACCCCTTCCTTTTGATCGATGAGGGTGTAGGCGATCTTCTTCATACTTTGCGTTGCGGTATCGTAAATCACGATCTCCCGGGACTTGGCGTCCAGCTTTATCCGCAGCCCGGCCTTGGGGTCTTCGCCCCGTTCGCTAGGCTCCTTGGGGAGCGCAAAGGTCATAGACGCCCCGCTGTAATCGGGATTGACGAGGTCATGTTTGGTATCTACAATAAAGGTAACGGTCTCTTTGGCCTTGTCAAAGGCAATGACCCTTCCCTGCTCCACCTTACCTATGTCGCAGCCGAGACCGCCCAGTACCAAGGTTGCCGCCAGGCTGGCTACGAGAGCCCACCAGTTAAGCTTCTTACCCATCAGCTATCTCCTTTCCATAAAATCCATCCCAACTGCTAACTCGCCGCCGCACCCCGGGCCTTCTTCTGGGCGATCTCCTTGCTGGCGCCGCGGAGCATCATGACCAGGATATAGAGGGCCACGGCCGAAGTGATGCCCAGGATAACCACAGTGGAAGCAACGTCGCAAATGGTGTTGTGGTAGGCCCGGGCAATCATCTTCAGGACGATAGAGATGAAGCAGCCGACTACGCAAATGCCGAAGGCATAGCGGATGCCGTAGCCCTTGATGTATTTGGTGGCCACCGCGCCGATCTGGGCCCCGATGGCCGCGCCGCACAGCATGATGAGGGCCGCCAGCAGCTCGGTGCGGCCTTTGTAAGTATAAGTCGCGGTGCCGTAAATCCCGGAGATCATGACTTCGAAGAGGTCGGTGCCCACCGCCACGTGAGTGGGGACGCCCACAAAGTAGATCAGGGACGGCATGCGGATGAGGCCGCCGCCGATTCCAAGGATGCCAGCCAGCCATCCGGTCATGAAGCTGATGAAGATGGGCAGCCATACCGAGCAATAGACCATCGACTGCTTGAAGTGCATCATGGGCGGGATCTTGATCTTGTGCAGGGTTTTATACCACTCGTGGCCGGTGGCCAGCTTGTCCAGTTCTTGGCCCGCGGCCAGCGCCTCCCGTTCCTTGCGCTTCCTTTTGGCTATATCGGAGAAGACCATCCAGGTGATAAAGGTCAGGAGGACCAGATAAATGATGCGCACATAGAGTTCCACCTTGCCGATGCGTTCAAACCACATGATCATCTGAGCGCCCACTTCGAAGCCTACTATGGTGCCGAAGATCATGACCAGACCCAGGCGATAGTCCACATTGCCGAATTTCCCGTGGCGGGCCGTGGCGATGATGGATTTCCCCGCCATGTGGGCAATGTCGGTGCCGATGGCGAAGGCCATAGGGAAGCCCAGGATGTTTAGCCCCGGTGTCACCATCCAGGCGGCGCCCATGCCAAAGAAGCCCCCAAGGATGCCCACGCCCAGGCCGAGGATGACAAGGCCGGGCCAGAATATCTGCACTCCCGCAATAGGCATTACGGCGTATAACCAATCCATGATTCAACCTCCCAATAAAGGTAATTGCAGAAACTTTAGTGTTCCGCCAACTCCCTGGACGTTAGATCGATGCCGACGCGTTTCATGATTAAGTCGGCTATCCCAGCCAGAGTAAGTCCTACGACCAGCATGCAAACGTAGGTAAGGATCGTAAAGTAAATATGGCTCTCATTGTAAAGACCGGCCCACCAGGCTTCGATGCCGACAAGCTTGCGGGTGTCGGCCACGATGACTATCGGGGCGGCCGCGGGCCCTGACGCCGCCGCCAGTTCCGGCAGCAGCAGGACGGCCATGATCATCAGCCCTGTAAGTTTTGCCCACCATGTACGCATTGCGATTAACCTCCTTGAAATTCTTGGTTACCTGACCACCGTGACTTCGCAGGGGGCGTGCGCCACCACCTTGGCGGCGGTGCTGCCCATTAATATCCTTTCCAGGGCGTTCTGCCCGGTGCTGCCGATGACGATGCGGTCAAACTTGCCCTCCGTAGCCTTACGGATGATTAAATTGGCCGGCACCAGCCCCGCTTCCAGCACCGTCTCCACGGGGATGTTTTTGGCGTCAAACACGGCCTTGGCCTTTTTCAACGCTGCCTTGGCCTCGCTCTCCAGTTTTTCCCGGATGTTTGGAGGCATTTCGTCCACATCGTCGGGAAAGTAGCCCACCGACATCAAGGTCACCTGCGCCCCTTGCTTTTCCACCAATTCCAATCCTCGTTGCACGGCCTTCATGGAATGCTCCGAGCCGTCTGTAGCCACCAATACTTTCATACAAGACCTCCTCGGCATGACTTAAGGTGCTTCATGGTTTAAAGAGAGGTTACACGTGCGGCAGGTTGACGGGGGGCGGCGATATGTTCCATGCCTCCGTCGCTTCTCCCTCATACTGGTATATAGGCCTGACCAAAAAAATTACCCGCGCAACATTTTCACCTGCTGCATCTCAATAGCCTCTCTCATCAAGCTATGCAAAAAGCAATGACCGTGCCAGGCAGGGATTATAACTCCAGATAAGATAACCTGCTAATAAATCGGCATTATCAGACATCGAATCGAAATCCCGGGTCCAGGATGAACCAAGGCTCTGTCAGCAATTTTTACATTTTGTAAAGAGGATTCGGGGCGGACCGGTCTTTTTAGGCGATTACCCGAGATTATGCGGCAACCTTGGCCACTGCGATCAAAAAACGGTCTTGTGGAGCTTTCTCCCCGAGGTTAATGTCATGGATGGCTGGAGGTTTCAAGAAATGTCCAACTTGGCTCATTTCCCGCCGCCTGGGGCCTGGTTCACCGTAGCGCCCTCTGCTTGAGCCGTAATAGCAGTTGAATCCAGACCATAATTGCCCTGGAGAAAATTCTTGGCCACCACCTCCACGCCGGCCTCGCTGGTCATGAGCATATCCAGTTGCCGGGTGAAGATCAGCAGACGCCCGAGGAGGTCCACCTTGTCTTCGATGACGGCCCGCTCGTATTTCTGCAGGCGGGCGTCCACCCGGTCCCCCTTCACCTCCACGGCAAAATCCAGGCCCATGAGGACGAGGGCGATGGCCCGGACCCGGCGGCTGCGGCGCACGTCGTCGGCGGCGCCGCCCTTGAAGGAGAAGGTGATGTAGTTCTTATTGACGGTGGCGCCGCAGTAAGCGTCCAGGACGCTGTAGTGGTAGCCCACCCGGGAAGAGAAATTGAGATATTTGTCGGAGATGATGGCGTAACTGCGGTCACCGAAGCGTTCTTCCGCACTGGGGGCGGCCAGCATCTGCTCCCGCATCACCGACATGAGGCCGGAGAATTGAATGGGGCGGGGTTCCCGACCCCGCACCTTCTCGTGGAGCATCCCCCGTAAGACAGCCTGGAGGGGCGCCGAGGCCACCTGGTCCGGGGTTACCTTATGGGCGTGGGGGTCGGCCTCCGCCAGGCCGCCGCCCAGGTCGATGAGGTAGAGGTCCAGGGGAATAGCCGCGTCCAGCTTCACGGCGTACCCCTCCCGGGCCGAGACCAGGTCGCTGATCTTGAACATCTCGGTGTAGGAGAATTCGTGCACCAGCCTTCCGAGGTCATGGAGGGACTGGCAGAAATCCGGGGAAAATTCCGGGGATCTGGGGTCCACCAGGCGCAAGGGCAGGATGAACTCGGCCACCTGCTTCAGGGTCTCATAGACCGGGGTGTCTTTCAGGTGGGATTCCCGGAGCGGTTGGTCTTCCAGCAATGCCGGCACCTTCCCCTGATAGATGCGGCAGGTATAAGCGTCCACCGTGACGATCTGACCCGGGGCAATGGTCTGGGTGGCCACCTTGGTATCCAGGAGGGTGGGAAGGGAAAATTCCCGGCTCAGTGAGGCCATGTGGCCGGAAATGCTCCCCGAATCGGTGACGATGGCCTGGGCCTTGGCCATGACCATGACAAATTTGGGGGAAGAATGCCGGGCCACCAACACTGCGCCGTCGGGGAAATTTAGCAGGTCCTCGTCCTGGTGGACCAGAAAGGCCGGGCCGCACCCCACGCCGGGGAAGGCGGCGGCGCCGCCCTCCACCAGCACGGGATAGCCGGTCACCGCCGGGATGTCTTGAAGTTCCTTGCCCGTGGGGGCCTGCAGGACCAGGGGCCGGCTCTGGAGCACCATAAGGCGGCCATCCCGATCCAGGGCCCATTCCACATCCTGGGGGCAGTGGTAGTGCTCTTCCAGCTTGACGCCATAGGCCGCCAGGACCTTGATCTGTTCCGGGGACAGGCAAGGTTGATCCTGGAGTTCCGAGGGCACCGGGGTTTCATGCAGCCCGGCGTCAGGATTGGCCACCAACTGGACGGATTTGCGGGACACCTTCAGTTCCAGGATGGAAAAATCGCCGGTCTTGGCGACGCGATAGGTATCCGGGGTAATCACCCCGTCCACCGCATAAGGTCCCAAGCCCCACACGGCGCTGATGAGGAGGTTGTCATCCCTGACGTTGAACGGATGGTGGGAATACATCACGCCGCTGGCCACCGCGTCCACCATCTGGAGGCAGACGACGCTCATGGCGATGTCTTCATCCCGGATGCCCTTGTTGAGGCGGTAAGAGATGGCCCGGGGAGTGTAGAGGCTGGCCAGGATTTTT
>QYQD01000107.1 GCA_007280345.1 Deltaproteobacteria bacterium | reverse complement strand
GATCGTCGTGGTGCGTATTCATAAGAACGGGGGCATCGGAAGCGCCTGGCTGGAGAAGAGGTCCGGGAATATCTACCTGGATAGTTCTGCTATGCGTGCAGTGCGCCTCTCCAGCCCATTTTCACCTTTACCGCCGGAGATTAGAGAATCGGTTCTGGAGATAGGCATACGGTTTCGTCCAAAAGACAGAGGATAATCTATATGGCACATAGACTTAAACGCCTTATAACCCTTATGCTCGTCGCCGGATGGTTATTGGCCGCGGGCCATGCCTACGCGAGGGTTTACATAGATATCACTTCGCCTCAAACCCGGAAAATCTCTATCGCACTTCCTTATTTTCGTCCGCTAGCCGGGGCGACGGGCAGCCTGGAGGCAGGTAAAAAATTCTCTGATACCCTTACCAATGCCCTTGTCTTTCATGGCATTTTTACCGCCATTGATCCGGCCATTTATGGCGGTAGTGATACCTCCGATTGGAGCGCCCTGGGAGCCGAGTTTGTTATTAAGGGCAATTTTAAAAGCGCCGGTGACCGGTTGATACTTGAAATGGCGCTGATTGATGTGGCAGAAGGCAAGATAGCCCTTGGTCGGCGCTACGAAGGGGAAATGATAAATTATCGGGCCATGCTTCATCGTTTCTGTGATGTGGTTATTCAGGTCCTGACCGGCGAACCCGGCATAAGCCAGTCTAAAATAGCCTTTATCTGGGCTAAGGATGGCCATAAAGAAATATACGTAGCCGACTTTGATGGAGAGAATGCGCGCCGCATCACCTCGGAATGCGCTATCGTCCTTTCTCCAAAGGTTTCTCCCGATGCTGAGGAGATAGTTTACACCTCTTACCGGGAGGGAAGACCTATCCTTTACATTAAAAATCTCTATACCGGGAAAAGCCGGCGACTGGCAGACTTTAAAGGTATCAATGTCTCGCCGGCCTGGTCTCCGGATGGTAAATTCCTGGCGGTTGCGCTGACCAAAGACGGGAGCAATTCGCAGCTTTATCTTATCGATCGCCAGGGCAGTATTATCCGGCGCCTGACTAATAACTGGGGAATAAACGTCTCACCCACTTGGTCACCGGATGGTAAACAATTGGCCTATGTCTCTGATTCCTCCGGCTCACCGCAGATATATATCCTTGACCTGCAAAGTATGCATACGCGCCGCTTGACCTTTGATGGATCTTATAATACGGCTCCGGACTGGTCGCCCCGCGGTGATTGTATCGCCTACAACGGCATGAAGGGCCGGCATTTTGACATCTATACTATCGATGTCCAAAGCGGTAAGGTAACACAATTGACCGGTAACGCCGGAAATAACGAATGTCCCTCCTGGTCGCCGGATAGCCGGCAGATAGCCTTTAGTTCTACCCGGGCCGGGGAGCCGCAGCTTTTCGTCATGTTTTCCGATGGTAGCGGCCAACGCAGGATTATAAACAATGCCGACGCCCAGACACAACCCTGCTGGTCACGCCGGCTTAACTGAAAGGGGTACAACATTATGAAATGGTTCGCTTTTGTCTTTGTGGGTATGGTGATGATCTTGAGCGCCTGTGCCGTGCAGGAAGATGTTCTCATATTGAATGACAAGATCAATGTCTTGAGCAGGCAGACGGGCGAAGTTTATAAAGAGATTAGCGGCCTGCAAGAGCAGGTCTCTAAAATGAAAGAAGGGCTGAGAAGCATAGATACAGTTAAGTCTGTGGAAGTTATAAGCAAAAAACAGGCCGATATGGGGATACAGCTTGAGGATATCAAAATGGAACTGATGCGCCTGCAGGATAGGATAGAGCGGCAGGAAAATCGCTGGCAGGAGTTAACAGGCCGGAGCGAGGCGGAAGATAAGGTCTTAGCCGAAAAGATGCAAAAACTCTCTGACCAGATAAACAGTCTTCAGGCCAGGATAGCCGATCTGGAGAAAAATGTTTCACATGAGGACAAGACTGCCGGTAAAGAGGTAAAAAGCGACACGCCGGTCGCAGATGCGCCTGGGCGCGCAGTGACCAAGCAGGCGATTGCCGTGGAAAAGCCAAAGATAAAAGTCCGGAAATCCGCAAAGGAAGATTATGATGAGGCCTACAAGCTTTATAAAGAAAATGCGTACAGGCAGGCTATAGAGAAGTTCAGGGTTTTTTTAAAGGAATACCCCGATTCTGAACTGGCCGGCAATGCCGGGTATTGGCTGGGAGAATGTTATTACCAGCAGGAACGCTATGAAGAGGCTATCTTAGAATATGAAAAGGTCGTCCGTGAACATAAAGGACCTAAGGTTTCCGCCGCCTTACTGAAACAGGGACTGGCCTTTCATCTTCTCGGGGACGCAAAAACGGCCAAGTTCCTCATGGAAAAATTGATCGAAGAATATCCCAAGAGTGAGCAGGCCGAGGCAGCACGCGCCAATCTCAAGAAGTGGGGTAAGAAGTAAGGCTCAAAATTAGCCACAGAGAAAGCGGAGAACACAGAGATAAGCATCCTTTCTCTGTGCACTCTGGTGGCTCTGTGGCCAGATTATTTAGGATTTGTAGCCCCATGATCCAAAAAGACCTGTACGACATCCTGGGGGTAAAACCCGAGGCCACGGATGAAGAGATCAAAAAGGCCTACCGCAAGCTGGCGCGCAAGCACCACCCGGATGTCAACCCCGGTGATAAAGAGGCAGAGCCAAAATTTAAAGAAATCAGCGAGGCCTACGATATCCTCGGCCGGCCGGAAAAAAAGGCCGAATATGACCGCCTGAGAAGCACCGCTTCTTCCTATAGCTATACCTATCCGGGCGGAGAGAGGGTATTTGATTTCGGCCGGTTTACCTCGGAGTCCGGAGGGGGTTTCAGTTCTATCTTTGAAAATCTCTTTGGAGAAAAGGCTTCTTATCGCCCCCAACCAATGCGGGGTGATGATCTTCATACTGTTCTGGAAGTGGGATTCCGCGACGCAGTTTTTGGGACAAAAACCCAGGTTAGCCTGGCCCAAGAGGAGCCATGCAAGAAATGCGCAGGGAACGGCATTGATCCCTATAGCGGCGAGACATGTCCTGATTGCAAAGGGAGCGGGCAAAAATCGAGCCGGAAAGGATCGGTGCGTGTAGTTACGACCTGCGGCCGTTGCGGCGGCAGCGGGCGTATCGGCACAAAGGGTTGCCCGGTTTGTCACGGGATGGGCATGGTGAGGACAGAGAAGCGCTTTGACGTGAACATACCCGCAGGAGTGGATAACGGCTCCAGGATCAGGCTGGCCGGTAAGGGATATACCGGATATGATGGCGGTCCGCCAGGCGATCTTTACATTGAACTCAAGGTTAAACCCGATCCTATATTCCGCCGTGAAGGGAATAATATCCAGATTAAGACTACGATTGATCTTTTCACGGCTGTCCTCGGAGGAAGGGTCTCTGTAGATACACTCTATGGCCGGGTGGAGATGACCGTCCCGTCCGGGACGCAAAACGGGCAGAAGTTTCGGCTCAAAGGAAAGGGCGTGCCTGCGCTCAAAGGAGGAGCATGGGGGGATCAATTTGTAGAGATCGAGGTGGCTATCCCCCGCCACCTGGATAGCCGTTCAGAGGCCCTGTTCCGCGAGCTTAAAGAAAACATGGCGGCCAAAAAAGGGGGCGGCAAATAAGAAATGCGCATTTATACTATAACCGCGGCAGCGAGGCGGCTGGGGATTTGCACCCGGACCATACATCTTTATGTGCGTGAGGGGCTCCTGCAGCCCGGGAAGGAGTCCGGCCGTTTCGTTTTTACAGAGAAAGATATGGAAGAATTGGCCAGGATTGTACGCCTGCGTCAGGACCTGGCTGTAAATACGGCCGGGATTGAGGTAATTATCGAGATGCGGAGAAAGATACTGTCCTTGCAAAAACAGATAGACCACCTGACCGAAGGAATAGAAAAGGAACTCCGGGCCAGAATTAAGGACTATTTAGCAGAATCTAATAAACTACCCGCCCGGCCATTTAGAAAAGATATAACCAAAATCACAGTGCAAGAAGAAAGTGATTGAACAGACCACTCCCCATCCTGCTCACCGCCTTTGTCATTGGTCTGGTCTTAACCCATCATCTGCCGTTTAGGGGTGGAATGAACTTTGCCCTGGGGGCCGTTTCAGCCCTTCTGGCCGTCCTTTTTTATCTGAATCATCTCAACCCGGATAAAAGACTGAAAAAAGGCTGCCTCTTACTGTCCTGGCTAATCTTTGTGTGCCTGGGTTATCTCTATGCCGGGGCTTTTTCGCCGGAGCAAAATACGCCCCGGGACCTTTTGTCCCTGGCTGACGGACGTAGTGTACGTCTAGCCGGCGTCCTGGAAAAGATGCCGGTCTTTTTACCAGACAGAACAGAATTGTTGATCAGGGCCGAACAATATCTTGGTCGGGAAGAAATACGGTCCGTAACCGGCCGCATTCTCGTGCGGTTAAAGGACAGACCGCTAGCCCGGCTTTCTTGCGGCGATCGACTCTTATGGATGGGCAGTCTGCGCCCGGTAATTAACTTTAAGAATCCAGGGGGGTTTGACTTTGAGAAGCACATGGCCCTTAAAGATGTCTATGTTACCGGTTGGGTCTCTGACCCGCATCTTCTGACGGTTATTGGTCGCAGCGGCCCTTCGCTCTCCGGCCTTATTGAAGGCGCCCGTTTGCATATCCAGAACTTTCTGGATAACCATGCTACCCCGTTAGCGGCCTCTTTATACAAGGCCCTTCTCATCGGCGAGAGCGGCAGTATCCCCGGACCCGTACAGGAGGCATTTACCCGGTCCGGGGTCACTCACATTCTGTCCATTTCCGGCCTGCACATGGGTATGGTGGCCTGGGGTGCTTATGCCCTTGGCCTGTGGCTGATAAAACGCTCCTCTTACCTGCTCCTGAGATTTTCGGCCTTCAAAATAGCCGCCTTGTTTTCTATCCCCATAGTCCTGTTCTATGGGGCCATGGCCGGCATGTCTCACCCTTCTACCCGGGCCATGATCATGGTATCCGTGTTTCTCGCCGCTGTCCTACTGAGCCGGCAGTGGGATATTTACAATAACCTGGCCATGGCTATGTGGGCCATATTGCTTTTTTCGCCCGCGGCTCTTTATGTCCCGTCTTTTCAGCTATCGTTTATGGCCGCATTCTCCATAATCTTCTTCTACCCTCGCTGGCAGGATTGGTTTGGCAGAAAAAGGGAAGCCCCTTTGGCCAGGCTGCGTCCGCGGCCCTCCCCGTTTGTGGATAAGTTATGGGGCCTGTTTTTGATATCGGCCATCGCTACCCTGGGTACGGCGCCGATCGTGGCCTATCACTTTCACCGGCTGTCTATCGTCGGCCTCTTATCCAACGTTATTGTGGTCCCTCTGGTAGATATGCTGGTATTGCCTTTGGGACTTGTTTCCGTTGCCCTGTCCCCCCTTTCCCTGAAACTGGCGGACATATTCCTGCAGGCAGGCTCTCTGATCCTTGTCGCCATGGTGAAGATTATTGATTTCTTTGCGGCCTGGCCATTTTCTTCTCTATGGGTAGCGCCGCCCTGTCTGTTTGAAATACTCCTTTTTTATGCGGGGGTCCTGTTCATTACTATGGCCTCCCGCCGCAAGGCGTTCAGATGGTGTGGCCTGACCTGTCTATCCATAATTCTCGTGGTAAAAATGGTTGGCGCTTATCAGCAAAGCCATTCTGATATGCTCAGGACTACCTTTCTGGATGTCGGTCAGGGGAATGCCGCGCTTGTGCAATTCCCTGGTGGAAAGAACATGATTATCGATGGAGGCGGGACACTGAGCGGCCAGTTTGACATTGGTGAGCGGGTGATAGCGCCTTTTTTGAGGACGAAGGGGGTTCGGACTATAGACTACCTGGTGCTCACCCATCCACATCCCGATCACATAGGCGGTCTTATCTTTTTGCTGGATAGCTTTAAGGTCAAAGAGGTCTGGACGAATGGAGATCGGGTAGAAACAGAGGCATTTATCCGCTGGCAACAAGCGATCTCGCATAAAGGCATTCCACACCGGAAATTCAAGATGGATAGCCGGTACACTTTTAATATCAATGGCGTGATGGTCGATGTCTATGGCCCGTCCGGAGATATGGCGGCGACGGGCGGGCAGGACCTTCTTCTTAACCGCCGTTCTCTGGTCCTCAGAATCAGTTATGGCCGCAGACACCTGCTTTTCCCCGGAGACATCGACGCTTTCAGGGAGAGTGAACTATTGCAACGGGGCTATGTCGTTAAATCTGACGTCCTTCTTGCCCCCCATCATGGTAGTAATACATCGAATACAGTGGATTTTATTCAGGCTGTGGCCCCCGATGCGGTCGTCTTCTCCGTAGGGCAGTTCAACCGTTTCTCTTTCCCCCACCCTGCCGTAGTAGGAAGGTATATGAAGACGGGGCGCTCCATTTATCGGACAGACCGGGACGGGGCGATCGCCTGCCTCACGGATGGCCATAATCTTCAAATCGAACCGTTCTCCCGCTAAGGTATCTTTCTTATTAAAGTCCCGCCAATTTTCCCCGATAAGAAAATAAAAGGGGGGTGAATTGCGTATTCTCCGAGAGATAAAGAGAAGGTGTTGTTTTACACTGCCTTGAAAGGAGGAGATGTGAATGAAAATTACAAGGCGTAACTTTTTAAAGGTATGCGGTGGTACCGCAGCAGCATGTGGGCTTTCCAATTTGGGTATCCCAAATATGGCGCAGGCCCTCGAGAAGGCCTTGGCGGGTAATCCTCCGGTGATATGGCTTCAGGGCTCAGGTTGTACCGGATGCTCTGTTTCCCTCCTCAATTCCGTCGAACCGGATATTGCCACCGTCCTGCTCAAGATAATCAGTTTGAAATTTCATCCTACGGTAATGGCTGCGCAGGGTGAACCGGCCTTGGATAAGATGTATAAAGTGGCAGAGGACTATGCCGGAAAGTTTTATCTGGTAGTCGAAGGTTCTATACCTACCAAGGAACGCGGCCGGTTCTGTATAGTTGGCGAACGTCAAGGGCATGAAATTACGATGCTGGATGCTACCATTGAGATAGGTAAAAAGGCCGCGGCAACTCTGGCCTTTGGCACGTGCGCCTCTTTTGGCGGTATCCCGGCGGCCAAACCCAATCCCACCGGGGCAAAACCGGTTACCGCCATCTTCGAGGAAAACGGGATAAAAACGCCGGTGGTTAATGTCCCTGGTTGTCCGCCACACCCGGATTGGATGGTAGGAACTATTGCCTATGCATTGACCAAAGGCCTTCCGCCTGTGGATGAATACAAACGCCCATTGCTGTTCTTTGGCAGCACAATCCATGATAACTGTCCCTATCTTAAGTATTATGAAGAGGGAAAGTTTGCCAGGTCCTACGGCGAAGAAGGTTGTCGCTTGAAGCTCGGATGTAAAGGACTGGAGACCTATGCCGATTGCTGGCAGCGTCAGTGGAATAACAAGGTCAACTGGTGTGTGCGGAACGCCATCTGTATCGGCTGCGTACAGCCGAATTTCTGGGATGAGATGGCCCCGCTCTATGAACAGACCACAGGATGAAGGGAGGGAATAAGATATGGG
>QYQD01000193.1 GCA_007280345.1 Deltaproteobacteria bacterium | reverse complement strand
CCACTGCTCGAATCGGTCATAGGCGGTAATGGCGTTGCGCGCCTCCTGAATCTCCCGGGGTGGGGCGATCACCCGCTTGCCATCCAGAATCGCGGTGATTTGCTCCTCACTCAGGGTGTTGCCCTCGATGGCCAGCGAGCCCCGGATGGTGCGGATACGGTTGATACGCCGCAGCCGCAGCGCTTTGGCGGCGTCCGTCAGTGCAGATAGTCGCCCGACGGTTTCACTGATCTTCGCCACCAGATTCAGAATGGCCGGGGTGAGGGTGTAAGGAGGTCGGTATGTGTTCTCTTTATTCACGTACCCCCTCCCCGCCCCCTCTCGATACGGGTGATCGCGGCGGTCATGCGGTTGGTAATGGTGAATTTGGGCTGGAAGGCATTATTCATTGCGAGTTGCTTCTCCTGTCATCGCGTTACCAACCGTCCTTGCGTTCTGGCCGCTTGGATGACGTTGTGGTTGGCGGTGAAGACCCGGATGCCGGGGACGGCGGCAAAGTCGCCGTCGTCGGTGATGACCTGCACCACGCCGTGGTTTTTCATGGCTTCATAGAAAACCCGTCCACCCGGATAACCACTCCGGAGAAACGGGTTGTCTAAATCAAAATGGTGGAGGCGGCGGGAGTCGAACCCGCGTCCGAAAATACTCCATTTAAGCATCTACATACATAGCCTGGGGTTCAATTTCACCCCCTGGTTCCACCCCGGGCAAGGCAACCAGGAGATTAGCCCGCATAAAGTTTCGCTTCCCCTCTCAGCAGGCGATTGAGGGGATGCTATCCCGCTATCCGTCGTCCTTTCTAGTTCCGCAGGATCGAATCAGAAGGACGCTGGCCTATTAAGCGGCCAGTGCGTATTCGCAGTTGTCTGCTTTTGTTTTTTCCTGTTTGTTTAACGAGCCAACAGGACCTCGGTATGCAGCTTAAACTTCCATATCCCCGTCGAAGCCGTTTCGCCCCCATGGATATGTCAGTTTCGACCTCGATAGCGCTTGGCTATCTCCCTTTCTTCTTCCCTCCTCTTTATACTCTCTCTTTTATCGTATAACTTTTTACCTTTGGCCAGGGCCAGCTCTACCTTCACCCAGCCATTTTTAAAATATATCTTGGTCGGTATGAGCGTTAATCCCTTCGCCTGTATCTTACCGATCAGCCTTCTTATCTCCTGCCGGTGGAACAAAACCTTGCGGGTGCGGGTTGGGGCCTGCTCCTCATGGTGCGTATGAGAATACGGACTTATATGCACATTATACAGCAAGACCTCGTTACCGACCACCTGCGCATAACCATCAGCCAGGGTTGCCCTTCCCTGCCGCAGGGACTTGACCTCACTTCCCGTAAGTACCAGACCTGCTTCATATCTTTCAGTGATAAAATACTCATGCGCTGCCTTCTTATTCTGGCAGACTAACTTTACACTCAAGAATACACGTCCTTTTGATTAAATAATAATACATTTCATGTAAAAAGCAATCGGATTGAACTACTCCCGGAGAACATACATCAGGAAGCCGCATCAAGACGGGCCTTAGCCGCTTTTAGGGCGTCAAGAAGGAACATTTCGTTTCCCTGCAATCTCCCCATTTCGATATCCGGCTTCATCTTTTGGCCGTGGAAATCAGAGCCGCTGGTCATAAGGAGGTTGTGTTCCCCGGCTATGGCCTCGAGATGTTTAACCCGCTCCACGCTGTGGTAGCTGTTATAGACCTCCAGACCCATCAAACCGGCCTCTATAAGGCCTATAATGACTGCATCCGGCGTGTCCATGGGATGAGCCAGGACAGGAACAGCCTTCCACTCCAGTACCTGCCTTATGACGCCGGGTGTAGCCAGGGCTTCAATGGGCACGTAGGCCGGTCTCCCGCCCTTCAGCCAATCATGATAGAATCGATAGTAAGGCGACCTGGCGCTATTTCCTTCAGTATATGTCTTGAGCCTTGGGTCTTCCTTATTTTCTTTTCGGTCCAAAATGGCCTTGAGATAAGAATACCCGGTTGGAATCTTACCGCCCGAATGCCGGCGTACGTCTTCTTCCGTGAGAACAAAACCCGATTCCCGCAGCCTGGCGATCCTCCCCAGCGCCTGCTTTTCCTTTTCTACCCGTATGGCAGCCAGCCAGTCCTGAACAGATGTGCCTTCATAATCGATAAAATAGGCCAGGAGGTGCAGGTCAAGGTCTGAATAGAAGGTGTTGATCTCTATGGCCGGCACAAACTCTATGCCGGTCTCTTTTCCCAGGCGAACCCCTTCCGGCAGACTGCCCACGCTGTTATGGTCGGCAAAGGCAATGGCCTTAAGGCCATGCCTCCCGGCCAGGGCAAATATCTCCTCCGGGGTGTGCTGTCCGTCGGAACTGGCTATGGTATGGATATGTAAGTCAATCACCCGGCAATTATTATTGACATGCCCCTGAAAGTCAATTAGATTTTGGTTCAATAGAGCCCAAGGGGAGTCCATCCGTCTCTAAGGTATAAAGGCTAAAAACTCTGCTATGCTTCTGGAAGAAATTACCATGCCTGAATTTGTCGAAGGGCTGAAAAAGACCCGCACGGTCGTCATCCCTTATGGCTCGGTAGAAGAGCATGGTTCCCACCTGCCCCTCTCTACAGACACCGTACATATCTACGAAACAGCCAGGGCCGCATCTTCGAAAAGGTCCCTCTTTGTGGCTCCGCCCATCCATTATGGCCTGTGCCGCAGTACAAGCGGACATCCCGGCACAATCACCATAAAGGCCGGAACCCTGCGCAGATTGACTATAGACATCGTTACGTCCCTCTATTCCCAGGGGTTGAGGAATTTCATCCTCATCTCCGGACACGCAGGCGGGACACACCTGGCCGCTATTACCGATGCCGGAGAGGAATTGCTCTCCGCCTTGCCTGAGGCCAAAATAGCGGTTTTAAGCATACTCGACCTTGTTGGAAAGGCCGCCCGGGGGCTTGTAGAAACACCGGGTGATTCGCACGCCGGAGAGGTAGAAACGTCAGTTATGCTCTACCTGCGCCCGGAATGGGTCAAGGGCACAAGTCCGGAAGAATATCCGGCATTCCCCAATCCCATCCTGGTAAGAAATAAGAGAAAATTCTGGCCGAATGGTGTCTGGGGCAACCCGTCCAGGGCCAATACGGAAAAAGGCAAAAAATTGTTCTATGCGGTAGCGGACGAACTCGTCAACCTGGCAGAAAGAATCGAAGAATTCAGGGAGTAAAACATGGCAGATAACGTAAGTCGTTACTTTGGACATTCAGTAAGGTGGTTTGTCGCTTTAGTATTTATCTTGTTAGTTTCCGGCCAGCTTTATGCGTCTCCTAATTCAGCGGCAAAGCCCGTCAAGGCCGCTGATTTTTCCCTGAAAGACCTGGATGGCCGCATGGTAAGCCTCAGCCATTTTAAAGGCAAGGTTGTCCTCGTTAACTTCTGGGCCACGGGGTGTCCTGCCTGTCGGGCCGAGATATCCGATTTCATTGCTATGCACAAAAAATATAAAAGTAAGGGATTTGAAATTATCAGTATCTCGCTTGACGATGCCACCACATCTGCCGGCAAGAAAATCCTGGCCGATTTTGTCAAAAGAGCCGGCATTACCTACCCTGTTCTGATAAGTAATAATGCGGTATGTAAGGACTATGGGGGTATCTACTACATCCCCGCAAGTTTTCTTGTTGATTCAAAAGGGAATATAATAAAAAGATATATAGGCGAGCTCAAAATGGATGTCCTCGAAAAGGATACGTTGCCGCTCTTAAAGAGATAAGGAGCGAGTCATTATGCCGGATTTTCCTTCTCAGTAAAGCTATTCGCACGCAAAAACAAAAAATCAAGAAAAGAACCGGTAATCGGAGAAAGCGTACGCCCTTTAAGAACTACGACATAAAACTCACGCCATAAGTCTAACCCTTTTACCCTCAGTCCGTGCAAGGAACCCGCGGCAATATCGTCCTTAACCGCCCGTCGGGATAAGATGCCAATACCTATTCCCGCCTTCACGGCCTGACGCACGGCCTCGGTGCTGCCCATTTCGGCAATGATGTTAAGTTCTTTTGCATCCACGCCCAGTTTCTCAAGGGCCTTGAGGCTGGTCATACGCGTGCCGGAACCCGGTTCGCGCAGCACGAAAGCCTCTTTCTTCAGCTCACCTGCCTCCACAGAGCGCCGCCCTGCCCAGGCATGGCTGGACGGGACTACAATCACCATCTCGTCCCTTACCCACTCCCGGTACTGGAGCCTCTTTTCCTCTATCTTGGCCCCTACCACCCCCATCTCGATCTTTCCCGCCAGCAGGCTATCTATAACACCCGTGGTATCAGCTATCATCAGGGTAATATAAATGTCGCTATGGTCTTTTTTAAAAGAACCTATCAGCTCAGGAAGGATATACGCCCCCGGAATAGTACTGGCGCCGATGGTCATCTCTCCTTTGACCCTGCCCAGGAAAAGCTCTAACTCTCGCCGGGCCTCGGACCGCAGGCTCAACATCTGCCTGGCATATTTATAAAGCAATTCTCCGGCCCTGGTAGGCACAACCTTCTTGCCCAGACGATCAAAGAGACGCGTATCCAAAAACTGCTCCAGGGCCTGAATATGTCCGCTCACCGTCGGCTGGGTAAGATATACTGATTCCGCAGCCTTTGAAAAGCTCTTTAATTCCAGAACGCGGCAGAAAACTTCCAATTGGTGAAGATCAAACATGGCCTTTTCACCCTGGCGTAGATATGAGGCGTGATCGTAACCATAGCGGTAAAGTGAACACCTTGCAATAACTTTTTAATATGCGACCGGAGCAGACGCCGGCGCTGAATTTTGTCTTTACAAGGCGCCAAAATCTTGTTAAAGATGGCTGCTGTAATAGCCTGCGCCTGTAGCTCAGTTGGATAGAGCAACGGACTTCTAATCCGTAGGTCGGGGGTTCGAATCCCTTCAGGCGCGCCAGATATTCAATGGTGGGCGTGGCTCAGGTGGTTAGAGCACTGGGTTGTGGCCCCAGAGGTCGAGGGTTCGAGTCCCTCCGCTCACCCCAGTAAAATCAGAGGGTTATCTGCCTATGGTGGATAGCCCTTTTTTATTTCTTTAACAAAACAAAATCTAAAGTCATCCCCGGAATATGCCGAAACGCCCTAAAAGAGGTAATATCTTTGGGAAAAGAACATAGGACAACCCCGCGCTTCGACTTTGGCCTCAAAGTCGTTATCCTTAAAGGCGGAGAGGCCTATTTTACTAAAGACATCAGCCTAAGAGGCTGTTTCCTGCCTACCTGCCAGGCATTTGGTTTAAATGATAAAGTAGATCTGGCTATAGATGTGCCGGGTTTCGGCTATGTCTTTGTGACCGGGGAGGCCCGGCATCTTGCCAATGGTGGGACAGGCATCATGTTCCTTAGTTTCAAAGACCTTAAAGCTAAGGAGGCCCTGGAAGAATTTCTTAACGTAGTCTCCCTTTGTGAAGAGTCAAGCGAGGACAACGGCCTTCGATGGCTCGATGCATAGCCTGCCTTTAGTGCCTTTAATGCGCTAATCTCCCGGTCGTTTGTGTCGATAAGAAATCTGAAGTCCGTATGCACCATACAAAAGCATTCAGCATTCAGCTCTCGGCTTTCAGGAAGTGGAATGGCGACTCAAGCTGACCGCTGATAGCTGATGGCTGATCGCTATTTCGCAGCAAATGGACTTCTTGCGAAGCCATCATACTTAAAAAAGCCCGAGAGAAGATACTGACGGAGATCGCCTATGCAGCAGAATATTGAGCAAGAGCAGCTTTCCACACGTAATATCCGTGCACGATTTGATGAGACCCTGGGACGGCATATAGAAAGGCTGATCGGTACCAGGTATGGAATCGGCTCGCTGCCTCTGAATGTAGCGACCATACCATGTCTTATCCTCGCCGTAGAACGTGAAACCGATATCGAAAGCGCTTCATCCTCTCCACCTGAACGTTATACAGAGGAAACATTCCTGAATGAATTAGCTGAATTCGGCCTCAACCCGGACGAAGACCTGAAGGCATCCCTCCAGGATTTAATTCAAAAAGGATATATTGATGCGTCCCCCGATAGTAGTTTTTCCGCCACGAAACCGGCCATCAGTATGGTCCGCTTAGTCGACCGCATCTTCCCCAAAATGCCCGGGGCCAATCTTGTCGCCTACCTTGTTCAGACCATGGATGAGGTGTTGTCCGGACGTAAAGAACTAGAAAGCGCCATCAGCCAGTTTGACCAGACGTTACAGATGCAGGGGGTTCCTTTATCAAAACAAAAGACCCCGGCAAAACCGGAACAAGCGCCGGCAAAAATTTTCCGTTACAGACAGGAACAGACAAAGTCACACGTGGATACTGCCTCTCCAGTGCTCCGAGCCCAGGATATCAGCCGGCTCAGGGTCCAAAGTTTCTTCACTAAAAAAGAAGGGCCTGCCGAAGATATTATAGGCCAACCCGGTGACACCGAAGTTCAAAAGCTAAAGGAATCTAAAAAGATAACTGAGCCGGAAAGAAAAAGAGTCGCCGCTGAAGACGCACGTTCTATTGACGAATCTCTTGTACCGGCACAGGCAGCGCCGGAGCCATCTCCAAAACATGAGACTCCCGAGCAGGATTTGCCGGAAAAAGCGGCGCCGGTCGTAGATGAACCGGACCGTCCAGCAGTAACGGAGGAAAAGGAAACCAAGGCGGAATCTCGTGAGATGCAAGATTTATCATCAGTGGATGAAACAGAAAGTGAAACCGAACCTGTTCCGGAACAGGATGAGGCCGTCGTCGCGGATGACATCATTGAAAGGCATATCGCAGCCTTTTCCGAGGACTTAGCCTCCGCATGTCCGGTATGTAGAATCGGCAAGATCGAGGCGAAACAGACTGCCAAGGGTAAATATTTCTACACCTGTTCAAACAGTGACTGTAATCTTATAAGCTGGGGCAAACCTCATCACATCGTCTGCCCACAGTGTAAAAATCCGTTTCTAATTGAAACCGACGACTCAGCCGGGGAAATAACCTTAAAATGTCCCAGGGCCACCTGCCGCTATCGGCAAAACCTGGCCGGTGAAACAGAAAACGCAGTTCCCTCCCGGCATGACGCTGCAAATCCATCTCCCCCGTCCCCCAAGCCTCGCCGGAAAGTGGTAAGAAGACGCGTTCTTGTCCGCAAAAAACGATAGCGGCAGGCGCAGGCAGCAGGAGGTTCTTGTGGCCACTGTAATATCCCTTAAGGGGATCGACGAGGCGATATCCAGCCTTAACTACAGAGACAATAAAACCTTAAAATACAGGCTTGTCCATGCCATCAGGGAATCTTACGAAAGCAAAGGCGCCGTCACCACCCTGCAAGGCATTGATACGGACGAACTCGTCAAAGCACTCTGGGACACCGGAGACGATCCTTCGACAATCAAAAGCAAGCGAAAAAACCTGAGCAGTATCAAATCCTCTGTTAATGCGGACTTAAAAAGGCTTTATGAGGATGAAAAAAATCCTGAGGGCATAATCATCGGACGCAGCAATGTCTTTATTATGTCCGATGAGGCCAAAGACCGGCTGCTCACCTCGTTTACCGGCAGTGCGAAAAAGGACGGAGGCGTTACGCTGGAACAGATAAACGAGGTCTTAAATATTGTCCGCGAAGTGTTGTCGGACCCAGAGGCCCTGGCTAATACGGGGAATTCGGACAGAACAGGCAAGTTAAGCCAATTAAAAAAAATAATCCAGGGGTTGTCGCAACAAATTGGTTTAAAAGTAGCACATGGCGATTTGACTGATGAGCCTGCCGCACCATCCGAAGTCAGGGCATATGAAACACACATGTCGCATGGCGACACAAAGGATAATGATAATAATCCCCCTTCACCCCCCTTTACTAAAGGAGGGGATACATTAAGCCCCCCCTTGGGAAGAAACGGGGGCCCATCAATTCCCCCTTTTCCGCACTCAGGCGGATTTCCGCCCCGGCGGATATGCCTGGGGCATGACGCCGGAACGAAGAAAAACGGAGAAAGCCAAATTCCCCCTTTGGAAAAGGGGGATACAGGGGGATTTTCAGGTGAAAAGAGTGACACGCTTCCCCGGAGTTCAGGAAATGCCGCAGAAACGGGCAGTGAACAGAAGAAAGACGAGGTGGGGAGGACCGGCATAGTCGAGTCCGGTGTCGAAGGCTACGGACCTGGTGTTGGTGAACCTGATGGGCGGGAGGGAACCACATCGAAAGAGGCGCCGGTAGCAGAATCAACCAAAGATGCCGCTAATCTGAAAGAAATCGCTGCGAATGAGGTTGACGTAGTCGATACAGTCGAGCTTGTCGAAGAGATAATACCGGAAGAACCGGAATCTGAAAAACTCGAAGATATTGGGGAGATCGAGGAATATCTCGCAGAGACTGAGATCGTAGATGATATTGAATCGGACGAGACCGCTGATGAAGTCGAAGAGGTTGAGGTCGTAGAGGACCTCGTAGAGAAAGCACCGGAAGAAGCCGAAGAAGTCCCCGAAGTAGTGGAAGACGCCGATCTCATCGAAGACCTGGAACCCGAAGAAATAGGGCCTGAAGAATCAGAAGAACTTCAGGATACTAATGAAGTCGTTGAAGAAGAAGTGGAAGAAGCCATCCAGGAAATTGTGGAAGCTGAGGAAGAGGCAGAACCGCAAGAGGACACAGAAATAGTCGATGAGGCCGACCTCCTGCCGGATGCCAAACCGGAAGATGCAGTACCGGAAGAGATCGAGGAATTCGAAGGGGATGAGGTCGAGGAAGTCATTGATCATCTGGAAATCACTGAGAAATCTGGAGAACCAGGCCTGTCCGCCGGCGGTTCAGAGGCGGGATATTCGGACGGCATTTTGGGGGAGGAAGATAACGTACTAAAGGCCAGACTCCTGGCCGAAGAATTTAATCGTTTACTCGGCAACAGGGAAAGATTTTACAATCAGTACATTCTGATTCCAGCGGGAGACTATATCGTTGGCAATAAGTCTCCCGGCAAAGATGGACGTCCTGAACAAAAAGTGCGTTTAGAGGCCTTTTATATGGGTGAATTCCCGGTTACAAACGCCTTGTTCGAGGTTTTTGTGGAAAAGACCGGATATAAAACCCTCGCCGAAAGGCTTGGATACGGAAAGGTCTATTACGGACGTTTTAAGAAAACGGTAGATGAAAAAACCGGTTCACTTAAACTTATCTGCCGGTCCGGCCTCAGTTGCCAGACAGTATATGGAGCCTGCTGGCATCAGCCCTCAGGGCCCGAAAGTACGATACACAATAAAAGAAACCACCCTGTGGTTCAGGTCAGCCTGGAAGATGCCCTGGCCTTTGCCGCCTGGACCGGCAAAAGACTGCCTGCTGAAGATGAATGGGAGGCCGCGACACGGACGGCTGACGGTTATGTGCTTCCCTGGGGAAACGACTGGCAGAGAGATGCCTGCAATATTGAGGATAGCTCCATAGCGGACACCACACCCGTGGACAGGTACATGGACTTTGAAAATGATTTTGGGATAGTTGACGCCATAGGAAATGTACTGGAGTGGACGATGAAACCTTGTGAACCGCCTTCCCATGCCAAACACGACGTTAAATACTATGTGGCCAAGGGTGGCGGCTGGACTTCCGGCAATGACATGCGCCTATTCAACCGCTTTAGATTGGAGGCTGAAACGCACTCCAACATACTCGGGTTTAGATGCGTGGCATATTGAGAAACGGGCGCTATATAGATGTTATCAGAAGAGCCCTTGCAATTTATGTGGAGACGTAATAATAAAGACTGACACCGAATAGGCCGAAGAGTGTATTAAAAATGGCAGGGATTGGTAAAATCAAGGGGCAACTAATGGAATCACCCAAGCGCTGGCTGGTCACCGGTGTGGCCGGATTTATCGGATCAAGCCTCCTGGAGGAACTGCTCAAGCTGGGGCAGTCCGTCATCGGACTGGACAACTTCTCCACCGGCTATCTCCATAATCTGGAGGATGTAAAAAATACGGTGGGTGACGGGGCCTGGAGCCGGTTCACCTTTATCGGAGGCGATATAAGAAATCCCGAAGACTGCCGCAGGGCCTGTGCCGGCGTTGACTATGTGCTCCACCAGGCCGCCCTCGGCAGCGTGCCCCGCTCTATCGATGACCCTGTCACCACCAACCAGTCAAATATCGACGGCTTTGTGAACATGCTGGTAGCGGCCCGCGACGCCAGGGTCAAGCGTTTTGTCTATGCGGCCTCCTCCTCCACTTACGGAGATCACCCGGGGCTTCCGAAGAAAGAAGATGTGATCGGCCGCCCCTTATCCCCTTACGCCGTCACCAAATATGTAAACGAACTTTATGCCGACGTCTTCGCCCGTACGTACGGGATGGAGTGCATCGGGCTGAGATACTTCAACGTCTTTGGCCGAAGGCAGGATCCCAAAGGGGCTTATGCGGCCGTAATCCCCTGTTGGATCGGCGCCCTGCTGGATGGAAAGGCCCCGACGATCCACGGCGACGGCGAGACGAGCCGGGACTTCTGCTATATCGACAACGTCGTCCAGGCCAATCTGCTGTCTGCTGTAACAGAGAAACCAGCGGCCTTAAACCAGGTTTATAATATCGCCTTTGGCGAGAAGACAACATTAAACGAGCTTTTTACAATGATACGCGGCTCTCTGGCCCGGCATTACCCCGCTATTGCAAAGATTGAAGCCGAATACGGGCCGTATCGGCCTGGAGACGTGAGGCATTCCCAGGCGGACATTGAAAAGGCCGGGGTACTCCTGGGCTACAAGCCAACGCATGATGTGAAACAGGGGATGGAAGAGACCGTGGCGTGGTATGTCGATAAACTGACAAAAAAAACGAAAAAACGAGGCAAATGAGGTCATGACCCTATTAGATCGCATCAAAAAACGGCAGGCCCAAGTCGGAATCATCGGCCTTGGCTATGTGGGCCTTCCCCTGGTACTGGAATTTGTAAGGGCCGGGTTTCCGGTCACCGGATTTGACATAGACACAAAAAAGATTAAGGCCCTCGAAGCGGGAATATCTTATATCAAACACATTCCTGCCGGCAAGGTCAAGGAGGCCCTATCCACAGGCCGTTTTAGCAGCACTACCAAATTTTCCAGACTGAAAGAGATGGATTGTATTCTCATCTGTGTGCCCACACCGCTAAACAGGAATCGGGAACCGGATCTCTCTTATGTCTTCTCTACCACGCGAAGCATCCGGGACAACCTGCGTAAGGGGCAGCTCATCGTCCTGGAGTCCACGACCTATCCCGGTACTACCGACGAGGATATGCGGGCCATTCTGGAAGAAACCGGTCTCAAGGCCGGAAAGGATTTCTTACTGGCCTTTTCTCCGGAACGGGAAGACCCCAACAATAAGAATTTTTCTACCGGCGACATCCCAAAAGTGGTTGGAGGCTATACCAAAAATTGTCTGAAGGTGGCCTGCGCCCTCTATGATACTATCGTGGTTAAGACCGTGCCTGTCTCCTCCACCCGGGCCGCAGAGGCCACCAAGCTCATGGAGAATATCTTCCGCTCCGTAAATATCGCCATGGTCAATGAGATGAAGATGGTCTTTGACCGGATGGGAATTGACGTCTGGGAGGTAATCGCCGCCTCATCTACAAAACCCTTCGGCTACATGCCTTTTTATCCCGGGCCGGGGCTAGGCGGCCACTGCATCCCGATTGATCCGTTCTACCTCACCTGGAAGGCGCGCGAATACGGCATGGCCACGAGATTTATCGAGCTGGCCGGAGAGATCAACACATCGATGCCGGCCTATGTAATAAATAAACTTATTGACGCCTTGAATAGCCGGGGTAAGAGCCTGAAAGGATCAAAGGTACTTGTCCTCGGACTGGCCTACAAAAAGGACATCGACGACGTCCGGGAATCTCCTTCCCTGGAGCTTATCGAGCTATTAAGGGAAAAAGGGGCCAAGGTGGATTATAACGACCCTCATGTCCCCAGGACCCACAAAATGAGGCGCTATGACCTCAGGATGAAATCAGTACCCCTCACCGAAAAAAACCTGAAAAAATACGACTGCGTCCTCATCGCCACCAACCATTCTGACTATGACCCGGATTTTATCCAGAAGCACGCCCGGCTCATAGTTGACACACGAAACCTGATCAAAATCAACGAAAAGACAAAAAATGTAGTTAAGGCGTGACGAGTTTAATTAGTTTCCATCCGGAAATCCAAGATTTCCGGATGGAGCAGTCAGCGGTCAGCTATCAGCATTCAGCTTAACATATTGTTTATCTTAGTTTTTAGCCGAGAGCTGATCGCTGATGGCTGAAAGCGTGAATCCGGAAACAGTAGTTTCCGGATGAACACTAATTAGCGGTCAGGAGTTAGAATCCAGAAGTCGGGATGAGTGATGAGTCGTAAGGAGGGTTTTGGGTTGCGAGTTTTTTGACCCGAAACCCGCAACTCGAAAGCTGAAAGCTACCGGCTGGCGATTATATGGTG
>QYQD01000158.1 GCA_007280345.1 Deltaproteobacteria bacterium | reverse complement strand
TTGCTAATTATATATGGTTTATTGATGAAGCATATGGCTACAAAAGCAAATAAATCCATTCCTACGCCTAATGGATGATTATTCGGTGCCTACTGAAAAAAAACCGATACAAACCCGCGAGTTAAACCGCCGGGATTTCCTCCCGATAGCTGGGGATATTCAGCTCGATGATGACACAGTGATGCACCAGGCGATCGATGGCCGCGGCCGTGGTCAGGGGATCTTTAAAGATGGCATCCCATTTGGAGAACGGCAGATTGCTGGTAATCATGACGCTGCCCCGCTCATAGCGTTCGGCCAGCAGGGCGAACAGCACCTCCATCTCGTCCCGAGACTGCTGCACATAGCCGATGTCGTCCAGGATCACCGCGTCATATTTGCTCAACTTCTTCAGCCACCGGGTTAATTTCAGCTCCTGCTTGGCCCGCAGGAGTTCCTGGACTATCAGGTTGCAGTGGCCAAAGTAAACCCGGCGCCCATTACGGATCAACCCCTGTCCCAGGGCGCATACCAGGTGGGTTTTACCGCTGCCCGGATTGCCGAAGACCAGCACATTCTCCTGGCGCGCCAGAAACGAGCCGGTCCGGAGGGTTTGCACCTGGTTGACCACCTTGCGAGGCAACCGGTTCAGGTCAAACCCGGCGAGACTCTTTTCCAAAGGCAACTGCGATTCCCGGAGTAATTTCTCGATGCGTTTTTGCCGCCGGACTTCACATTGCCGCGCCGCCACCTCCAGGAGATAATGCTCGCAGCCCAACGACTCTTGCTGAGCTTTCAGGGCCGTTTCCTCGAAGCATGCCCGGATCGTCGGGAGATGAAGTTCCTTCAAATAGCTCACTAACCGCCCTCGCAATTCGGTCATGGGGATCATCCGGCCAACCCCGGCATATTCCTATCAGCGGGCGACTGGTAGAAATTTTGCAAAAGTTGCGTCACACGAACCAACTGAAATCTCCTTACGTGTTCTGTGATGCCCAGGGGCGCCGGTTCAACAGTGTAAAGACGTCCTTTCGCACCGCCTGCCGCAAGGCAGGGATAGACAACTTCCGCTTTCATGACCTCCGCCACACCTTCGCCTCGCACCTGATCATGAGGGGAGCCGGCCTGAAGACAGTCCAGGAGCTTCTGGGGCATTCCGACATCAAGATGACCATGCGCTATGCCCACCTCTCCCCCGGCCACCTCCAGGAATCCATCAATCTGCTTAACACCCTGGGTGCAAAGCCAGCCGATCCAGCCGATTATGAAAAGATAAAAAACAGGAGTTAAGCTTCCGGCAGATTGAGATCAGATGGATCTGATGCTTGGAGCAAAAACTTTAAAAAGTGGCTGGGTCTAAGATAAAGGTATGAAACCTATATCAAAGATATTTTTGTTTTGGTTTAATTTCCGCATAGATAGCAGTAAGTGACGCTTGGGGCTTCTCATAGACCGTGGCGGCGTATGGCTGCGTGTAATAACCGTTTTAGATCATAGTAGGGCTACAAAGCAGGCGGGACCCACCTCAGACCGCCGTACACCCCTGGGGTGGAATCGGAGTCCCATGAATTACCTTTAACCTTCCACCCAGAAGTTAATGAGTAGGATAATCCACGCCTCACTTGACATTTCTCCCTCGACTATGAAATAAGGGAATTATCTGGAGGTACCCCCTGTAAGGAGAGGAACCATGATTCTCTTTTTGCGGGGATAGCCGGGTTGTCTGGAAGGAGGTAGCTATGAAAATAGATGGTAGCAAAACAATGACAACGAGAAATTGGCAACAGTCTATGAAAATAATAAAGATAATCTTGTTATGTTTTTATGGAGTACAAGCCCTCTTAATAGTTCCCATGTTTTTAAGAGGAATATATCGGCATGAACAATCATTATGGGTTTGGGAAGAATTTTTTTATGAACTTACGCGACAAGGATTGGGAAATGCTATTTTAACAGTTTATTTATATGTCATATTTTACTTATTTCCATTTTTTGGCACATTCTTTTTATTACGTTTAATATTAATTAAATTAAATCGTTATGTGCCTAATAGTATAATATTATTTATAAGTACTTGGGGTATGGCTACATTTATATTTTTTCTGCCTTCATGTTGCGAATTCATCCGTAATATACCCAATTTATGGAATGGATTTATTTTTTGGTGTATTAGCACATTCTTAGTGGTATTGATTTTTTGGAGGTTTTTAAAAGAGAATAATAATTAATTTTTTTAAAAATAATACTTATCAATAACCTCTGAGAATTAAATAGGGAGCCAAACCCCGGTTTAAAGAGACTGCAGTTGGACATAAAAGACCAGTTCAAAGACATCGCCATTGACCAAGTGGCCGAGAGCTGGGCCTCAAGAATTAAGTATGTCCTCCCAAAGTCTGTTGTATTTATCTCCGGTCAACAGGCTTACACGTTCCCAACCGGGGCAATGGTGGAGGTGATACGTTTAGTATAGAAAGACACTCTTACTTAAACCCTCCAGTCGCATTGATATAAGGGGTCCCTCCATAGAGTTCCATAGTCTTGACCGGGGTTCCTTCCTGGAAATTAAGTTCCTGGAGATTTATCAGGCGGAGATTCGGATTTTCAGAGGTCCGGTAATAAAAGCGCAAATTACGGTGGTCAAAGAAACTGTGCCAGGGGGTGAACTGCACACGTGCGGTCTGGCCGATGATCCAAAGTTGCGGGCCGTAGGGAATATCCACCGTATTGATCAGGTGAATGCCCAGGTTAATAGCCTCATCAGCATCCTTAGGCGGAGCAGCAAAAAATCGCAGGGTCGAAATCTTTATGAATCTGCTGGCATTGGTGTAGTCGCCAGGGAGTCCTTTCATGTCCGAACCCAGGGCCCATTTCTCATCTCTCAACTCCGGCACCGGCAAGCCAAATGCCTTCAGATTAGAATAGAACCGCAAATTATCCAAGTGCCAACCGAGGTTGGGCTCATTAGTTAAGACGCCATTCTTTCGGTTGTCCCAAATCTTCAGTTGCCCGTCGATATATTCCAGGACAATGGAATTGCCGCCCGCATCAGTAACGGGCCAGTGCAACGGGATCACCTTGCCCGTGGTGAAATACTCCTCGACTCGTCCATAGACCTTGACCTGGTCCAGGGCTTTCTGTAACTCATCAACCGTAGCGAAATTGCCGGCCACCCAGGCCACGAAATTCTGGACATCGACCACGGTGTCACCGGGTTTAATATCGGGATATTTGGTATCCTCGAACCACAACGTGGTGATATATAAACCTTTCTCGTTGGCGGCGTCGGCCAGGATGTTCTTATTTCCCAACACTGAGATTGCCACTACGCCGTATTTAGACTTCCACTGCAATCCCTTAATGCCCTGGGGCCCAGAACTGGCGTAGGCCGTGCCCCGAGGAATCATCTGCAGTTGCGCCCCGAGCTTGGTAAAGAATTCTTGCGACCTGACGGAGACAATACTGCCATCCTTGGCCTTCAAAAAAACGTAAGTGCAAGCCTGGCTTGCCTCAAAGGGCCAAGCTACCAGGATCAGCAGACCCAGAAACATAAGAAAATATCTTTTCATGTGCTGGACCTCTCCAGGAATCATCTGAGATTATGCGAAAGCCTTGGCCATTGCGGTCAAGAAATGGTTTTGAGACCTGCCATCCCGAATTCAATCCCAAAAGGTTTCTCTTTTATAGCCAGATCGTCTTTTGAAAGACCAGGGTAGCATAAATTTCCCCCAAAATATAGCTTTCTCCAGACCATTGGCATACCATCCCCTTTGGGTGTAGATTTTTTGGAGGGGCAACCTAAGAACCCCAAGCCAGGTCAGCGCAGTAATGGTGCGCAAGGGGGAAAGGCTGAGGCGACTTAAGGTTGTGACATAAAAAGTAAAGGGAAGAATAGCTTATAACTTGCCAAAAGCCGAACTCTTCAAAATTTCAAAAGGCTTGAATATATGATCCCCATATCTAACCAGCGAATATTGCAGCATATACATAGCTGCAGCCCGAAGGTAGACTTGAAGATATTTCCTACAAGAATAGTATGGGAAACTTTTGGGAAACTTCTCAAAAAATGGGGTAATTTATGGGTGTGCGATCAGGATAACTACTTGATATCACTGGCGCGCCTGGCAGGATTCGAACCTGCGACCGACGGATTAGAAGTCCGTTGCTCTGTCCCCTGAGCTACAGGCGCGTTTACTCTCCTATATCTGATCTTTGCTTGAGGAGCACTGCGGCAGCACTTTTCTCGGCCGCGGCCTTCTCCGGGAGTTCCCGGTTCCTCCCCCCTTACTGCCAAGACTATGTGAGCTTATCGCCATGGCTCACCCAGTCCGGCTGGTGGCCCTGGCTAGTCGGCGGTCGCCCGATGCCCCCTTCCCCTTATTTGACAGGAGATATGCCATCTTCTGCCGCGGCTGTCAATGCAATTGTCGGGGGTTCCGGCCGTGAGGCAGTCGTGGCCGGCTCTGTTCCTTCCCGCATCCTCCTGACGACCCCCCGACCGGGGTGAAAGACGGCCTGGGTTTGTGGATGCGCCCCCACACCATTCCCCTTTTAGCCCAGGCCAGGAGGAACCACTCCCCTTCTGCCGGGCAACCTTTTAACGTGAGCGCGCCAAAAATGATGAACTCGTAAAAAGTCATTTTCACCCCTCACCCTAACCCTCTCCCCTCAAGGGGAGAGTGGATTAATAACGTAATATCAACAGGATATGAACCTGGTGTAAGGATAGGCCCATCAGAAGGACAGGGAATTTTGGACTTTTTACGGAATCATCAAAAATTACTTGACATAATGTCTTGAGAATGATGATGCTTAAATTACCTGACTATGGTAAGGAAACTTGTTTCCGGACCACTTGCCGCACCGTTCTCTCCCCACCTTCCCCAGACCGGCAACGTGGGCCAGGAAAGCGAACCCTGGGCCAAGGAGGCCGACTCTTCTGCTCCCGGAGGCCTTATAAGTCGTGAAGGCGGGATATGGCGGGTCCTTCAAGAGTGATGAACTCGTAAAAAGTCATTTTCACCCCTCACCCTAACCCTCTCCCCTCATGGGGAGAGGGGATTAATATCGTAATATCAACATGATATGAACCTGTAGTAAGGGTAGGCCCATCAGAAGGACAGGGAATTTTGGACTTTTTACGGAATCATCAAGAGTTAGACCGGTTGCGGTCAAGCAAGGGTTCGTTGGTGAGCCTGCCAATCTGATGGGGTTGGGCAATCATGCATGGCTCGGCGACGCCGGGGTAGTCATGGAAACCGGGCCTCTGATTTCTCAACCGGTTCATATCACGCGAGCCTTGCCCCCCCAAGAGGAGTGATTGATGGGACAGGACAGGAAACCTCCCAAGAGAGCCCCGGATCTCCGTCAAAAAGCCGAAGCCAGTCTACAATCCAAGGCGCCGAGGTTTCAAGAGTTATCCCTTGATGAAATTAGCGTCTTGGTTCATGAGTTGCAAGTGCATCAGATTGAATTGGAACTGCAAAATGATGAATTACGCCGGGGCCAAATAGCGTTAGAAGAAGCAAATAACCAATACCGCGACTTTTATGACTTCGCCCCGGTGGGGTTCCTGACCTTAAATGAATCCGGCATAATCCGGGAAGTCAACCTGACCGC
>QYQD01000143.1 GCA_007280345.1 Deltaproteobacteria bacterium | reverse complement strand
TGCGGGAATGACAAAAAATGGAGTTTTGCAAGAGCCTCTTCTGTCTCCTGAATTCTGTATCTTACACTGCTTTTCTAAAGACGATTTCTCCCTTATCGTTAGTGTCTATCAGAATCGAATCCCCTTCCTGAAATGCCCCTTCCAGCAATTTCAAGGCGAGGCCATCCTGTATATATTTCTGGATGGCCCTCTTGAGGGGTCTGGCCCCGAAGACCGGATCGAAACCGACCCTGGCCAGGAATTCCTTGACCCCGTCGGTCAGCTTGATCTTGAAGTGCCGGTCGCTAAGACGCTTTTTCAGGAGCTCGATCTGGATGTCGATGACTTTTTTCAACTCTTCCATCTCCAGGCCGTGGAAAATGATTATCTCGTCGATCCGGTTCAGAAACTCCGGCCTGAACTGTGTATGCAGGGCATCCATGACCCTTCGCACCATCTCCTCCCGGTCTTTTTCACTCAGATCCTGTATATATTGGCTGCCTATATTGGAGGTCATGATGATAATGGTGTTCTTGAAGTCCACGGTTCGCCCCTGGCCGTCGGTCATGCGTCCGTCATCCAGTATCTGCAGGAGTGAATTAAAGACATCGGGATGGGCCTTCTCTATCTCGTCAAAGAGCAGTACAGTGTAGGGCCGGCGGCGGACGGCTTCCGTGAGATACCCTCCTTCTTCATAGCCGACGTACCCTGGAGGGGCGCCGATAAGTCTGGCCACAGAGTGTTTCTCCATAAATTCAGACATATCCAGACGCACCATGGCCTGTTCGTCGTCAAACATAAACTCAGCCAGGGCCTTGGCCAACTCGGTCTTGCCTACACCCGTCGGTCCCATAAAGATGAAAGAGCCGATGGGGCGATTGGGATCCTGGAGCCCGGAGCGGGCCCGGCGCACGGCATTGGCTACAGCGCGGATGGCGTCTTCCTGGCCAACCACGCGCCGGCGCAGGCGGTCTTCCATGTGAATGAGCTTTTGTTTCTCGCTTTCCATCATACGGGAGACCGGTATCCCGGTCCAGCGGGAAACCACCTCGGCTATGTCTTCTTCATCCACCTCTTCTTTAAGCATCTTCTGATCGGCCTGCAATCCTTCCAGTTCCTTTTTATTTGCCTCGAGTTGTTTCTCCAGATCCGGAAGCAGGCCGTAGAGGATCTCTGCGGCCCTGGTCAAGTCGCCGGTTCTTTCGGCCTGGGCCTCTTTATTTTTGGCCTCTTCGATATTTTCCTTAATGGAGCGTATATTCTGGATAATTTCTTTTTCCCTCTGCCAGTGGGCCTTCATAGCATTGCTTTTTTCGCGCAACTCGGCCAATTCTTTCTCGATCTTCTCTAATCTTTCCCTGGAGGCCGCATCTGTCTCCTTGCGCAGGGCCTCACGCTCGATCTCAAGTTGTACGGCCTTTCTTTGTACCTCATCAATTTCGCTGGGGAGGCTGTCTATCTCGATGCGCAGTTTAGCGGCCGCCTCATCGATGAGATCAATGGCCTTGTCCGGTAAAAAACGGTCGGTTATATACCGGTTTGATAAGGTAGCGGCCGCTACTATGGCCGAGTCCTTGATGCGTACGCCATGATGAACCTCATATTTTTCCTTAAGCCCGCGTAAGATAGATATGGTGTCTTCTTTGTTTGGTTCGGTGACCAGAACCGGCTGGAACCTGCGTTCCAGGGCCGCATCCTTCTCGATGTGTTTTCTGTATTCATCGAGCGTGGTAGCCCCGACACAATGCAGCTCACCCCGGGCCAGGGCCGGTTTAAGCATGTTTGAGGCGTCAATGGCCCCTTCGGCTGCCCCGGCGCCGACTAACGTATGCATCTCGTCGATAAACAGGATTATCTGTCCGTGTTTATCCTGAATCTCTTTTAATACGGCCTTCAAACGATCTTCAAACTCACCCCGGTATTTAGCGCCGGCGACCAGGGCGCCCATGTCCAGGGCCACCACCTGTTTGTCTTTCAGGGTCTCCGGTATATCCCCGCCGACAATGCGCTGGGCCAGGCCTTCTACAATAGCGGTCTTGCCGACCCCGGGTTCACCGATAAGGACCGGGTTGTTTTTGGTCCGTCTGGAAAGCACCTGGATAACGCGGCGGATCTCTTCGTCGCGGCCTATGACCGGGTCCAGCTTACCGGCCCGGGCCAGGGCCGTAAGGTCCCGGCTGTAGCGCTCCAGGGCCTGATATTTTTCCTCCGGGTTCGGATCGGTCACCCTCTGACTGCCCCGGATACTGAGAAGGGCCTGCATCACCGTCTCGCGGCTGATGCCTTTTTGCTTGAGGATATCCGCTACCGCTGAGCCTTTTGTCTCCAGCATGGCCATGAGGAGATGTTCCTGACTGACGTAGTCGTCCCGCATCTCCTCGGCTATCTTAAGGGAGCGATCCAGCATGCTTTTTAGCAGGGGCGAGATATAGGCCCCCTGAAAGCCGGCTCCGGACACCTTGGGCAGCCTTTCCAACTGTTGCTCCGCCCCGGCTATAACCGCATTCGGATCAACACCCATTTTTTTCAAGATAGCGTGGATAAGACTTTCCGGTTGTTCCAGAAGTGCGGCCAGTAGATGCTCAGGCTCTATCTGCTGATGTCCCTTGCTTTCCGCAAGTTGCTGGGCGCTTTGTATGGCTTCCTGGGATTTTATGGTTAATTTGTCGAATCGCATAATTCCTCCACGTAGCCGTTCACTATGTTTATACTCACCGCTGAGAACGCGGAGATCGCAGGGTATAAAACACAATATTCTTAAAACTTATACTATCTCTGTGTTCTCTGCGCACTCTGCGGTAAATTATTATACGTCCCAAAGGGAATTTTCTATGCCACCAAGTTAAGCATCCGGACAGGGCCTGTCAAGCCAGGCTCCTAGTGTCAGGACTTCAATATATCCTTTAGAATCTTTGCCTGGCGCATGCGGTTCAGTTCAGCATGGTTGGTGAGGTCGAAGTGCAGGGGCGTAATGGATATCAGGTTGCGGGAGAGGGCCCAGGTATCTATGTCTTTTCCCTCCCGGATGAAATGGGTTTCTCCTGCCTGCCAGTAATAAACATTATCCCTGGGGTCGATACGTTTGTCAAACCGTTCCACGAAGCGGGAAATTCCCTGACGGGTTAATGCGATGCCGCGGATATCCTCCGGCGGGACGGCCGGTATGTTGACGTTAAGTAAGGTGGCCGGATTCAGCTCCAGTTCAGTTACGCGCCTGATAAGCTTGCGGATAAAATGAGCGGCAAAGGAGAAGTCGGGGTCTTTAAAGGTATTTAAAGATACGGCTATAGAGGGGATGCCTAATATGGCCCCTTCGGTGGCCGCAGAGACCGTACCGGAATAAAGGACATTTATCCCCACGTTAGCCCCCAGGTTAATGCCGGAAAGCACGATATCCGGAGGCGTATCCAGGATTTCATTGATGGCGATCTTTACGCAATCGGCCGGTGTTCCGGAAACAGCCAGGCCCAGGAAATTTTTATTAAGACGTATTTCACGGACGCGAAGTGGATTTAAGAGTGTGATAGCGTGTCCAACCGCACTTTGCTCGCTTTCCGGGGCAACCACGGAGACCCTGTAGTGCGGAGCCAAGACGTCATAAAGGGCATGGAGTCCTTTGGCGTGTATCCCGTCATCATTGGTCAAAAGAATGTGCAAGGTAATATCCTCCAGGATTTGTGTATAATTCAGATTCCAGAATCCAATTTGAGCTTTCAGCTATGAGCTTCCAGCCCGGCTAAATAATAGGTGTTGAAAAAGAATCTTGTCAATGGTTATCTTTCTTGCTAAAAACTATAAGACAATTTCTTTGCAGCAGGTGGTTTCTAAAACTATGGATAAGCAGGAAGTTAAAGGAGAACCTCTTTCCGCACTCTACTTTCCGTTTACATATATCCGGGAAGGACTGCTTAAGAGCGTCCTCTTCTTTTTTGATAGCCTGGTCCTTTATCAGCCATCCGAATGGCAATCATCGCCGCTTTATCCGGAGCTGGTAAGGTCCAATCTCCTTCGCTTGGAGGCGCCGATTCCGGCCGGTTCTGAGCTGCCGGCCCTGAAGCGAAGAGTGCGGGATATCCTGTCCTGGGGTGATTTTGTCTTCAGCTCCGGCCAGCTTGGCTATTTGAAGTATATCAAGGAGTCAGGGATTGCTGTGGAGGGATATGGAGAGATACTGGCCGCACTCAGGGGTGAAGAGTCTATGCCGCCGGCCTTTGACGAACTTTCCGCAATCCAGCTCTTCCTGCACCTGGCGCAGGAACACGACCAGCGGGAAGACGAGACAGCGCGCTTAGACTTCAAGGTCAGCATGCAGGAGAGTAAGCTGTGGTCGGAGCTCCTGATAGATCAAGAAAAGCCCTTTCAGGCCTCACCCGCCTCCATACCCGATGGGGAGGATACCATCTCCATTGCCACCCGGCTTAAGGCTTGGTCACGCCTGTTTGAGAAAGGCTTTCACGGGGCCGGGATACCGTTCACAGACAGGTACCCGGCGCTGGAATTGTTACCGGCAAATGAACTCATTTTGACGATTCCACTCCCTAATCTGAGCAGCCGGGACCTTCCCGACGTCTTAGAATCCCGTGAGCAAGGCAGGGTGTTAGAGGCTGTAACCTTGATCAAAACCTATGTACGGCAGGCGGTTAAACGCCTTGCTACGTCTTCCTGGACAGGGGAGAATATTAAAGACCTGGAGGATGCCCGTTTAAAGGGTGCACTCCAGACACTGGGCGAAGAGAGTTTCCGCCTGAGTAACTTACCCCCGTATCACCTTTCTCTTTATATCTTCCCCGATACCCCCACAGCAGGTCTGTTTTCAAAAGGTGTCTCTGACGAACGGAATGGGTTCATTTTCCTGCTGACGAAAGGCAGCGCTCATGAAACCATCTAACAGGCTGGAGATAGAAAAATACGGGAATATCCTCGACCATATCGGGCGCACCCCTCTTGTGCCTATTATACGCATAAATCCCTACCAGGACGTGGCTATTCTGGCCAAGCTGGAGATGTTCAATCCGGGCGGGTCGATCAAAGACCGTGTGGCCCTGGCCATGATCGAGGCTGCGGAAGAGACTGGGGATCTGAAAAAGGGGATGACTGTGCTCGAGGCCACGAGCGGCAATACCGGTATCGGCCTGGCCCTGGTAAGCGCAGTCAAGGGCTACCGCTGTATGCTGGTCATGTCTGAATCCGCCAGTATGGAACGGCGCATGGTCCTGGAGGCATTTGGGGCGGAGATAATCCTTACGCCGGCTAACCTGGGCACAGACGGGGCCATTGAGGAGGCCTATGCCCTGGCCCGTGAATATCCGGAGCGCTATTTCATGACTGACCAGTTTAATAACGAAAATAACTGGAAGGCACATTACACGGGCACCGGGCCGGAGCTCTGGGAGCAGACCGGAGGGCAGGTCAGCGCCATTGTCATGGGTCTCGGGACGACCGGGACGGCTATGGGTGTTTCCCGTTATATCAAAGAGCAAAATCCGGACGTGAAGATTATAGGCGTCGAGCCCTATTTAAAGCACAGGATTCAGGGCCTGAAGAACATGAAGGAATCCTATAAGCCCGGCATCTTCGATAAAAACAGGCTGGATGAGATCATAAACATCCATGATGAAGAGGCCTTTGCCATGGCCCGCCGCTTAGCCAAAGAAGAGGGGCTTTTTGTCGGGATGAGTTCCGGAGCGGCTATGGCCGCGGCCCTGGAAGTCGCCCGGCGCATGGCAAAGGGGATTGTTGTCACGATCTTCCCTGATGGCGGTGACCGGTATCTGAGCACCGATCTCTTTGCCAAAGAGATCAAGATACCCTCTAAGGAGACCGCCTCCCAACTGAATTTCTACAATACCCTGACCCGGAAGAAAGAGGTCTTTGCATCGATTGCGCCGGGTAAGGCAGGCATGTACTCGTGCGGCCCGACCGCGCATGATCTCGCGCACCTGGGGAATTGCCGGCGCTTTATAGCCACGGATTTAATCAGACGCTACCTGGAGTTCAAGGGTTACGCTGTTACCCATATCATGAACATCACGGATATAGATGACAAGACCATCCAGGGTTCCGAGCAGGCCGGACAGTCCTTAAAAGAGTTTACGGAAAAGTATATCCAGGAATTTATGCGGGATATAGATACGCTCGGTGTCTTACGGGCCACAGTTTATCCGCGGGCTACCGAGCACGTGGAAGACATGCTGGCCATGACCAGGACCCTTCTCGAAAAGGGCTATGCCTACGAAAAACACCACTCCATCTATTATGATCTTTCCAAGTTCCCGCACTATGGACGCTTGTCGCGCATAAAGCTGGATAAGATAAAGGTCGGGACTACGGTTGACCTCGATGAGTATGAAAAAGATAACCCCATGGATTTTACCCTCCTGAAACGTTCCAGTCTGTCTGAACTGAAAAAGGGTATTTTTTACAAGACTGAATGGGGGAATCTCAGGCCGGGCTGGCATATTGAATGCGCCGCCATGTCCCTCAAGTATCTCGGGCCGACCTTTGATATCCATACCAGCGGGAGTGATCTGATCTTTCCGCATCATGAAAATGAGATCGCCATCGCCGAGGCCTTTACCGGTAAGACTATGGCCAGATACTGGCTGCATAGTGCCCTGGTACTGGTAAATGGCAAGAAAATGTCCCGTTCGGCCGGTAATTTTATTACCGTACGTGACCTGCTGGAAAAAGGATATACCGGACGGGAAGTTCGTTTTCTCCTCCTCTCCACGCACTATCGCAAGCCCCTGCGTTTTTCCTATAAGAGTCTGGATGCTGCGCAGAGTTCCCTTAGACGGCTGGATGATTTTATACATTGCTTGAATCTCCTTACGCCGGGAGAGCCGCATCCGGAGGCGGCCACGTATGTATCGACCATGGAACGGGAAGTCACCGTGGCCATGGATGATGACCTGAATGTGGCTGGGGCCCTGGCCGCTCTTTTCAACTTTATCAAAAAGATAACCCCCGTCATTAACGCTCGTAACCTGGATCGTGACCAGATCGCCTACACCCTGGCTGTCCTGAAAAAGCTGGATACTGTGATCGGGATCATGGACTTCAAGGAAGAAAAACTTGAGCCGGAGATTGCGGCCTTGATTGAGAAAAGGGAAGAGGCCCGCGAGAAAAAAGATTGGGTACTGGCTGATCAGATGCGCGAACAACTCTCCGCTCATGGTATAATGGTTATCGACACGCTGCGCGGACCCATCTGGCGGAAGAAGTAGGGGAAAAGATATTCACCGCTGAGTACGCAAAGGGCGTTGTCAGTGGTCATTAGTCATTGGTTATTCGAGTTACGAGTTACAAGTTCCGGGTTGCGATTTACGACTTCTGACTGCCGACTATCGACTAAAGTATCTCCGCGTTCTCTGCGAGCTCTGCGGTGAAAAAAAGGAGGAAACCATGGACATAGCGGAAGCCATTCATAATCGCAGGAGCACCCGGGCTTTCCTGCCCAAACCGGTTCCAAAGACCGTGATTGAAAATATCTTGGATGCTGCTCGCTGGGCCCCCTCCTGGGGCAACATCCAGCCTTGGGAATTTCTGGTCGTGGGCGGAGAGGCCTTAGGGAAGATCGGTAAGGATTTTTGCTGCCGCCTGGCAGAGGGCGCAAAGGACAATCCCGATATTTCCATGCCGGCGGAGTGGGATGAGCCTTATAAGGGCCGCTATCAGCAGGTGGGTAGAGGGCTTTTTGATACGCTGGGTGTAGCCCGTGACGATAAGGCGGCCCGAAATGCACACTATCAGAGAATGTATGCCTTTTTCGGCGCTCCGGCGGTAATCTTTATCCTCATGGGAGAAAATCTTGGCCGGTATTCACTCTTTGACTGCGGGAGCGTCACCCAGACTATCTGCCTCCTGGCCGAGAGGGAAGGGTTGGGCACCTGCGTCCTGGCCGCTGCCGTCCGCCATCCGGATATCATCCGGGCACATGTGCCCGTGCTCCCCGGCAAGAAGTTCGTTATCGGCATAGCCATCGGCTATCCCGACCCCGGTTCGCCGTACGACAAATTCCGGAGCAGCCGCGTGCCGCTGGGGGAGATTGTAAGTTGGGTGGATCAATAAAAGACGACTGAGTTTTTTGAGGATTGCGTTATGGCGAGAACAGATGACCTTTTTGCCCTGGCTGAAAAAGACAAACTCTCATATCAGGAAGTATCAGATATATTTGAGAGACTCCTTAAGCTCGATTTCCCGCCGGTCGCAGTGAAGTTTTTCTTTGATGAAGAGGAGATGGGGCAATACAAACCGGACAGGATTCCGCTGCACCCCATAACTTTCTGTGCCTTCATTGCCGCGTCAAGGTCTTCCGGGTACGTACTGGTAAGCGGAGAAGAAAAGCTCCGGTGTGCCAGCGCAAAATATGTTTTTGGCTGGAGGCCGTGCGATGATAAGGAAACAGCAAGGCATATGAAGTATGCTAAAGATCGGGGGCAGGCGGAAAAATTCGCCAAGGCCAGGCCCAGGCTACCCGAAGGGAAACTAAAGGGCTTTCTTACCTCTCCCCTGGAAAAGACCCCGGTTGCCCCGGATGTTGTTCACGTTACCTGCACCCCCTTTCAGGCCTATCATATTCTAAACGATTACATGGCGGCGATGGATGCGCATCTCCTGACTGTTACCCAGATGGTAGGCTCTGCAGTTTGCGGCGGCGATGTGATAGCCTACCAGACCGGCCGGGTCAACATGAATACTATGTGTAGCGGGAGTTACACATCGGGAAAGACGGAACGGGGAGAGGTGAATGTGGCCGTTCCCGGGGATCAGATAGAGGCGGTAGCGAAGAGGATGCTGGAAAGGACCGTTCGCGATAAGGGGGTTTCGTTTTTGCGTAAGGGGGAAGCATATCCCGGCTTTGATATCTGCGGAGGGTGTCCGATGTTGGTGTTCAAGTAACCCGAATGCGCTCCTTTCAGGTTTTTGGTCTGGGGCAGTGCTGCCTGGATTATATCGGAAAAGTGGATGCCTATCCTCCGCCGGATGTAAAGTGTGAATTTTCCGACATGGTCATGCAGGGCGGTGGGCCAGTGGCTACGGCCCTGGTCGCTCTGGCCCGCTGGGGAGTTTCATGTACTTTTGCCGGTGTGGTGGGGGATGATCTGTTCGGCAGCAGCATCAAGGCCTCACTGGATGTTGAAGGCATAGATACCGGTGGTATCCTGGTCAGGAAGGGGTTCGCCTCCCAGTTTGCCTTTATTGTAGCTGAACCCGGGGTGGGGAGGCGCACGATCTTCTGGCGAAGGCCCACCGGCCCTCCTCCAAACTCTGAAGAGATCGACTACAGCCTTATCCGCAAGGCCAAGGTGCTCCACACTGACGGCTTTTTTATCGAGGCCTCCCTTGCCGCTTGCAGGGCCGCTAAGGAGGCGGGAGTCCCGGTCGTTGTGGACGCCGGCTCCCTCCGCGAGGGCATGCTGGATCTCGCCCGGTTGAGTGATTATTTTCTGGCCTCTGAAACCTTTGCGAAGGCTTTGGTGGGCGCAGACAAGCCGCTGGAGGCTTGTTACAGGCTGGCCGGGCTTGGCCCCCGTGTTGCCGGCGTAACCCTGGGGCCGAAAGGCTATGTGGCCCTGGCAGAGGGCGCGATCATTGAGCGGCCTGCCTATCCGGTGGAAGCAGTGGATACCACGGGCTGCGGCGATGTCTTTCACGCGGGCTTTATTTACGGCCTGATTCAGGGATGGGATGTTTACAAAAGCCTTGATCTTGCCGCGTGGGCCGCGGCCATGGTCAGCCTCAAACCAGGGGGAAGAGCCGGCATCCCGTCTCGAGAACAACTCAGGGAAAAAGGTTACACCTGATTAATGATTCTCTGCTTTGGATTCAGACGATTTGGAAGGGCGAACAAAGAGGAAGGACAGGGCGCCGCCTACCCCCATCATAATGAGAATGGGAATGATAGCCAGAAACCAGGAGATAAAGGGGGCGCCACTTATAAGGACGTTAAAAAGAGTTAATATCCACAGGCTAATGGCAACAATGAAGAGATGTTTGAATCGGTCGACCTTAGCCAGACAGCCGCTTATTGTGAAGCCGATGATACCGAATAGTATGTTTGACACTGCAAAAACTATCCGAGTCTGGTCTTTTTGACCTCCCCAAATACTAACCACAAAACCTCCCCCTACTAAGGTGAACAGCGCAATTATGACTACATCGCGAATTACATTGCGCCATTGTATCTTCATACCGCCTCCTCTTTTTGTCTCACCAGCCCCGTAGGGTGGGCTGTGCCCACCATTATCATGTTCATTCTCCGCCAATATCCACCGGAAATTCCGTCGGTGTTACACCCCAATCCGGCGAGTACATCCCTTTCTCAACATAACGATGAAATGTCGAATACGGCCAGTCCTTCGGTGCATCTACAATCTGATCCTTTACCGGATTGTAATGGATGTAATCACAATGAGCCGAAAAGTCCTGCTGCGCTCAATTCCGCGGCAAATAATATGATGCAGGGCGTCAGGGGCGTCTATACGGGTGGATATGGGGACGGTCATGCTTTTATGCGATTTGTCCTTCAACCAGACTTAATTGAGGTTACCCAATTATATGTCAGAGCAATTATTATTTTGTATGAGCAGGCGTTCGCTTCTTAGAAGGAATAATCGCAATCAATGACCGGAGCGCTTTGTTGACTGATTCCGAGTCTGAAAAATACTTTCTAACATCCGGCTCCAACATAACTGCTCCGTCTTCAAGCTTAAAATATTGGACTGAGGTAGTACCGTCCTCGTTATGAATGATTACCTTATGACCGGCACGATATGCTTTATAATATTTTCCCCGCACCGCGCCCTTCATGCTTGAAAAATCGTATTCCGATTTCATATAAGTCCCTCTAACATATTTATATTCTATTTAAAATATCCTTGACAAGCTTTTTCTAGGCGTTTACTTCTTTTTGGTGAAATGATGGATATAGAGGAGAAGAAAGAAAACATCCGGGAGCGTTATGAGATGTGTCCGAGGTAAGCGCATGAAAGAAGAACTTAGAAATGAAATTGTCATCTATCGTACTAAGGACGGCAGGACTGCCCTTGACGTCAACCTGAGCGGAGAGACCCTTTGGTTGAATCAAGGTCAGATGTCCATCCTTTTTGACAGGGACCGGTCCGTCATTACAAAGCACTTGAGCAATATATTCAAGAGCGGGGAATTGGATAAAAAAAGCAATGTGCAAAAAATGCACATTGCCGGTTCTGATAAACCGATAGTTTACTATAATCTGGATGTCATTATTTCACTTGGTTATCGCGTGAACTCAAAGCGCGGTACGCAGTTCCGCATCTGGGCAACTCAGGTCCTCAAAGATCATATCCTGAAGGGCTATTCGCTCAATGAGAAGCGGCTAAAGGAACAGAATGCCCGCCTGCTGGAATTGCAGAAGACGGTCAGCCTGATGCAGCGGGTCATGGAAGGCCGGGAGCTGGCCCGCGATGAAGCCACGGGACTTCTCCAGGTGATCACGGATTACTCCTATGCCTTGTCGCTCCTGGACCAGTACGATCACCGGCAGTTGAAAATCCGGCATACCACAGAAAAGACTCCCTTTATCCTAACGTATGATACTGCGAGGAGAGCTATTGACAAGCTCGGAGAACAGTCGATGAAAAAGGGGCGGCCCATTAAATTATTCGGAAGAGAAAAAGATCAATCGTTCAGGGGTTCTCTGAGTGCGATCTACCAGACGTTTGATGGAAAAGAGGTCTATCCCAGCATCGAAGAAAAGGCCGCTCACCTTCTCTATTTCGTGGTCAAAAACCACTCTTTTATTGACGGAAACAAGCGCATCGGGGCATTCTTGTTCATCTGGTTTCTGGATGCCAGCGGAATTCTCTATGCCGGTGACGGCCGCAAGCGGATAGGCGACAATGCCCTCGTGGCGCTGACACTCATGATTGCAGAGAGCAGTCCCGGGGATAAAGATATTATCATCAAGGTCATCGTGAACCTGATCAACAGGGACAATATATAAGGGCACATCGTGAAGAGGTATGGGTAATTTCTAGCCAAATGGATTTAGAGGAAAAGAAAAAGCAACTTCGGGCGTTATACGACGAGTACGAGGAAGGTGTGGCTGAGTTTAAGAAAGCAGCGGCGTGTGAGGCGGGGTGTGCGGACTGCTGCATAGGTGTGGGCGATATCGACATTACTACCCTGGAAGGAGTTGTCATCCGGGAACGGGTGGCTACATCTGACAGACCGCTCCAGGCCGAAATAAAGGCCGGGCTGGCGCAAAACAAGGCGGAAAGGGAACAGGGAAAGCTTTCCCGCTGCGCCTTTCTTAAAGGGGACAAGACGTGTATGATTTATGATATTCGTCCTTTCAGTTGCCGCCAGCTTTATTCGGTCAAAAGGTGCAACGGCGCACCGCCCACCATTCACCGTCAGGCGGTGAATCTGGCCCGGCAGACGGTGAACGAGATGCAGCGGCTTGACTTTGGCGGGTATTCCGGGCATATCAGTTACATCCTCTATTTACTGGATAAAGAAGACTTCAGAAGGCGGTATCTGCACGGTAGGTCTGATCCCCGAAAGATAGTGGATTTTGGGCGAAGCCATGGAATACTGATCAATCGTTTTGTCTCGCCGTGCCGGTAGATTCGCACCGCCAGAGGCGGATCTGCGACCGTAGGAGAAAGAGCCGTTTTTTTTCTTGACAAAAAAAGGCCCCATAGGCTAAGGTCAAATACATATGTAGAGGAGATTTGGATGATGGGAGATAAGGGCCGCTGTGGTGGGAGATCTTATTACTTTTGCTACTATTATACCATGGCCTGCCCATCGTTTTTGGGATAACTCTTGCAAAATCTCAAGGTCGTGGGCAGGCAAAAAGCTCGCGGCCTTTTTATTTGAAGGCCGTGACAGAGGAATTCTTCACGGCCTTTTCTATTGAAGGAGGATAAGAGATGACTGGAAAACAGACCCGTATGGAGCGTATCTTCAACCGTAATACTAAAAAGACGGTTATTGTCCCCATGGACCATGGAGTGACTGTGGGTCCTATCGAAGGGCTTATTGACATGAAAAAAACGGTCAATGCCATAGCTTCAGGCGGCGCTAATGCCATAGTCGTGCACAAAGGCATCGTAAGGGCCGGCCATCGTGGGGGAGGAAAAGATGTGGGTTTGATTATCCATCTTTCGGGCAGCACTACTCTATCGCCGTATCCCAATGCCAAGACCATGATCTGTAGTGTGGAAGAGGCCATAAAGATAGGCGCGGATGCGGTTTCCATCCAGGTCAATGTGGGGAACGGTAATGATAGTGAGATGTTGAGGGACCTCGGGCAGACGGCCCGGATCGCCAGCGAATGGGGGATACCGCTCCTGGCCATGATGTACCCGCGGGGCGAGAAGATTAAAAATGAATATGATCCGGAGATAATCAGACATGTGGCCAGGCTGGGAGCAGAGCTGGGAGCGGATATCGTCAAATGTTCTTATACGGGCGATCCGGAATCCTTCCGGCGGGTGGTAGAGGGGTGCCCGGTTCCCGTGGTTATTGCCGGAGGTCCAAAGATGTCTTCTGATCGGGATTTACTGACGATGGTCAGGGATGCTATAGACGCCGGGGCATCCGGTCTATCCATCGGCCGCAACATCTTCCAGCATAAGAATCCGCAACACATGACGGCTACGTTGAGCCGTATGGTGCATCGCCGGTATTCAGTAGAAGAGGCCCTGGAATATTTGAGCAAGGAATAGGACTTTTTACGAGACCGTCAAGAATG
>QYQD01000200.1 GCA_007280345.1 Deltaproteobacteria bacterium | reverse complement strand
GGTTATCCCTGCCCACTCTGAAAAGAAAAAGAGGTTGACCAGTTAAAGCTAACCTCTCTTATTTATTGTTTAATTATGGCGCCCCCGGCCCGACTCGAACGGGCGACACAGGGATTAGGAATCCTTTCTTTACTTAGCGATACCAATGATTTCAGATACTTAGGTTGACGTATCATAACATTTTATCCCCTATCTTCACGGGCAAACGCAACCTATACGCAACCGGTTTTTTGGCCGTAAGTGATTGAAACATCATCGTCTAACCGGTCCACAGCCTGCCGGTTTGCCCCCGGCACAAGGTGCCCGTAGGTGTCAACCGTGATCTGTATGGAATGGTGGCCCAACTGATCCCGCACATAAGCCAGGCTCTCCCCATTCTGGATAAGCATACTGGCATAGGTATGGCGCAAGTCGTGAAGCCTGATCCGCCTTAACCCCGCTTTTGCCAGGGCAGGCCAGAAAACACGGGTCCTCAAATTTGGATGCTGCAATATATGCCCCGCGCTGTTCACAAAGACAAGCTCGGGAAATTCCTTCCATCCGTTTGCCAGGGTCTCCCGCTTCCGTTCTGTGCGCAACTCCTTGAGGGTTTCGGCAAGCTGCCGGCTCATGTCAATTCGCCGGCCTTTCCTGTTCTTTGGGGTAGTGTATTCCCCCTCTACAAAAGCCCGGCGCACTTCGATAAACCCGCCCCGGAAGTCAATGTCTCCCCATTGCAGGGCCAGGAGTTCCCCCAGGCGCATCCCGGTTCGCAAGGCGCACAGGAAGAAAGGGTAATGCTTGGGGTAGTGCTCTCCCAATATTTCAAGAAAAGTGCGGGCCTCTTCCCGGGTGAGGGGGTTCACGTCCGCCTTACGATCCTTGCCCTTGATTAACCGGCCAAGCCGGGAAGCCGGGTTAGCAACAATCAATTCATCTTCCAGTGCATGAGCTAAGATAACGGAAATCAGGGCCTTGATTCGCATTACTCGGGCCGGCGCCAGGCCGTCTTTCAACTTCCCGTAGATCAATTCTTTCAGGTCCGCCCGGGTGATCTGATCTATCGGGGTAGCCATAAGGGGGCCAAGGTGAATCCGTAAGATCGAATCATACCCTTTTTGAGTGGAATATTTCAGGCTGGTTTCACCATGCCCATCAAACCATTTTTTTGCATACTCCCCAAAGGTGCGGGCTTTCTTTGGGGGGTTAATCTGGAAATCACCTTTTGCCAGGCGCTCCCGTAGCTCCTTGGCCACGGCCTCAGCCGCGGCCTTGTCTCCGATTTTCTTAGCCTGGCGCTCCCCATTGTGGTTAATGAAAACCCACCAGGGGTTTCCCTTGCCTTTGGGCCGTTGTCTTACCAGGACGCCCACGGTAGAACCTCCTTTAATATAGGGGAAATCTCCCCTGTGATAAATTAACTTTGCTGCAATTCTTTGATATTTTTTAGGCAATTATCCATTTTTTCGAGTTCTTCCAATAAAATGAGGTTGTCAGATTGCAAAGGTAAGTGACTTTCCATTTCCGCCCAAGAAATATCTTCCCAAAGCCGTTTGATGCTCTCTAAGGCTTTGAAGATTCTCTTAAGTTCCTCGTTTTCCTTGTTGATAGGGATGATTTTTGCAGTCATTTCTTTCCCTGGAAGGGGCAGGGCTCGCACCCCGCCCCGGTTGTGGGTTATGCTGGGGCCTGGGCCCCCTCCAGGCGGGAAAAATTCTCATCTCTCGCTTTTTCCAGCCGCTTAATCCATCTGTCCGTGTCTTCCCTATGCTCTGCGAAACGAGGATCAAAATAATAACCGATCTGTTCCGCCGCCATCTGCACCTTATCGGCAACGCCGCCCAGCATTTCGCTTCGGAGCGTTACCTCATCATCGGTGGCCAAGTCGTCGGCCAGGCGCCGGAGGACCTTGACCGAATCCATCAGGTGCTCAAGGTATGCTTTGATGATGGATACAGAGGCTGGGTTAAATGTGGTAGAATCTTTCTCAGCCATGACGTGAACCTCCATTCAGGTTTGGGTTATGGTTAGGGCCGCCCCGGGTGTTAGCTCATCCGGGCCGGTCTGCTTATTGCCGCTTACTTCATTTCTTTTATAAAGGTTTCCAGGTCGCTTTCTCGGACCCGCCACAGGCGCCCCATTTTCACGCCTTTAAGTTTGCCTCTCTTTAGCCATTCCCTTACCGTCGTGGGCTTCACTAAAAGAGCTTTTGCCGCGTCCTCTGGGGTAAGTAATTTTTCGGCTCCCATTGTATCCCCCTATCATTAAACCTAATGTAATATCAGTTTATATCATTGTCAAGCTTTTATTTCGGGTAGATTCAAAAAAAATTAAGGCATGGTGAAAAGAGGTTCTGGCCCCCCTATCATGCCTCAATTTCCGCCCTCTGGGTATCAATAGCTTTATGTTTGACTAGTCATACCGTTAAACTCGGCCATGACTTTTGCTTTTATGGCGGCCAGGCGCTCCCGTTCTTGGCGCTCCACCTCCCGATGCTCCATAAAGAGGTCCATATCGAATTGACTTTCTATGGCCTCAACCGCCATTTCCTGAAGGGTTTGGGGGTGCAAGGCGTCTAGTTCCACGGCCACCATGCCAAAGCGCCGCACATAGGCTTTCAACCGCCGGTCGCTCAACTTTACGGCCGCGGGGTCCGATGGTAACTCATAGGCCGCCACTTGCTCCGGGGTCAAGGCCACTCGGATATACTCCACATCGAAGAGGTTCATTTCCTCTTCCAACGTTTGCCGCGTGGCTTCAAACATCTGCACGCCGGAGGGGTCCAGGTCGCCAAAGTAGAGAATCACCGGCACTTGCTCCCGTTCCTGGGCTGCCAGGGCACGCCGGCGGTAATTGTCCAGGAAAGTTACGCTCTGGTATCCTTTGCAAGTAACCGCCCGGATGCAATAGGGCCAGGCCACTTTCTCGAAAACCTGGGAAAGAGCGTCTTTCTCACACCAGATTTCAACATACCGCACCTGATCTTGAACCAAGCAACGGGTATAACCCTCTAAGAAATTATCCGTTTCCTGGGCGATAAATTCCCCGTGGTCTGTAAACCCACGCTTATCAGATAACCTTCGCGTCCGGTCCTCCATGACTTCCCAGGGGAGAAAATCGCCAAGCCTCATGTGCTTAATCAGCTTTGAAAGGTCATTGTATCGGGAGCGGGTGTTTTCGATATGGCCGGCGGCCACCAAACGGTAATAGATTTGCCGTAGGGTAAGGGGCCAGTAGTCCTGAAGAGCTTTAACGATCTGGAAAACCTGGGCGCCTTGCTTCGCCCTAAACTCCGTCCAGGTCCACTTTCGGCGCTCAATCATGGTATTTTCTCCCGGGGCCAGGGGGTAAGCAGGGGTCCGCCCTTACCGTTCAGCCTGGGGGCTCTCAGGGGGCCGTTGTGGGGGTTCCTGGCCGGGCCGGTTCGCCTGGTCTATCAGCCCCATGATCTCCTTTTGCTTCTCGGTATCGGCCAAGTCCGCCAAGCGCACCCGCCGCCATTTTCGTTTTCCCATTTGCAACCCCTGTACAACTTCTTTAAGAAAGCCCTTTATTGGTGGGCATGATTGCCGGATTAAATGTCCGTTCCCTGGCGCTCCGGGGCCACGCACGGTTGAAAAATCGTGTACCCTTCCCGCCCTGGGGCCGGGGGCACGGCGATAAACACATAACCCTTGCCGGGGCCGGTCCATGCCGCCATCAATTCCCGCAACCGGGCCTTGTCGGGTTCCGGTATCCAGTCGTGTTTTCCCAAACTGTCAGGGTCCACAAATCCCCCTACCGGCCCTCTTGAGGCCGCTTCTTTTTTCCCGGTTCGTTTTTTGGCCGGGCCTTGGGCGTTTTGTCTGGCTTCGCCGCTTCCTTCCTGGCCTGGGTTACTATGGATGATCTACCGCCGCGCTTTCCCATAGTGCCATCCTCTTGAGAAACGCCGGAGCCAGTATCTCACCAGCCCCGGCTTCCCCGTGCGCAAGGGATAAATGCTCCCAGGTTAAACGCTTTCGCCCAGCTCGTGCAGTTGACGCTTGAGGGAGACCATGCTCACATGGTCGCCCCTGGTTACGGCCTCAGCATAGGCCACCTTGAGGTTTTGACGCTGGGCCACCCGCTCACCATCCTGCCGGTCAACTCGCCCTTCCTTGCCCGCCAAATAACCCCGCAGAACATGGCCAAGCAAAGTCGTGTCCACCAGGCCGGCGGCGTCAACCGCCGGGCCCAGAATATCCCGGGGCACCCCCGGGTACTGTTCCGAAATTTCGGTAAGCCGTAGTTCTTTCAGGTCTGACATTTTGGTTACGCTCCTTTGGTGAATGTTTTTTCGATGTGCGCGAGGTCCGGGAAGATAACCCCCGCTCGCCGGTCATGCCGGATGGTTACGCCGGTCGCCAGGCTGGGCGCCGCCGTCCTGGGGGCTGGCATTTTGTCGGTCGCCGCGATTGCCCGGGAAGTCAGGGCTTGGGCCTCCCGGTTAATTCCCCCCAACTGGCCCACCAGGGCAAGGCGGGTAACGTCCAGGGTCGCCAGCTCCCCCGCCGCCTCATCCCATTTTATCTGCAACTTGGCGATTTTCTCCCGGCTCTCGGCAACCGCCGCCGCCGCCAGGTCGCCAAGCTGGGGTGATTTGCGCTGGCCTGACAAGGTGGCATCGATAACCCGGATACGCTGCTCAAGGGCTGCCACCTGGCCGTCAATGCCATCCAGGGCCGCTTGAATGTCCGCCCCATCCCCGGTCAAAAGGGCCTCATCAATCTCTTGCGCCTTGGCTGCCCTCTGCATTATGAGGCCGTTCTTTTTGTCGTTTAGCTGCCATTTGGTCGATTCCAGTTCGGCCAGAAAACTTTGTAATTTCTCGAAACTCATCCTTCCCCCCTTCCCGGGTCCCCCCGGTCATTCGACAATTTTGTAAATCTCGCCCCGGTTAATCATGGCCTGAATCATGGCCGGCCAGGTCAAGCCCTGGGCATTTTCCCAAAACATTCCAAAGGGGACCGGCGGGCCTTCAATCAGCCGATAGGTGCCGGGGTCCAGGTCTTTCAGGCTTTCGTAAAACAAGCCGTTGTACTGATAGCCTTGCGCCGTCTTAATGACCGGCTCACCATCCGGGGCCAGCACCACGCCGCCATGCCGCTTGTGCTCTACCGCTGCCAATCGCTGCTTAATGCTGCTCATGGGGCACCTCCGGCGCTCTGGGTACAGAGGCGTCCATTTCCGCAAGGCATTGCACCAGGTCATTGACGATTTTTGCCAGCCTTGGGTTAGGGGGCACTATCCCGTGATCCACAAAATTCAGATAGGCCAGTCGGATTTCCGCCGCGGCGAATCCCTTCCCCTCAAGTTTGGCAATCCTTTTGCTCAGTTCGCTTCGCATTTTTCCTCCGCGCAAATAGCTTTTGAGAAGGCGACTTCCTGGCCCCTCATAAGGCAAAGGTAAATTCTCGGGGCATTACTTCCCCGGCGCTCCGGGTACTCGGTATAGTACCTTTGCGCCGCTTGCTCCCGGGATTCGCCGGGCCGCCGGTCAATTACCGCCGCCTCAAGGGAAAAGCCGGGGGTGTTCCGGGCCTCAAGTTTGGCAAGTCGCTTTTGTGCTCCGCTCATTCCCTTCCCTCCTGGGCTTCCAAAGCCGTCAACCGCCGTTCGATTTCCTCAAGCTCAAGAGTCCGCCTGTGGGTTTCCACCATCCGTGCCAGGGCTTCACCTTCACTCGGGGTCAAGTTCCCCCGTGCAACCGCCCGGATTATGGCCCCGCTCACCTTGACAGCATCCCCCGGCGCTCTCATGGCCGGGAGCTTGATACTTATCGGGCCGTCCTTCCTTGGGGGTACAAGCCGCTCAAGGCATAGCCGCAGGGCCACCACGTCGCCGTCTAAGGCCAGTTCGATACACTTCCGGGTCAATCCCTCAGCTTCGCCGTCTAAGAGGGCCTGGGCCGCCAGGGTTGCCTTGTGTTTGCTTCCCCCGGGCCTGCCCTTGGGGTTCCCCGATTGCCCCGGTTGAAATTGTCCATTAGGTTCTCGCGTTGTCATGTGCTCCCCCTGCTACTAAAGGCGGACTACTCGCCTTTGTCGCCAATTTGTACCGTTCGGAAATCTCCCGAAGGTATTTGCTCAAAAGCCAAAAGGTGCAATATTCCGCCCCGGCTCGGTTCCCTGCCCAAATGATTGAAAGCCGGTATCTCACTTGAAAGGCCAGGAGACTTTGCAGGGCCACATGGGGCTTCATTTCGCTTCGGTAGTTCCCCTGGGAAACGTCCGCAAGGCTGCCCTCCACCACAACCGCGAAAAGTTCGAAATGCCGCCCCTTGGTTAATTCCTTCTCGAATCTCTCCCGGTTCCCATTCATTAAACAGGAAACCAGGTCATTCAGTTCTTTTCTCTCGATCGCCACTCTGTCAGTAAATCCGGGCAAGGAATAATCCCCCACGGCCAGGGTTGCCGGTTCGGGGTGCGCCTCATAACCCTTGAAGGTGAAGGGCGCTTGCTCTCGGTTATCAACTAAAATACGCATGGGCTCTGCAATCCAGGTGCAACCTTGGGCATAAAAGCCTTTATTCATGGGCATGAATCAGGGACTATACATCCGTTTGCCCGCCCCCGCCCCGCGTCCTTGCTGCAGTCATCGGACGCCGCCTAACACTTTCCTAACAGGTTCTAACACCCCAGGTGTTAGGGTAAAACCCGCATGGTTATTGACTCAAAAGGCCGCCTAACACTTCTAACGCTTTCATCCCGTATAAGCACCCCTCTACACGTTTCAAACATCTCTCCCCCTCCCCCTAAAGTTACAAGGGGGGGCTTATATAGGATAGAAGTGTTATAAGTGTTAGACACCCTTTTAAGCCTTGCCAGTCCTGGCTTTCCCCCTAACACCCCAGGTGTTAGGATTGGTTAGAAGTGTTAGGAAAAGTGTTAGGTTTCAACTTCTCCCCCCTCATGTCCTAATTTTGATAGGGGCATGAAAATAACCCGCCGTGCGGTTCCCTGAATCCATTTAAGCCGTGTGCTCTTATCCTTGGCGGGTTCAATGAACCCTTCCCGGGCCAGGGCCGCCAGTAGATCATTTCTCCCCAGGGAAAGAAAATCACCCTGCCGGCGGATCGCCTCATTTACAACCCGTAGGGCCGTTTCGGGCATGAGGTACAGGCTGTTTTCGTCTGCCCACCCCACAAATTCAGCATTTCGGGCCGGTTCGGTTCCTTCCCACCCCAGGGATTCCCCCCCCTGTGGGGGTATGCCGGCAATGCTTGCCGACTCCACGTAAATCCGCCCCTGCAGGAAGAGCTCTTGAAGGACGGCCAAAAACTTCAAGGTAGGCCGCTCCCCTTCAATGATCCGGGAATGTTTCTCCCCCAGGGCTTCAAAAACCCGCCAGGCTCTCTTGAGCATTTCGTATTCTTGATCTTGGGTAATGGCTCCCATGCGGGCCTGAAATCTCAGGAACATTTCAAACCCCACGGCAAGCCACGCCTGAATTTCAGGTATCCTCAAATGGGCCGTGCTCTGAAATGCAGTTCGGTATCCTTCCCAAAGGTCTTTGATTTCGGCCTGGGCATCCTCAAGCCGTGGGGCCAGGTCCGCAAGGTAGGCCGCCATAGCTCCCGGGTAAAGGTGGGCCTCCCCTTGGGCCGCCGTAAGCAGGGCCTTGTCAATCGGGGTCCGGTTCGGGTCAAGTTCGATTCCCAGGTATCGGGCTGTGGCGCTCTGTCTCTGGCCTGGCAAGAGCATTTCACCCGTAGAGATAATCAGACACCGGGGGTAATAATTGGGCCTGGCGCTCAGGTCCGCCGCCAGCCGCCCCCGGGCAGAACGGTTGCCGGCCTGGTAAATCAGCCGGGCCGCCTTCTCGGTTTGGGCATGGGATTCTTTTGGGCTTGAAGGGGGAATGAAATCATCTATCACGGCCAGGCTGTCTTTTAGCGCGAAGCACAGCTTCTCAAGGCTGTTAGCCGTGCTTAACCAGCTTCCGGGAAGGGTAGTCCGGGAGAAATTGCCGAAATGGGAAAGGGCCAGGGCCGCCAGGGTGCTTTTCAGGCTTCCCGTGGGGCCGTAAATCCACAGGGAAAAGTCAATTTTGCAGAGGTCCGCAAAGGGGGCCAGATAAACACAGGCAATTAGAGGCGCCGTGATTTCCCAGGGGCCAATATCCAAAAACCTTAGACTCGCATGGGCCGCCTCTACGCCGCCAGGCTCGGGCAAATGGTAAAGCCCCAGGTTCTCCCCAAGGTCAACCTCAACCGGATCGCCGCGGCCGATTGCTCCCCCGCCGTGAAGGTATCGCCATAGCCCCCCGATTTGCCGCCAGCCTGAATGAGCATAAACCGTGCGCCGCCGTGCGCCTTGCGAATGGGCCATGATCCCATTTACGAGGTGAGGGCCAAGGGACCGCCCCGGGGCAACCGCCGCCGCCGATCCCCACTCACGCCGAATCCAGGCCAGGCTGTCAAACTCTCGGGCCTGTATTTGGGCCAGGGGAAGGGGCCGCCCGGTGTCAAGGCTGGCCTTAACCAAAAATTCTTTAACGGCTTTTAAACCGTCATCCCGGGTTATTTCCTCAGTTATCCGGGCCTGGAAATTCGCAAGGTAGGAAGTCCGGGGCATACCTTGCCGGTCGTATTGCTCAAGGCACAGCCGGCCACGTTCCACGAAATAATTATGTCCTACCCAGGGTATTTTATCGGGTTCGGATTCGCTATGATCTGAGACAGGGGCCGGGGGCCGGGCCTGGGCTTTCAAGTCAGCAATCAGGGCCGCCACGTCCTTTCCTTGCAGGTGGGCCTCGCTTATGTCCTTAAAGCCATCCGGGGCCGGGATAACCAGCAGGCCGGGAATATCCTTCCCCACTTTGCCGGGAAGCTCCGGCGCGTCCGGCTCTTGCCAAAGGTAAGGCTGCACCCCTTCAAAATATTTGGCCCACTCGGGCCGCCAGGTTTCCTTTCCAGGGATTGCCAGGGCCGGGATTTTATGCAGCCATGCAGTTAAAAAATCGCTTTCACCTTCAACTATCAGACACCAGCCGGTTTCCTGAATGGCCGCCAGTTCCCAAAGGCCATAAACTAAGAGCTTATCCCCTTTGCGCCACCTGAATTTATCGCCGCTCCGGGCAATGCGCCGGCGGGTCGAAATCAGGGTTTTCTTTTCGT
>QYQD01000072.1 GCA_007280345.1 Deltaproteobacteria bacterium | reverse complement strand
TTCTTTGTATTTAAACCTAGCTGCGTTCATCTGTGTGAATCTGTGGCTGAATAGTTACAACTTTCTTTTACCATACCTGGCACAACAGCTCCCCGCCAACGGTATTTTTACGAGCTTCCTCGCCGGTCATAATCCCCTTGGATGTGGAGAGAATAGCAATACCCAGGCCGCGCATTACCCTGGGGATATCTTCCTGCCGGACATAAACCCGCCGGCTGGGCTTACTTATCCTCTTTATCAAACTAAAGATGCTCTTGTTGCTCTCATCATATTTCAGATAGATACGCAGTACGGTATGTCCCTTATCCTTAACGATCTTGTAATTTTTGATAAAGCCTTCTTCTTTTAACACCCGGGCCACATTAGCCTTCATATTAGAAGACGGGATGTCCACCTTTTCAAACCGCGCTTTTCCCCCGTTTCTTATCCGGGTAAGCAGGTCACTCAACGGATCAGTCATGCACATATTAATGATACCTCTTATTTTTATCCGGCGGCCAAAGTCTTACCAGCTAGACTTAATTACCCCGGGTATTTCACCCTTTCCAGCCATATTGCGGAAGCATATACGGCAGATACCAAACCGCCTTATAAAAGCCCTCGGTCGTCCACAAAGTGGACAGCGATTGTAGCTCCGCGCACTAAACTTCTGAGGTCTTTTTGCCTTTTCAATCAAAGACTTTTTGGCCAAGATATTCCTCCTTATCTAGCTTCTGAATGGCATACCCAACAGTTTTAATAAATATCTGCCCTCGGCATCAGTCTGAGCTGAAGTAACAATGGTCACATTAAGACCTCTTATTTTTTCAACCTTATTATAGTCAATCTCCGGGAAGATAATCTGCTCCTTGATGCCTAAGGTATAATTCCCTCTACCGTCAAAAGCCTTTTCAGATACCCCTCTGAAGTCTCGCACCCGGGGCAGGGCCACATGCACCAGCTTCGCGAGAAAATCATACATGCGGTCTCCGCGTAAAGTCACCATGCAACCAATAGACATTCCCTCGCGCAGCTTAAAAGAAGCTATTGACTTCCTGGCCTTGGTTATCACCGGTCGCTGTCCGGCGATTAGAGTTAACTCTTCTGTCGCCGATTCCAGTGCTTTTGCATTTTGAATAGCCTCCCCTAAGCCCATGTTAAGTATAATCTTAACCGGGCTAGGAAGCTGCATAGTATTTTTGTAACCAAACTCCTTCATCAGGAGAGGCACACATTCCTTATGATAAAACTCCTTCATCGAAGCCATGCCAAATCCTCCAGCATCATACCGCTTTTATCCTTTATTATTTTCAATAGGTTCACCGCATTTACGGCAGATACGCACCTTCTTCCCGTCTTCAAGGGTTTTAAAGCCAACCCGTACGGGGTTTGTACATTTTGGACAAACCAACATCAGGTTCGATATGTGTACCGGGGCCTCTTTCTCTATAATGCCACCTTCTTTTGAAAGCGGCCCGGGACGCGTATGTCTCTTCGCTACATTAACCTTCTCTACCAGTGCCCGATATTTCTTGGGGATAATCCTTAATACCTTGCCTATCTTACCCCTATCCTTGCCGACCATGACCATTACCCGGTCATCCTTCTTTATATAAGTCTTCAGGCTATCCATCCCTAAAGTACCTCCGGAGCCAAAGAAATAATCTTCATGAATTTTTTTGCCCGTAGTTCACGGGCCACCGGCCCAAAGATACGCGTGCCGACAGGCTCCCCCTGGGCATTAATAAGCACTGCCGAATTATCATCAAAGCGGATATAACTTCCATCCGAACGTCCTAATTCTTTAGTCGTCCGTACGACTACGGCCCGCATCACATCCCCCTTTTTTACCTTAGAATTGGGCAGGGCCTCTTTAACAGAAACAATGATTAAGTCACCCACGCGGGCATATCGTCGTCGTGTGCCGCCCAACACCCGGATGCAACCCACAAGTTTTGCTCCTGAGTTGTCAGCCACATTCAATCTGGTTTCTGTCTGTATCATTGTCTTATTCCCCTTATTGTCCTCAAGTGGGCTATTAAACGTTAGTCCGGGAGATATAGCTAATTAGCTTTAAACTGCCCGTTCAATAACCTGTCTTACCCCCCACCTTTTATCACGGCTCAACGGGCGACATTCCTCAATCATTACCTTATCGCCCACTTTACAGGCATTAGCTTCATCGTGAGCCTTATACCTGGCCCGCCTGCGGACATATTTTTTATAGACAGGATGTTTAACCAGCCGTTCTACCTGCACAACTATCGTCTTGTCCATTTTATCGCTGACTACGATACCGATTTGTGTTTTACGATGCCCAGCTTCTTTCATTCCTTGTCACCTTTTCAAAACCAAAAGCTAAAACTTTTTATTTTTCACGGATAATTGTCTCGACCCGGGCAATATCACGCTTTAATAAACTAAACCTGGCCGTATTTTCCAATTGCCGGATCGAATGCTGAAATTTAATCCTGAACAACTCCTCCCTGAGGTCCTTAATCTTTGTCCGTAGTTCATCCGGACTTAAGGCACGGAGGTCTTTTGCTTTCATGATAATTCACTCCTTGATACAACCTGTGTAGGCAGGGGCAATTTATATGCAGCCAGTCTTAGGGCTTCCATAGCCACTGCCTTGCTGACTCCCTCCATCTCATAGAGAATACGCCCCGGTTTAATCACGGCCACCCATCCCTCCGGAGCCCCTTTCCCTTTACCCATACGTGTCTCAGCGGGCTTTTTAGTAACCGGCTTATCAGGAAATATCCTTATCCATACCTTGCCGCCGCGTTTAACATGCCGGGTGATAGCGATTCGCGCCGCCTCGATCTGTTGAGCAGTCAGCCGTCCGCAAGTTACCGCCTGGAGCCCATAATCACCAAAAGCCAGAGTGCTCCCTCTATAGGCTGCCCCCTTCATACGCCCTTTCTGCTGTTTGCGATATTTAACTTTTTTGGGACTAAGCATATTGTTCCTCTTGGGTTAAGTCTTCTTATGCAGTGCCCGCTTCCGGAAACACTTCGCCTTTAAACATCCACACCTTGACACCGATGATCCCGTATGTGGTCTTGGCTTCAGCAAAACCATAGTCTATATCGGCGCGTAGGGTATGCAGCGGCACCCGCCCTTCCCGGTACCACTCCCGCCTAGCCATCTCTGCGCCGCCAAGCCGACCGGCGCAAGCTATCCGTACGCCCTTAGCGCCAGCCGTAGGGCCGTAAAAACCGCCTTTTTCATGACCCGGCGAAACGAAACCCGCCGTTCCAGTTGCAAGGCCACACTTTCTGCTACCAGTTGAGCATCCAGTTCCGGTTTCCGCACTTCGTGAATATCTAAAATAACCGGCCGCTTAATCTGCTTCTCTATCTCCTGTTTAAGCTTCTCTATCTCTGAGCCCTTTTTACCGATGACGATGCTGGGCCGGGCAGTATGAATCTTCACCTTTAGCTTATCACCGGCCCGCTCGATCAAAAGCTTGGAAATCCCGGCATGATAAAGCTTTTTCTTTATGAAGTCCCGAATCTTTCTGTCTTCATAAACAAAGGCTGCAAAATCTTTTTTAGCAAACCATCGTGAATCCCAGGTTCTTATATAACCAAGCCTAAAACTAATTGGATTTACCTTCTGCCCCAAGTTATCCTCCCGCCTTATCTCCTAATTTTCATCCAGAACTACGGTTATATGACTCGTACGTTTGATTATGCGATTAGCCTTTCCCATGGACCTGGCCCGCCAACGTTTTAGCCTGGGGCCTTCATCTACGAATATATTCTTAATGTAAAGCGTGTCCACGTCTATTTTAGGATTCTGCGCGGCATTCGCTAATGCCGAATAGATAACCTTACTCACCAGCCGCGCTGCCTTTTTCGGTACAAACTTCAAGAGATTCAAGGCCTCATTTACCTTCTTACCGCTTACCGGTCTGGTCACCGTTCTGGCCTTCATTGCAGAAATGCGAACATACCTTGCTACTGCTTTAGACTCCATAGTTCCTTACACTCCCCAATCCAAAATCACCTGCCTGCGTATATAACCTATCCGTTAAATCTATAAAAACAATCTCTAAAAGCTACTTCTTCCCCTTAACCTTGGTCTTACGATCGCCAGAATGGGCGTGAAAAGTACGCGTGGGCGAAAATTCCCCGAGTTTATGGCCTACCATATTCTCAGAGATAAAAACCGGTATAAACTTCTTACCGTTGTGCACGGCAAATGTAAGACCAACCATATCCGGTATAACAGTTGACCGCCGTGACCAGGTCTTAACAACCTTTTTCCCTTGATTTTGACGCGCCTCATCCAGCTTCTTCATTAAATGCCCATCTACAAAGGGACCCTTCTTAACTGATCTTGGCACCTTGTTCCCCCTTAAAATTACATCAATCTCAAACTAACACCGTAACCACGCACTAACAGATTGATAATACCTAGGAACGCCTTTTAATTATAAGCTTATCACTGCTCTTGCGCCGGCGGGTCTTATAACCCTTGGTAGGATAGCCCCATGGAGTACAGGGGTGCCTACCCCCGGAAGACTTTCCTTCACCGCCCCCCATAGGATGGTCGACCGGATTCATGGCCACACCGCGCACATGGGGTCTTTTTCCCATCCATCTCGCACGGCCAGCCTTACCCAAAGAGACGCTTTCATGTTCCAGATTACCGACTTGACCCACCGTAGCCATACAGGCCACATGAACCTGCCGCACCTCACCCGAGGGGAGCTTGATCTGACCATATTTACCCTCTTTAGCCATGAGCTGACCATAGGATCCGGCACTCCGTATAATCTGCCCGCCCTTGCCGGGCCGTAGTTCCACATTATGCACCAGTGTACCCAAGGGTATTTTACCAACAGGCAGGGCATTGCCTGGCTTAATGTCTGCATTTTCGCCAGACACTACCGTATCCCCTATCGCCAGGCCAACTGGAGCTAAAATATAGCGTTTTTCTCCATCTGCGTAATGGAGAAGGGCAATGCGCGCCGAACGGTTAGGGTCGTACTCAATGCTCGCCACCCTTGCTGAAACATCACGCTTGTCACGTTTGAAATCAATCAATCTATATTTTCTCTTATGTCCCCCGCCTTTATGTCGCGCCGTCATCCGGCCCGCATTATTTCGGCCGCCGCTCTTATTTATAGGAACCAGGAGGCTCTTTTCCGGCTCAACTGCCGATAAGCCCTCGCCCACAATAGCAGTTTGTGCCCTTCTACCCGGTGATGTAGGTTTATAACTCTTGATTGGCATACCCGTCCCTCATACTAAAACTCTATCTAAACGCCTTCGAAAAATTCTATGCGCTCTCCAGGCCTTAAAGTCACAATGGCCTTCTTCCAGTCGGAGCTATATCCCACATTACGGCCAACCCGTCTCTGTTTGCCGGGGTTAACCTGGGTCCGTACAGCCGCCACCTTGGCCTTAAAGATACGCTCGACGGCCTCTTTTATCTCTATTTTATTAGATTGCCGGTCCACAATAAAACAAACCTGATTGGCGGTTTCTTTCTGCCAGGTGCTTTTCTCCGTGAGGCATGGGCCTTTTATTACCTGATATATATCCTTCATGGCAAGAGAAACTCCTCGATCTTTGGGATACAATCCCTGTGTAAAATCAGATTGTTATGTATCAAGATATCATGCACATTAATATCCGTGTACGGCAAGACATTTACATAAGGTATATTGCGGGCTGATTTTTCCAGGGTTTTCTGTCGCTCGTTCATTACAATCAAGACATTTTTCACGCCGAGATTATTCATGGTCTGGACAATTTTTTTTGTCTTGATCTCATCTAAAGTAAAATCATCCACAATCAACATCTGGCTATCTCTCAGCTTGGCGCTTAAGGCCATACGTAGCGCCAGTTTTCTGACCTTGCGCGGCACCTTATAGCTATAGTCACGCGGTTTTGGGCCAAAAACCGCTCCTCCGCGTCTCCACACAGGCGAGGTATTACTACCACTCCGCGCCCGTCCCGTGCCCTTCTGACGCCAGGGCTTGCACCCACCACCGCTGACCTCACTCCGGCTTTTAGTTGAAGCTGTACCTGCACGGCGCTTGGCCAGTTGCATAGTCACAACCTCATGCAGCACATCTTCTCGAACCGGAACACTAAAGACATCATCGTTCAGAGTAATCTCTGAAACTTTCTCTTTTTGCATGTTATAGACATCTAGGACTGGCATTGTAACATCCCTCAATAAGCCATACTTATCTTAAAGGCACTTATGTATCAACAGTAGGCCATTTTTGCTTCCTGGCACCGACCCCTTGAGCACCAGCACATTTTCATCCGGCCGCACATCTAAAATGGTCAGGTTTTTCACTGTAACCCGGCTATTACCCATGTGACCAGGCATCTTCTTCCCCTTAATGACGCGCGACGGGAAAGAACTGGCTCCAATAGAACCCACGACACGGTGGGACATGGAGCCATGCGTATCCTTGCCCCCATGGAAGCCATGCCGCTTTATAACTCCGGCAAAACCGCGACCCTTACTAATCCCCACCACATCTATTTTTTCGCCAACCTCAAAGTTTTCTACCGTGACCTCCTGTCCTATTTCATAGGACTCGAGTTCCTCATCATCGATAGAAAACTCACGCAAGTAGCGGTAACATCCCTTACCTGCTTTTTTAAAATGGCCGGCCTCTGGTTTAGTTAAACGACTTTCCTTTTGAGGCATGAAGCCCAACTGGATAGCATTGTAGCCATCTTTTTTTCTGGTTTTCTTCTGGATAATAGTACAAGGCCCTGTTTCTACCACCGTTACCGGAATAGAATGTCCCTCTTCCGAAAAAATACGGGCCGTTCCCAGCTTACGCGCTAGCATTCCCCTGATCATCTCTTCATCCTATAGCCTTCAGATTTCAAACAAAAAATCTTCTAGAGTTTTATCTCGACATCGACCCCGGCCGAAAGTTCCAGTTTCATGAGGGCGTCGATGGTTTGTTGCGTCGGCTCCAAAATATCCAGGAGCCTTTTATGTGTCCGAATTTCGAACTGCTCTCTGGATTTTTTATCCACATGGGGAGATCGCAAGACACAATACTTGTTAATCACCGTAGGTAGAGGAATCGGCCCCGCCACCTTCCCCCCGGCACGCCTCACTGTTTCCACAATCTCAGCCGTAGACTGATCCAACAGATTGTGATCATAACCCTTTAAACGGATACGAATTTTATGGTTTTGAATCATATTTCTTTCCCATCCTGATGCCAGGAAATTTTTTATTCCATTATTTCGCTGATGACGCCTGCCCCAACGGTACGTCCACCCTCTCGAATAGCAAACCTGAGCTCCTTCTCCATCGCTATCGGTGTAATTAAATCCACCTCCATCGATACATTGTCCCCAGGCATCACCATCTCCACTCCATCCGGCAGCTTCACTATCCCGGTAACATCCGTC
>QYQD01000077.1 GCA_007280345.1 Deltaproteobacteria bacterium | reverse complement strand
TCCACGGGCTAAGGCATAGTTTTGCGTCCGCCCTTGCGTCCTCGGGACAAGTGGACCTCTACACTCTTCAAAGATTGATGACGCATAAATCCCCGATGATGCCGCAAAGATATGCTCACTTGTCGGATGAGGCGATGAAACAGGCTTCCGCCGTTACCGGGACGGTCTCCGGCGGCGCGATAGAGAAGGCCGGGAGGAAAGCCGATGCCCCTTCCCGCTGAATGGATTGCTTATAGGCCGGGAGCTCACCTTGAAGCGACCGAGTCGATGAAGGAACCAAAGAAATGATCAGAAACCTTGTCTACGACGTCGGGATGAACAATGGGGACGACACGGCGTACTATCTTCACCTCGGGTACAACGTGGTCGCCATCGAGGCGAACGAGTTTCTCGTCGAAAAAGCGAAGGCAAGGTTCCAGCCGGCCATATCGGAAAACCGCTTAAAGATCATCCACGCCGGCATCGGTCCCGAGGAAGGGATCTTCGATTTCTGGGTCAACGAGGAAAACGACGGACACAGCTCGTTCTTGAAAGAAGTCGCCGGGAGGAATAACTCGAAATGCCATGTGGTCAAGACACGTTGCATCCAGTTCGACCGGGTGCTGATGGAGCACAGAGTCCCGTATTATCTAAAAATAGACATCGAAAAGCATGACGTCCATTGCCTGCAGGGGTTGGAAGCGTCCGACCTGCCGGAATACGTTTCCATCGAGGCGCATAGCCTTGATTACCTGGTCATCCTGGCCGGTCTGGGTTACAGGTCGTTCAAGCTCGTGGATCAGTCGTGCCATAATTTTCCGCACAGGATATTTCAGAACGACACATTGAGCGGATATTTCCTGGGGACATGCGTCCGCGGTTTTCGGAGGGTCAAGTATCGGTTTCTCGACGGGAAATACCGCACCGGGGATTACTGTTTCCCGAGAGGTACCTCCGGGCCTTTCGGCGAAGAGACTCCCGGGGAGTGGCACCCTCTGGAGGATGTCGCCTACGACTGGCTAAATTATTCCCGTGGGCATCACCGACGGGGCACTCATAACAAATGGGGTTGGTATGACTTCCACGCAAAGAAATAGCGGCTCCACTTAGATTGGCGACTTCTCGGGGATTGGCCGATGGGCCGACAAGCGGGGCATCCTCCCCCGCTTCCCCGGATCACTTCGAGGACCGCGAAGAGGAGGCTGAAATTGGAAGATATAAGCGTTAGATAGAAGCCGTTATAGAAAATTAGGCGTCCTATCGGGCTTTTGATTGAGAAATTCCTGTCACCGTGACACAAGTATAATCTTAACCGACGGTCCATGTGGGTCTGGGCGGCCAGCCTCTTTTTCCTCCGCGCCCATCTCTGGTGGTTTCGGGCATATTCTCTGCGTTTTTCAGGTTTAGATAATTTGATTGAAAAGCCCCCTAACAGGTTGTTGAAAAACTAGCCAATATGGATATCGCGTTTCTCCGCAATTGATGCTAAACTGGCCCCATAAAGCTTGGGGGAGGCAGAAGCCATGCGGGGCGACGACATCCAACAGGACTCTATGTTCAGTTACCTGTCCCCGGAAGCCCGGGTGCCCAAAAACCATCCACTGAGACCGCTACGGCAGATGGTGAACCGGGCCTTGCGGAAGCTTTCCCGGGACTTTCAGGCCATGTACTCCACGGAGGGACGCCCCTCCATCCCGCCGGAGAAGCTACTGCGGGCTTTACTCCTCCAGGTGTTGTACACCATCCGCAGCGAGCGCCTGCTCATGGAGCAACTGGATTACAATCTCCTGTTTCGCTGGTTCGTGGGCCTGTCCATGGACGACGAGGTTTGGGACCATTCCGTCTTCTCCAAGAATCGGGAGCGCTTTCTCCGTTCGGACCTGGCCGCGGCCTTTTTCCGACGCATCCACTCGCAGGCGGCCCAGGCCGGATTGTTGTCGGACGAGCATTTCACCGTTGACGGCACCCTCATAGAGGCCTGGGCATCCCTGAAGAGTTTTCGGCCCAAGGACATCCCGCCTCCCGAGGGCGGCTCCGGTCGCAACCCGGAAGTGGACTTTCATGGGGAGAGGCGCCTGAACCAAACCCATGCCTCCACCACGGACCCGGAGGCGCGCCTGTTCCGCAAGGGCAAAGGCAAGGAGGCCAAACTCTGTTTCATGGGGCATGTGCTGATGGAAAACCGCCACGGCCTGATTATCACGCCCCGCCTCACGGCGGCTACCGGCACCGCCGAGCGGGACACGGCAGAATGCCTGGTGGACGACCTTCCTGGCCGGCACCGCATTACCGTGGGTGGTGATAAGGCTTATGATACCAAGGAGTTTGTCCAATCCCTGCGTGCCCTCAACGCCGTGCCGCATGTGGCCCAAAACCGCACGGGGCGTTCCTCGGCCATCGATGGCCGGACCACCCGCCATCCGGGCTACGCCGTTAGCCAACGCCTGCGCAAGCGGGTGGAAGAAATCTTTGGCTGGATCAAAACCGTGGGCAATCTCAGGAAAACTCGTTACCGAGGCATAGAACGGGTGGGCTGGATGTTCACCCTTACCGCCGCGGCTTACAATCTGGTGCGAATACGTAACCTGACGGCAGCGCCTTCTCCTTGAACCGAAAAGGATACCGGGGAGGCAATAATTCTCCCGGTAACCGGCAACCGAAGGAGTAAGCAGCCAAGATCTATCAGTGAATTTGCCCATCATAGCGGTGCCGAGGTTATCCTGAAACAGGAGATACAGATAGATTTTGTTGGTTTTTCAACAGCCTGTTAGGTGATTGCATTTGCGGACTTGCCGGTTCACTCTGAACACCAGGTCCCGCAGACTTTTGCGGGCGCTCCGCTGGCCAAAGATCATGGCCCCCAGGTGGGACCAATAGGTGAATTTTCGGGGGGTCAGTCCTTGCCATGCATGGCTGTCCACCAGGTGATCGAAAACATGTCTCGGTATGAGTTGTAGTAATTGACCCATGAGTGTGCTACAATGCGCCATAAGCTCCATAACTCCCTTCAATATTAAGGTTTTTAGCTAAGCATTATGGCATTGTTGGCTGTGATGGGGCTGCTTTACTTGCTATCGCAAGTAATTTCTACGGGACAGGAGTGAGTTTATATGTTAACCCAAAGGCAAATCGTAATTTTATCCTCTAACGATTGGAATAATTTATGGTATCAGCGCCAGCAGTTTGCGTGTAAATTTTTATCACAGGGGTATGAGGTATTCTTTTTTAACAGGACACTCCAGACTTCTCCCAGAATGGATCATTTTAAAGTACGTTTCCTCAGCAAAGAAGCAAGAACAACTCCACATCATATTCCCCCTGGATTGCATGTAATTTCCCCTATTTGGTTGCCACCTTATCAAATACTGAGACCTATAAATAGAATACTAATAAAAGCAACTATATCTTCATTAGGGCTCATGTCACCAATTTTGATGGCTTACGTGCCCACATATAACACGATTGATTTAATTGATATGATTAATCCAAAACTCGTTGCTTATGTAAATGACCATAATTACGATGACGATGTGGTACTTAGGGATTTGCTAAAATCCGAGTTGGAGCTCATTAAAAAGTCCGATGTGCTATTCGCAGATTCTAATTATAATATTTCCAGATTAACTAGATTATCTAATGGTCGTCAGGTTCACCCTTCTCCCCCTGGAGTAGATTATGATCATTTTCGAGTATCTTTCCGGGGAGACGAGGCTATTAGACGTAGAGCGATATACTATTTTGGTGGAATAGGCCCCCATCTGAATTTGAGGCTTTACGGTGAATTGGCCTCTTTGGGGTATAGAGTAGTCCTTATAGGTACTGTTTCTTCGTCCATCAAGCATCTTATTCCAACTAATGTTGAGGTATGTCCTCCTGTGCCAAATCATGTTTTGCCTTCTGTATTACGGGACGCTGATATTTTGCTATTGGCATATTTGGATAGCCCTTATATGAGGGGTGTTATCCCCGCAAAATTTTTCGAATGTTTGGCCACGAGTAAGCCCTTGCTGGTTTCTGGTTTAACCGGCCTTAATCGATATGAAAATGTAATCTATCATATTGGCTATTCTATCGAAACAGCTTTGGATGTTATCAATAATCTTCTTATCAGTGAGACGCCTCAACGCTTAAACGAGAGAATTGCATTTGCACAAGAAGCAGATTGGGATAACCGGTTCAATAGTTTGATGCGACACATCCAAAAATCATTAGATAATAAAAATAATGGAGCAGACAGAAATGAGACCGTAGATGGTAAGCTCTGCTAATAATATTCTTATAGCTTTCACTGAGACAGCAGCGTTCCAAGAAGGTAAAATTAATCGATATGAATGATAAAAAGTTTTTGATATCTTTTTTGGTCGTTGTACGTAATGAGGAAGATTATATTGAACAATGCCTTAAGGCCATGATAGGGCAAACGCTGCCTCAGCATCTATACGAAATTATTGTAGTAGACAGTATGAGTACAGATAGATCCAGGCAAATTATCGAGGCAATAATACGTGACAATCCAGCCATGGAAATACAACTGCTGGATAATCCTCGACTAACATTGTCCTGTGGTTGGAATATCGGTATTCTATCAGCGCGCGGAATCTATGTAATTCGCCCCGATGCGCATGCCTTAGTTCCGAGTGATTTTTTAGAATCAAATTTGGATGTGTTACGTGAGCACCCGGAAGTATCTGCTGTTGGTGGTCGTCTTCTGACTTTGGGAGAGGGATTCTGGGGGCGAATAATTGCCGTTCTGCTCTCCACCAGAATCGGTGTCGGCAGCAGTAATTTTCGTGTCGGAGGACCCGCGGGTCCAAGTGACACGGTAGTTTTTGGTCTATATAAACGACAGGATTTTATTGATATCGGTGGATTTGATGAAGGGCTAGATGTGAACCAGGACAATGTGTGTCATGCACGGTTGAGGGCATCAGGCAAGATTTTACACTTCGACCCCAAAATTAATTCCACCTACTACAGCAGGACAACATTAGGCAAACTGTGGCGACAGATGTTCCGGCGGGGTCAGTGGCTCGTGCTTATGTTGAAGCATCAAAAGGGAAATAACTTCTCTTGGAGGTATTTCGCCCCACTCGGATTTGTATTACTCATAATCGGATTAGCCACAGCCGGCATCGAGCGGCAAATATTTTGGTGGCTGTTGATCAGCCTAATAACAATCTATGCAGTCTGCGGTTTATTTACAAGCGCTAACCGCGGGCTTAACCTCTGGCAAGTATTTGCATTTCCAATAGCCATGTTCGCTTTGCATTTATCCTATGGAATGGGCGAGTTTTTCGGATTCTTGCGGTTGCCGTTTTATCGGCCCAATGAGGAAAAGATTCGCCCGCTAAAGGAGGTTCAGATGACCTGCTCCCCAAAAACTGATCCACAAGTTATGTCAGAGTGGTGGATCAAAGGGAGGCAGAGAGATGGGTAAGAAACGTTATACACCGGAGCAGATCATCGGGAAGCTGCGCGAAGCAGAAGTGGCCTTGGCCCAGGGGGAGACCGCGGCCCAGGTTTGCCGTCCCTTGGGCATTGCCGAACAGACCTTCTATCGCTGGCGCCGGGAGTATGGTGGTTTAAAAGTTGAGCAGGCCAAGCGGCTCAAAGCTTTGGAACAAGAGAATGCCCGGCTGAGACGGGCGGTATCGGATCTCACCCTGGCCAAATGATCCTCCAGGAGGCGGTAAGGGGAAACTTTTAAGCCCGACCCGTCGCCGGCAATGCATCGAGCATATCCGGAAGGCTCTACCGGTGTCGGAACGCCGTGTCTGCGGGGTGATTGGGCAACCGCG
>QYQD01000151.1 GCA_007280345.1 Deltaproteobacteria bacterium | reverse complement strand
CGTCAGTGTGGTATCAGAGACAGCCTTTAAAAAGAATACAGAAGACACGCGGTTTAGATGATTTCCGCTTGCTGCGCCCGTTCTATAACCAGCCGTATCCTGTTATGATCCTTCTTGCCCGGCGACATCTCCACGCCGCTGCTCACATCAACCGCATAAGGCTTAACAGCCCGGATAGCGGCCTCGACATTGTCCGGATTAAGGCCGCCGGCCAGGATAATCGGCCCGATCTTTCCGGCCTCTTTAGCCATGTCCCAATCAAAGGTCTGCCCTGTACCGCCGGCAAGCACGGGATGATAAGTATCTAAAAGAAATGCGTTCACCTTACCCTGGTACGGTTTCATGCGTTCGATATCTTCTCTCTGGCTTATACGAAAGGCTTTAATTACACGCCTGCCAAATCCTGCACAATACTCAGGGGATTCCGCCCCGTGGAACTGCAAGACCGTCAACCGGCAAAAATCAGCTATGTCTTCTATCACGCCCTTTTCTTCATCCACGAAAACCCCAACCAAATGCACAAAGGGAGGCAGGGCCTGGACGATCTCCCGGGCTTGTTCTTTCTCCACCCGGCGAGGGCTTTTGGCAAATACCATCCCTATGGCGTCTGCCCCAAGGGCCTGGGCCGCCAGCGCATCCTCAATATTAGTGATACCGCACACCTTTATCCTGATCACTTTTTCCTAACAGCTCCATAACCGCTTTTGTCCTGTCCGGGGCCCGCATCAAGGTCTCGCCGATCAAAACCGCCTGGATCCCGGCCTCCTCCAGCCGGACAATGTCGGCCCGGGTTTTAATCCCGCTCTCACTGACTATTACCTTCCCCGCCGGTATCTTAAGGCAAAGGTTAAAGGTAGTTTCCAGCGATACTGTAAAGTCCTTGAGGTTCCGATTATTGATGCCGATTACTCTGGCCCCGGTTTCCAGTACCCGAAGGAGTTCAGGCTCATCATGCACCTCAACCAGGGACTCCATCCCCAGCCCATGTGTCAAATCAAGAAGCGACTTCAGCTCCCTGTCTCCAAGGATGGCGGCAATGAGCAGGACGGCATCCGCCCCGTAGGCCCTGGCCTCATAGACCTGGTAGGGGTCTATGAGGAAATCCTTACGAAGCACGGGCAAGAAGACCGTTCGCCTGACCTGGGGCAAAAAGGCAATGTCACCGGCAAAAAATTCTCTGTCCGTCAATACCGAAATGGCCGCTGCCCCGCCCATCTCATATTCCGTAGCGACAGACGACGGGTCTATGTTGCCGGCTATTATGCCGGCAGAGGGTGAAGCCCGCTTTATCTCGGCAATTATATTTATTCCGCCACCTGCAGTAAGGGCGCCGCTCAATGAACGCGGTGTGGCCAGGAGGCCTATCTCCTGCATCAAGACAGGAACGGGTTCTTCCTCCTTACGCCGGGCCACCTCAAGTCTCTTATGTGCAACGATCTTATCTAAGATCATAGTAACCTTCAGGCTTTCAGCTATCAGCTTCTTGACAGGCGGGACGCCTGTCCTACGGGACTTTCAGCTTTGAGCTTTCAGCCATGAGCTATGAACCATCAGCCATCAGCCTTCCCATCTTACGCCGCTTTCCGGGAAAACGTGATGTACTCCTCAAGTTTTTTGCCTGCTGCACCGCTATCTATAAGTTCCTCGGCCATTCTTACGCCCTCGGGCATGTCCCTGGCCTTACCGCTAATAGCCAGGGCGGCAGCCGCATTAAGAACTACCATATCCCGGCAGGCGCCTTTTTCTCCGGCAAAGATGGAGTGCACAATCTGTACATTCTTTGCCGCATCACCACCGGCAATCTCCGCCGGAGTAGCCCTTTTGAGGCCAAAATCATCCGGCTGCACGACGTAATCGCGGACAGCGCCTCCTTTGAGTTCGCTTATCCGGGTAGGCCCGACTATGCTCAACTCGTCGAATCCCCCTTCACCAAAGACCACCATAGCCGCCCTACTACCAAGGTTCTTGAGGACGGTGGCCAGGGTATTGGTCAGGTTGCCATCATAGACGCCCAAGACCTGGACATTGGCCCCGGCCGGGTTGGTGAGCGGCCCCAGGATGTTGAATATAGTGCGCAGGCCTATCTCCCGCCGCGGGCCGATGGCATGCTTCATGGCCAGGTGCAGTTTGGGGGCAAAAAGGAATCCAAAGCCGACCGCGCCGATTGCGGCGGCCACCAGCGCGGGCGAAAGGTCAAGATTAGCCCCCAGCGCCTCTAAGATATCGGCGCTCCCGCATCGCGAAGAAACCGCCCGATTGCCGTGTTTAGCCACCTTCACTCCCGATGCAGCTATTATAAAGGCGGCAGTTGTAGAAACATTGAAGGTATTAGAGGCGTCACCGCCGGTGCCGCAGGTGTCCACCACTATCTCTGCCTCAACCTTAATCCGGGTGGCTTTTTCCCGCATGACGCGGGCCGCTCCGGTTATTTCCGCCACGGATTCACCCTTCATGCGCAAGGCCGTGATAAAGGCCCCTATTTGGGCCGGCATACAGGCGCCGCTCATGATCTCTTCCATAACCACTATCATTTCCTCTTCGCTTAAGTCCTGCCGATTAACTACCCGGGCCAGCGCTTCCTTGATCACAGTCATCTCCTCCCCCCGGACAGTCTTGTAAAATTCTTCAGGAGTCTCGGTCCCTCTCTGGTCAGGATTGATTCGGGGTGGAATTGTACCCCTTCTATGATAAGATCTTTGTGCCGAAGGCCCATGATTTCTCCCTCTTCGGTCCAGGCGGTTATCTCCAGACAATCGGGCAGGGACTCTTTCTCTACAATAAGCGAGTGATAGCGGGTGGCCTCAAAGGGCAGCGGCAGCCCCTCAAAAATCGTTTTACCATCGTGATAAATCAGGGAGGTCTTGCCGTGCATTAGCCTTTCGGCGCGCACTATGCGGCCGCCAAAGGCTGCGCCTATGGACTGATGCCCCAGGCAGACCCCGAGTATGGGCAGCCGGCCGGCAAAATACCTGATAGCTGCCACAGAAATGCCGGCCTCTTCCGGGGAACACGGCCCGGGAGAGATGACCAGGTGTGAGGGAGAAAGTTTTTCAATCCCCTGGAGGTCGATCTTATCGTTGCGCTCCACGATCAAGTCTTCACCCATCTCGCCAAAGGCCTGAACGAGATTATAAGTAAAGGAATCGTAATTATCGAGGACGAATATCATCGCCTATTCCAATCCTTTTTTTGCCCATTCGATAGCCCTCAGCATACCGCGTGCCTTGTTTACCGTCTCCTGATACTCCTTCTCCGGGTCAGAATCGGCCACAATCCCCGCTCCGGCCTGGACACTTATCCGTCCATTTTTAATGAGCAGCGTGCGGATGGCGATACACAAATCCATGTTGCCGGAAAAGCTGAAATAACCGACCGCACCGGCGTACGGCCCGCGGCGGTCCGGCTCCAGTTCTTCAATGATTTCCATGGCCCGCACCTTTGGGGCGCCGCTTACTGTGCCGGCCGGAAATGTGGCGGCAAAGACGTCAAAGGCATCCTTGCCTTCTTTTAACAGGCCGCGTACATTAGAGACGATATGCATTACGTGTGAATACCGTTCAATAGCCATCAGTTCGTTTACCTCTACGCTGCCGTATCCGGCTACCCGGCCCACATCATTCCGCCCCAGGTCAACCAGCATTATATGCTCGGCGCGTTCCTTGGGGTCGTCCAGGAGTTCTTGTTCCAGCCGAAGATCTTCCTCCTCGTTTGTCCCGCGGGGTCGCGTCCCGGCAATGGGCCGGACCTCTATTTTCCGGTTCTCCAGCCGTACCAGGACCTCCGGTGAAGAGCCGATGAGATATTCGTCATCAAAACGGAGGTAAAAGAGGTACGGCGAGGGATTTATTTTACGCAGCGCCCGATAAACCGAAAAGGGCTCTGATTGCCACGTCGTCTGAAAACGCTGAGCCAGCACCACCTGAATGATGTCTCCCGCCCGGATATACTCCTTGGCCTTTCTGACCATATTTTTAAAGTCCGCAGGCGACATGTTGGCTGATATAGGAAGATCATCTTGAGAAATGTCCCCTGACTGCGGGACCGGTGTCCTGCGCAGTCTGTCAATAATGCCGTCTATCCCGGCTATGGCCTGATCATAAAGCGATTGCAGATCATCGCCTTCCTTGATGTGCACATTCGTTATGACCTTAAGAGACTGGTTGAAGGTATCATAGATGAGGATCTGGTCACAGATTACAAAGACCATATCGTAGAAGCCAAGCACGTCCGGATTTGTCTCCGGGATGGCCTCTATAAAACGGACGGTGTCATAACCGAGGTAACCCACAGCGCCGCCAAAAAAACGGGGCAGGCCGTCAAATACCACGGGCTTGTAAGCCGACAAGACCTTTCGCAGGAACAGGACGGGGTTCCCGGTTTCAGCATGAACTTCACCGGCGGCGTCGAGGCGTTCCAATCTGTCGCCCCTGGCCCGGATTATGACCGAGGGGTTTAGGCCAATAAAGCTATAACGCCCCCATTTTTCCCCGCCCTCCATGCTCTCCAGGAGAAAGGAATATTTCCCCTCTTCCAGCTTACGGTAAATGGAAAGAGGGGTCTCCATATCCGCAAGGATGTCCCGATAGACCGGGATGAGATTCCCTTGCTGAGCGAGTTGCTTAAATTGTTCGAAAGTTGGTGAATACATTTTCCCCTTAATAAAAAGCAACTATTCAGCCACTAAGACGCCAAGTCACCAACATTAGGGATTTATTTCTTTTGTGTCTTGGTGCCTTGGTGGCTACTTGAGCAGTTACAATACAATAAAAAAACCGCAGGTCATTTGGAGATGACCCACGGTTTATTGGACGGCATGTATGTTAATAACCTGGAAGTGGGTACACCTCACCCTATATCAATCCACTCCACCACCAGCGTAAAATTATGCCGTCATAAGTTTTCATATTGCGTTACGTTTACCAGACTCAAGACTGTGTGTCAATAAATAAAATATGGCACCCCGCGGCAAGCCGAGGGGGATTCTGCAAAGGGTTTCGCTAACATGGCTGCTTCCTCCTGTTAAATATCTTACGCCTGAAAGTTCCGTGTGTCTATAACCTCTTTATATTATCCTCAAAAGAGCAAGATATGAATGCTCCGTGGCCTTTCGTGCGGTAACCGAGCAAAACGTCCCTATGGCTGCGGCTGCCAGCGGATTTAAGCTAAGGTTAAAGGCCCCGTTGATTATACCTTCAACGGCCGGTAGCAGCGAGGCCTCCGCCAGGTCTCCAAATGAATCAAACCAGTCTATGAGTTTCTTCCTGGAATCCTCCTGATACTGCTGAACAAGCCTGACGTAGCGGGGCCTGAGACCATACAGTGCGTCGCCGGAAGTTTCTACGACGATCCTGGTTATATCCCGGATATAACGTTCGGCATTGATCTGGTTACCGATTCCCCTTGCGTCCTCCAAATTGCGGACCTTGGGAAACCGGGGCCGCATAATCAGATCTCCGGATACGGTTTTGTAGCCATCCTGCGAAAAGAAGTACTGATTAAGGCTCTCTGCATAATCTTCCATCTGAAGCCCTTCGAAGTTCTTCAGGACGGTGATAAACGATAAAACCAGCCCTATTTCCATGTGGACGATACCACGCAAGACGTCGGGCGCTTTTTTCAACTGGTCAACCGTGACCAGCTCCCTGAAGTTGTCAACAAAGTCATCGAAACTTGTACTGTTGATAAGCTCCTTAAAATCATTTTGTAACTCTTTGGTAACGCCCTCCAGAAGACTTCCCGCCCCCTTCAAGTCGTTTATTTCGTTTATAAGCAGGCAGAAGTCGGCCTTGATTGATACGGGAAAATCTTTACCTGAACCTAACTCCTCGTCCAATTTTCCTTTTATTAGCTCCGCACTTTTCCCCTTGGCGATGTTGAAAAAATGATCCTGAAAATCAGCGAGCCTCTTGATACCAATCATCTTTTCCTCCTGTTGTTTCCCGGCTACGGAAAAGAATATATCTGCCGCCATGTTGTTAGTTATTGCTTCCCGTACAGTTCTCCATTAAACCAGTACTCACGCCAATATGTCTTTCCTTTTTCTATGTGGACTTGATATTCAACCACAACCTCTCTCCCATCCTTAAATGTAATAACAACTTGACCATGTTCTTGATCTCCCCGGATGGTCCAGCGTCCTCTACGTTAAGGATTGGCGAAGTCGGCAGGCTTCTTCCTTATCAGAATTTGGTAATAAAACCTGCCGATTTCCCAAAGGGTATCAACGCCAATCTGTTGTTAGGCGACTGTTTTGCTTGGCTACAATATCAATCTTTTTACTACTCACCCTCTCCAACTGGTTCTGTTGATGTCCCAAGAAAAGCATGGCCCGAGGCAAAGTAGTAATTGATAGGTTTTTCGTTCCTTAGGATATCAATCACATTCTCAAACATCGTAGAGGGTAAGTGCATGATAATTTTCCCTCCTGATTGACTGTCGTTTGGGAAAGGCATTCCGGAATCGTGAAACCTGATATAACCAAGCACATTATTACCTTCATAGGGAGTAATCTGTGCTCGACAATCTTGATACCCATCTGAGGTACCATAAAACAAAACATGATATTGTGTTACATTTGCCATTTTTTGGCTCCTCCTTTGTGTTTTTGTTGTTTATGTTTACACTAAGAGCGAGTGTTTAACGGTCGCCCTCCTTTTTAGTTTGAACCTTTTTTCTTGTAAATTTGGCCTGCCCGCAATGGCAGATAACGGTCAGTACCGGCAGGGCTTTTCACTAACCTTCCTAAAGCCTAATTCTT
>QYQD01000202.1 GCA_007280345.1 Deltaproteobacteria bacterium | reverse complement strand
TTATTATTATTATTTTTAATGTCAATTATGTTACTTAATATCAATACAATTAACTGCTTAATACAGGTTTATCGTGGCTGATATTGGCAACACTCTCCGGCGATGCGAAATTATGAGCCCGTTGCACGACCTCCACCATGGAACTGAAGGCAAAATCCCCGGAAGAGGCGACGAATTTCAGGAAACCGCGATAGGTATGGAGCATCGCGGCATTGCCGCTGAAACGACTCTCACAGTGAGTGAGAAGTACCACTACCCCGCCGGAAGCCGCGATCTTTTGGGCGCAATCAATCCAGAGATCGAGCACCTGATCAGGGGAATATCCCAAAAATCGCAGGCTGCCGTCCCGGGGCAGGCTCAGCGGTATTTCCATGATGCCTCCCAGACGAAAGGGGCGGGCGCTGGCACAGCCGTTATTGGGAACCGGGAAGAGGCCCCCGGAGGTGGGGATGCTGCTGTCGTATGTGTATAGCCCGGCCAGATCTTTCAAGAGCGCCTCAGTCCGGAAAAGCGACGGGGCCCGATAGCCCACCGCGCCATAGCGCTCCAGCAAATCCCGCGCCTCAGTCAGGCGGCGACGCCGCGTCTCTCCATCCAGGAAGGGGGTCCGGTTGCTGTGGTCGTAGCCGTGGACCCCGATTTCGTGGCCCCGCTTATGGACCTGGCCCAGCAGGCTATGATCCAGGGGCCAGGCACAGGGGACCACAAAATTGGTAGAGCGGGCCCCCACGGCCTCTTCGGCCTCCAAAAACCATTTGACCAGGTTTGCCAAGCCTTCGGCTGAATCCAGGTCATGGGTGAGTATAACCGGGGTGGGCCCGGAGGCAAAACAGCCAGGATGGCCGCTCTCCCAATCTTCCAAAAAATCTGCACTGAGATCCAGGGGCCAACCGGGAAAAGCAGCCCACCGGGAGACCTGGTGACGCTGCCAAAAGCCCAGGGCGGAGGCGAGCAGGCTCCTGAGCCGGGGGGGAATTATTTGATAAGAAACCGGTAACCGGCAAGACCAGGGTGGCTTTTCGGTAAAGGCGCGGCGCAAACGCAGCTCCGCACCATAGGAGACTGCAATACCGGCCATCTTTGGAGAGATCTGCAGGCTGCCGTCCGCCGACAAAGGCTCACCCAGTCCATATCTTTCCACTAAAGAAGAGGGCAGGTGAAAGGTGCCGCCCCGAGCCCAAAGCAGATGGGGGGAAACGCCCGAGGCCTCCTGAACCCGGACGGCAATAAGTTCTTCCATGCGTTGCTTGGCGACTCCTGGGATTTACTCGGTTTTATCACTGATAAAATAGAGCGGGCGGCGCACAGACTCAGAATAGATCCTATACAGATATTCCCCCGAAATGCTCATAAAGAGAAACTGAATGCCGAAGAGCAAGACCACCGCCAGCATTAAACTGGTCCAGCCCATAAGAGGTTCCCCCACCAGCCAGCTATAGACCAGATATATGGCAATCGGCAGGGTGAGGGCCGAAACCACGGCGCCGACGATGGTCATTAGTCTGATGGGCAGTAACGAGAAACCGATAAAGGTATCATACATGGCCTTTATCATCTTGCTGAAACTCCAGCCGGTCTTGCCGGCCACGCGCTGTTTGCGGTCATAGTCAACCGTGGCTTGTTCAAATCCGGTCCAGGCTACCAGGGCGAAGGTAATCCGGTTGTGTTCGTGAAACTGCTTCAGGCAATTAACGACAAGGTGATCCACCAACAAAAAGCTCCCGGTAGTAAACTGGGATCGGCGCGGCATGGCAAATCGACGGATGAGCTTATAGAAGACATGGCTGGCAAGAGTCCGCCACCGGTCATCCTCCCGGGTCAGCCGCCGGCCCCAGACTATCTGCGCCCCCGCTTGCCATTTTTCCAGGAACCTCAGAATGACCTCGGGAGGGTCTTGCAGGTCGCAGGCCAGGATCGCGATGGCGTCCCCTTGAGAGTTCATAAAACCGGCGCTCAAAGCAACATGCGCCCCATAATTACGGGAAAGGCGGATACCTTTAAAACGCTCATCTTGTTTGCAGATATTTCGAATAACTTCCCAACTCCGGTCAATACTGCCATCGTCAATGAATAAGACCCTAAAATCGTAATTTTTATTGGAGAACAAAACCTCGGTAACTGCGTTTTTAAATAATGGCAGGGCCTCTTCTTCATTATAAACCGGGGTCAAAATGATTATCCGGGGAGGTGTTTTTTTGTGGTTATTCGCTAACATTCCAAACCTCTAAATCAGCCCCCAGGAGTTCGGACAACTGCTGATTCGGCTCGGCATACCGTTCATTCAACATCGTGCGGACTTCTGCCGGCAATTCCAGGTCATCTTTTTGGGACGGATTGATTACCCCCATTCCCTGCCAATCCTGCGGATGAACCTGCACTCCCAAGAACTGGTGGATACAGGCGGTGAGTTTGCCCGGGTCAATGGCGATATCTTCAAATTTCAGAACCAGAATTTGGTCTGAGGGGAATAAGTCGAAGTAAGGGCGCAAGAGCTTAACATAGAGCCCTCGCGCAAAATAATCGAAGGGGCGGGCATATTTCAAGTTTTCCGGAAGATTTCGGGAGCGCAGTTCTTCCTGGTCTATAGCAGTGGCAAAATCCTCCTCCTCCAGGCCATTCATCCTGGACCACAGGTAATTGGAAAAGGCCCGGTCGACAGGGTTGCGCAAGATAAAAATTAATTTAATTCCGGGCAAGTCCTGATAAATACGCGCCGCGGCCACCGAGCTTTCCAAATAGTTAGTGCTCTTTTCACCCCACATCTTTTCTTCAGGCGCATTGAGAAAATAACTCTGAAGATAGTGCTCCATGCCTGACTGATATATCTCATCAATCAAGAAGAACTTCGGCTCCGGTTTGATCGGCTTATTCATAAATATTTGCGGGTGGCGATCCAAGAGATGGTAGAGCCAGGTTGTCCCGGAACGCGGAGCTCCGGCAATGATGAAATCAGGCTTCGGGTTAATGCTCATGTTTGCGCACCACCGCCAGAATCGAAGGAGCCATCGCTAAAAAACTCTTCCGATTCACAAAAAGGACATCCAGGTACTTTAAAGGAAATAACCCTGCACAGAGCAATAAGTAAACATAGCCTTTTACTTTGGGGTTACCGAGGCTGAGCACTATCGACAGGAATTCGATGAGGCACAGCAAGCCAAGGGTTATCGGTCCGGTAGGGTTCGTTTGTTCTACCATCTGCCATTCCCGGAACAGGATCTTCTGGCCTGCATGGGTAAATCTCGTATAATCGTAAGGTGAAGCATGGAAAGGAAAGAGAAATGGTATTAAATGAATGCCATAGCCTCCCGGCTTGGTCTTGCCGTGCAATTGTCTGACAATGGCGACCGGCTCCGGCACATGTTCCAACACGCTGCGAGAGATAAATCCATCCACACTGTCAGGTTTAAAGGGGAGGCGGTTCAGGTCGCATACGACATCTACGGCGGCGTAATCGAATAAATCCAATCCTATGATATTTTCATCGATCCGGTGATTGCCACAGCCCAGATCTACAACTAGTTGACTTTCAGGGTCAAAGAACTCCCGAACCTTCCGGAGATAATTGAATGGATAAGTAGGGGCTATAACATTAACACCAATGCGATAGTAATAATTTCCCAACCAATTTTTCAGGCGGCCTTTGAGGGTATCAAGTTCGTCACCGCGCCCGGAAACCTGGATAAGGTAAATCTTTCCCTGGCGAATGGGATACCGCGCCGCACAACCGAGACAGACAGCCTCCGTGTCCCTAAAGTTTAGAGCCCCCTGGCAGGCTGGGCAAGCCAGCACGGATTTCAGTTTTTGCAAACGCGCCAGGGAGGTTTTCATACCATAAGAATCCGCAGGGCTGAGACGACGTATTCAATATCGTTTTCGGGCATCAAAGGATGCATCGGCAGAATGATGCCCCGATCCTGGGCCGCTTCACTGTTAGGCAAAGACCCCGCCGGCCAGGAACCGCAATAAGGCTCCTCCCGATGGGCGCACATGATGCCTCGTCGGGAGCTTATACCCTTCTTGAGCAACCCTTCCATGATCGCCTTCTGCCGCGTCGGGTCTTCCAAATAAATAATGTAACTTTGCCAGTTGGTTCGCGCATAGGGCGGCTCAACCGGAAGGTTGATCCCTCTCACCGATGCGAGATCTTGATGATAGAAATGGGCGAGAGTTCGCCGCCGGCGAATAATTTCGGGTAACCGCCGCACTTGTTCGATCCCGATGGCGGCCTGGATGTCTGTCATCCGGTAATTGAAACCGGTGAGGCGATACTTTTCAAAAATAACTTCGCCGGCCTGATGCCGCAACAAATCGGGTATGTCCATACCGTGGTGGCGCAGTAAGCGGAAGACCTGATCGTATTGGGGACTGTCAGTAGTAAGCATGCCGCCGTCGCCGGTGGTAATGATCTTGCGGGGATGGAAACTGAAGCAGGCCACATCGCCATGAGGCCGGCCGATCTTTTCCCACCCGGCCCCGTCAGGAAAACTGATTTCACTGCCAATGGCGCACGCCGCGTCTTCCACCACGGGTATGCGGTACTGCTGGGCAAGGGTCAGGAGGCGCTCCAGGTCTGCGGGAAGGCCTACCTGGTGGACGATCAGGAGCGCGGCAAGTCTGCCCAGCGGGGCGGTTCGGCCCCGCAGCGGACTATCCCCGGTAATTAATTTGGCCACATCCCGGTACCAGAGATTATTATCCCTGACTTCAAAATCTTCTGCCAGGCAGCGGGACAATTCTGCCGGGTCAAGATTAAAAGTTGCCGGGTCAACGTCAATGAAAACCGGTTCGGCCTGGCAATGACGAATAGAATTGGCGGTGGCAATGAAGGAGTGGCTGACCGTGATGACCACATCACCGGGCTTAACCCCGACGGTCAATAAGGCCAGATGGAGGGCGGTGGTGCAACTGGAGACGGCACAGGCATGCGCGGCGCCGGTATAGGCCGCAAAGGCGTCTTCAAAGGCCTTGACCTGCGGCCCCTGGGTAACCCAGCCGGATAAAATGGCCTTTTGGGCGGCCTGAACTTCTTCTTCACCAAGCCAGGGAATTATTAGGGGTATCTGCCTCATACGTAGATCTAGAAAACAGCCCTTTCACTTCCCCTTTTCCGCGGCCGAGGGCATCCAGGGTTCAGCTTCTACCATGGTCCAATTTTTCGCCTGCAAATCAGCCAACACCTCGGGGGCATGGGGAACCTGCCGCCGAAACCAGGCAACGGTCTCCTTAAGCCCGGCTAGAATAGAAATACTCGGAGACGAGCCCAAGGTCAGCCGCAGACGGGTAGGATCTCCGCAGAGCCTCAGCACATCGCCCGGCCGGTTCGGCAAATATTGGGGCACAAGGCTGGGATTAACCAGGTTGATGATCAGCCCAGCGATCTCGGAGATGGAGACTTCTTCGCCGCGGCAAATATTAAAGGTTACCCCGACCGCTTCGTCCGACTCAAGGAGCCTCACCAAAAAATCTGCGGTCTCGGTAACGTAAGTAAAATCCCGGGTTTGCTTTCCATCACCAAAGATAATCGGCGCTTTCCCGGCAAGGGCCAGAAGGATGAAGCGGGGAATAACCTCACCCAGAATCCCGGCGTAATGTTCTCGGGGACCGTAATTATTATGGGGACGGGCAATAACGGTCTTAAGCCATCCGGACCTCTGAAAGACCTGGGTGTAATATTCACCGGCCAGCTTGGAAGCGCCGTATATCGTTTCAGGCCGGAAGTGATAATCTTCCGTCATGGGAACCTGAACCGCGGTACCGTTAACTTCGGAACTGGAGCAATAAAGAAAGCCCTTTACTCCGGCGGCGGCAGCGGCTTTAAGGATATTCAACGTGCCAGTAGTATTGACCTCATGGACTATCGTGGGTTGAAGCAAGCTGAGGCGCACATTCCGGGTAGCCAAGTGAAAAACAAATTGCGATCCATGGTGTAACCGCCTCATCAATTGCTCATCCAATATATCCGCTTCTTCAACCTGGAGACGCGCATTGCTTCGATGCTGGGCCAGATTATTCCAGGAACCGCTGGAAAAGTCATCTATGACCAGGACTTCATTATCGACGTCCAGCAACCGGTCAACCAGGTGGCTGCCGATAAAGCCGGCTCCACCAGTGACAATTACTCGGCTATGGCGGATTTTCATAGGACTGAGACAAATTGCTTTACTTTCTGCGCAACCCTGGCTGCCTGCTCCAGCCGCATAGATGGATAAATGGGCAGACTTAATAATTCTGACGCGGCTTTCTCAGCCCGGGGGAAGGCCCCTTTACCAAAACCCAGGGTTTTATAGCACTCCTGCAAATGCAGAGGCAATGGGTAGTGCAGCCCCGTCATTATGCCAGCTTCCTTTAACTTGACCTGGAGGGCATCTCGTTCTTTCACTCGAATTACATAGAGATGATAGCAAGAGACATTGCCAGGAGCGATTTTAATCGGCCGCACCTCATCAACCCCGACAAAGGACTGGTCATAGATCGCCGCGATCTGGCGGCGCTTGTCATTCCATTCATCCAGGTAATGCAGTTTAACCCGCAGAAAGCCGGCCTGAATGGCATCGAGGCGGCTGTTATACCCTTCCATGCTATGGTAATATTTCATATGTTGGCCATGATCCCTGAGTATCTGAACTTTCTCGGCCACGGAGCGATCATCGGTCGTTACAGCTCCAGCTTCGCCCAAGGCTCCCAGGTTCTTACCGGGATAGAAGCTGAAGGCCGCGGCCTCTCCCAGGCCACCGGCAGATTTACCTTTATAGGTGGCTCCATGAGCCTGGGCGGCGTCCTCCAGGACCTTTAGCTCATATCTTTTCGCCAGGTCCTGAATGGCATCCATATCGGCGCATTGGCCATAGAGATGCACCGGGACGATGGCCACCGGCCTTTCCGCCGGTTTTCTCTTGGCGAAGCAATCATTGAGAAAATCTTCCAGGCTATTGGGATCCATCAGACAGGTATCCCCATCAACATCGACAAAATCAATCTGTGCCCCAGCCTGTGAAATGGCTTCCGTGGTGGCGATAAAAGTATTGGGAACCGTAATTACTCTGGCCCCCCCACCGATTCCCAGGGCCATAAGCGCCAGGCGCAAAGCGTCGGTACCGCTGCCCACGCCAACGGCATATTGGGTCCGGACGTACCGGGCAAAGTCGGCTTCAAAGCCTGAAACCAGGGGCCCGCCGATAAAACCGGCGGAATCGATAGCCCCGGACATCACCTGCATCAATTCGTCTTTGAGAGGAGAGTGTTGAGCGATGAGGTCCAGAAAGGGAATGACGTCCTTGTTGGTATTCATAGTTTCCAGGCGCAGAAGGTTAAGGGAAAAATGAGGTTACTCGGAAGAGCGCAGCACTCGAGCCGGATTACCGGCAACAATCACCCGGGGTGGCACATCCCGGGTGACCACACTCCCGGCCCCAATGACCGCTTCTTCTCCAATGGTCACCCCGCATAAAATCGTGGCGTTGCTGCCGATGGAGGCCCGTCGTTTGACCAGCGTCGGTTCACAGACCCAATCCGCCTCGGTTTTGAAGGTTCCGGTCTCGGTTGTGGCCCGCGGGAAGCGGTCATTGATAAACATGACCCCATGGCCGATAAAGACCTCGTCTTCAATCACCACCCCGGTACATATAAAGGAGTGGCTCTGGAGTTTTACTAATCGGCCCAGACGCACGCCTTTTTGGATTTCGACAAAGGGACCGATCACGCAGTCGTCGCCAATTTCACAGCCATACAGGTTGGTGTATCCGGAGAACCTGACGTTTTTGCCAATTTTGACATCCTTACCGATTTTCATAAAAGGCGCTTCGATCATCGGCCCTCCAGTTTAATGGGCGAACCGCCGCTCTGCATGGATCGTTGGGCGGCCTCTAATATGCGCACTACTCTTAAACCGGCCCGGCCATCGCTGATGGGAGTGGTGCGCTGGCGAACACAGTTGAGAATATGTTCTGCCTCGCTATTTAAAGCTTCCCGGTGAATCAGCTTGGGAGCAATCATATCGCCAGTTCGGTAATCGATTCTCGTCTTGTAGATGGTATCAACATCATGGGCCGTAACCACGATACCTTTGTCGTAGATTTTAACTTTTTCACTGCTTTCTAAGTCATCATAGACAATCATTTTTTCCGTGCCGCCGATTACCGTTCGCCTGATCTTGACTGGGGAGAGCCAGCTTAAATGGAAGTGAGCTATGGGACCTTCATCAAATTCTAGGTGCAGGTAAGCCATATGCTCCTGAGCCACACTTGCATGCCGGGCCCCCATGGCTTGCACCATGGCCGGATCCTTATCCAGCAAATAACCCATTATGGAGAGGTCATGAGGCGCCAGATCATAGATCACATTAACATCGGGCTGAAACAGGCCAAGGTTGATCCGGACCGAGTCAATGTATAAAATTTCCCCCAATTCACCTTTTGCGATGACTTCCTTTATTTTCTGCACCGCTCCGGTAAAGAGAAAGGTATGATCAACCATCAAAATACGCTGATTTTCCTCACAAATCCTGATTAACTCTTCGGCTTCCTGAACCGTGCGAGTCAGGGGTTTTTCTACCAGGACGTCTTTGCCGGCTAACAAGGCGGCCTTGGCCAGGGGAAAATGGGCGGAAACGGGCGTCGCGATCAAGAGAAGGTCGATGCCTGCGTGTCCCAGTAATTCCTGGTAATCATGGGTTACCTTGGCCCCGGGATAGGTTCTGGCTGCAAGCTCTGCCCGGTCTTTGCTCTTCTCGCAAATACACAATAATTTACATCCTGGCTGTTGGGAAAAGTTGCGCGCCAGATTCGGGCCCCAATAGCCATACCCTACCAATCCTACGCCAATCATCTGCGTCATGCTCCGCCGCCTTATTAGGTAATTTCTTGCTGTTCAGCCCTCGTTTTTTCCTGCCGTTCAGAGGGATCAAAAGCCTTAATTCCCGGGATCAAACCCCTGTCATGGAGAAGGTTTACCAGACACTGAACTGAGGCTTCGATATCATGAGCCTCGGTATCAATGATTAGATCAGCGTCCTCAGGCGGAAAGTAAGGTGCCGAGATACCCGTATAATCTTTTATAATGCCACCTAAAGCCTTGGCGTACATTCCCTTGGGATCCCTTCGGATACATGTTTCGATGGAACATTTAACATGAACCAGGTAAAAATGATCACCTTCAAAGGTGTCCCTAATGAATTTTCGATCTTCCGGATAAGGGGTGATGAACGAGGCTAAAACGATAATTCCGGCGTCCACAAAAAGTTTGCTTACTTCCGCAATGCGCCGGATATTTTCTTTCCTGTCTTCCCTTCTAAAACTAAGGTCGCGGTTTAAACCATGCCTGATATTATCACCATCGAGCACGTAAGTTCTAACGCCCCTTTCAAAGAGCCTCTTCTCGACACCATGTGCTATCGTTGATTTGCCCCCCGCCGAGAGCCCCGTGAGCCAGACTAAACCACTTTTGTGCTTATTAAGGGTATTCCTATCGGCGCGATTTGTCTGGCCATTC
>QYQD01000190.1 GCA_007280345.1 Deltaproteobacteria bacterium | reverse complement strand
GTAAAAAGGTTCCGGCCTACCTGCTCAGACCACCAGCCTTTACGGACTAAAATACCGCTTACACCTTTAGCTAACGCTTCTGACACAAAGTCATGGCCGTCAAAACGTTCCCCCTTCAGGCATAGAAAAAGATCTCCTTCTTTTGCCGCGCGGGAATCTATGGCCGTACGGTCAAAAGAAACGGCCGTGCCGCCCTGGAGCAGCATCCCTTTTGTAGCATACAATACATCTAAAGCGGTTAGCCTTCTCATATCCCGCCCGGTATCAAGACAGACTGCCAAAGGCATGCCTCACCTCCAGCCGATCGTCAAAGGATAAAATATTCCCTCTTACGATCTGATAGTCTTCATGGCCTTTGCCGGCAATGACGATGGCATCTCCCGGCCGGGCCACGCGCGAGGCCAGGCTGATAGCCTCACGTCGGTCAGGCATAATGACATAGCCCGTCTCAGGCGGGCCAGCCAGGATGCTATCCGGCTCAACTCGCCGCAAAGGAGATTCCTTTATTCCTTCTTCAATATGCCTGATAATCTCCAGAGGATCTTCCTCCCGAGGGTTGTCTGAAGTTATTATTACTATCTGGCTGAATTGGCCGGCTATCCGCCCCATAATGGGCCTCTTGCCCTGGTCGCGATTACCGCCGCAACCAAATACACTGATAAGCCTTTTAGGATTAAGGGCCTGTACGGCGCTTAAGACCTTTTCCAGGGCATCCGGAGTATGGGCATAGTCCACTAAGACCGTGGCCTTACAGGGATTCTCGATGCGATCCATGCGTCCCGGCACAGCGCTCAATGCCTCTATCCCTTTTTTTATAACCTCGCACGAAAGACCCAGGGCCAGCCCTACCCCTGTGGCCGACAGCATATTGTAAAGGTTGTACTCACCCAGGAGTTTTGAATGCAGGCCGAAGGTCCCTTTTGGGGTAACTATCTCTGCCTCGATCCCATCCAGGGTAAAAGATGTGTTCCGTGCCGTTATATCTGCCCCATGATCTCTTAGTCCATAGGTCAAAAGAAGGTCCCGCTGGGTCTTGAGCAACTCCTTTCCCCAGGGATCGTCGATATTAATAACTGAGCAAGGTCGCTTTACCCTTCTGCTCTCCTCCAAAATTGTGGTAAAAAGCCTTTCCTTGCAACGAAAATAATTCTCCAGGTCGTGATGATAATCCAGGTGATCCCGCGATAAATTGGTATAGACCGCCACATCAAACCGGCAGGACGCAACCCTCTCCTGATCCAGGGCGTGAGATGACACCTCCATAACCACGTGCGTTATCTTCTGATCAGCCATCCGGCGGAGAAGCTTTTGCAACTCCAGGGACTCAGGTGTGGTGAAAGGCGCCTTCAGCACCTCACATCCAAAGCGATAATTAACCGTTCCAATAACCCCGGTAGAAAGACCCGCGGCCCTTAAAACAGATTCTATCAGGTAAGATGTGGTCGTCTTACCATTAGTGCCGGTAATACCTACAAGGCACAATCTCCTTGTTATGTCTCCATAGTAGGCGCTGGCGATGCAGGCCAGGGCCTGGCGGGTATTGGGAACCCTGATTATGCTTAAGCCGGTAGGTGTGGAATTCAGTTTAAAACCGTTTTGTACTACCACTGCCTTAGCCCCACGCCTGATAGCATCATGGATATAAGCATGCCCATCGGCCTTTAATCCGGAAATAGCCACAAAAAGGCTCCCCTGGCTTACCTTCCGGGAGTCATAGGCCACATCGGCAATTTCAATATCCGGCAGGCCTTCCGTAAGCTCTTTGTCGATTGAGGCTATTAATTGGGGTAGTCGCATATCCTAAAAATCCTGTCTTCTATGAAGACGGTTTAAATTCTATTACACAACGAGAATTCTTTCTTAGCCTTGTTCCCGGCGCCGGTGATTGACAAACCGCAACTCCGGAACCGGTGACTACCAGAGAGACGTCATATCCCTGGAGCAGATACAGGGCTTCCCGCATGGATTTGCCCCGTACGTTCGGCATAACCATGGCCTTTGTAGCCGTGGCCGCAGCCTGCCTGCAGCTATTTTGAGCCTTATTCTCTCTTCCGGCGTAACCCCGGTCTTTTTTTTCTCTATATGAACTAAGCGCTTTTGGCCGGGGACGGGTTAATACTCTAAGAGAGGCGTAGGCTATATCTTTTATCCGGCGTTCTATTTTTGTCCTTGATTCCTCTTCCCCCGGGGCTCCTTCGATTATCATCAGTATGGCTACCTTAGGATTATCAGCCGGCACGCCCCCCAGTAAGTATTTAATATAATCAACCCTGGAAGAATTGTCGAGAGAGGGATGATCCGGGGATGAAAGACCGGCGGGGGGCCGGACATGATTGCAAGCTGTAAGCAAGATAAAGTTTTTATCCTCTTTGCCTTGCTGATTTCTAAGGATGGCGCTTATTTTCTCAGATGTCTCCGGCGTGCATGCCTGCCTTGCCGGAGCGCACTGATATTCTTTTATTAAATTACCTTCACTGTCGGTTACCTTTGAGACCACGTGAGGCGGCATAAACACGCCGTGGTTTAAGATAGCCCCAAAGGCAGTAATGAGCTGAAGGGGAGTTACCGTAATCCCTTCACCCTGGTAAAATGCAGATATATCGCCCTTATATTGGCTATAAGGCGGCAAAGTTCCGCTATTTTCGGCAGGCAGACAGATACCTGTCTTATTGCCAAATCCGAGCTTGAGAAGAAAATTATATAGAAACTCCGGCGAAGGGGTGTGGGGAGATTCAGAGAGATTTTTTTCATTGTCCTTTGTGTCGCCATGCGACACGTGTGTTTCATTATCACGCCCTTGCATGGCCGGGACACTGGATTTTTCTCTTAAAGTCTGCTCTTCAATGGCCGCCGCCGCTCCAAAAAACCTGGCCAGCTCACCCAGCTCATATATATCAGTGACGGCCCGATTCCTGCGCAGCGAGGCATTGGCCTCCCAGAAGGTGTTAAGATTGTAAGATGGATAATTGGCCATAGCCAATACGGCCCCGCTCTTAATATCCATGACAATAACGGCGCCTGCTTTAACTATATTATCTTTAGCCGGAGCCGGACAAAACCCCCTCTCCGCCACGGCCTGAATGTTGCTATCCAGAGTCAGAATAATATTGTTGCCCTTGCCGGCATTAACCTCTGTTACCCCGCCATTGAATGTCAAGCGGGTTGACTCGTCGCATTTCTTCTGAAGCGACAAAGGGGTGCTGCACAGGAGATCATCATAGGCTGACTCTAATCCCTCTATGCCGTGACCATCCGTATCGGCAAAGCCTATAATCTGAGCGGCCAGGCTGTTCCGGGGATAGAGGCGGCAGTTTTCATTAATAAAATGGATACCCTTGAGCTTAAGATTCTTTATCGTCTCTGCCTGATGGGAGGCCACACGATGGGCTATCCAGACAAAAGCCTTCTCACATTCGAGCATCTTGAGTAGATCTTTTTCGTTGATTCTGAGTGTGTTGGAAAGGGCGGCCGCCGTCTGGGCCGGATCGTCAACATCCAGAGGATGGGCATAAACGGAGTAGGCGGTAGCAGTTACAGCCAGCTCCCTGTAGCTCCGATCGAAAATGCCGCCTCGATAAGGGGCAAGGGATAAGGCAGGTTCCGGAGTGTGGCCATGCCCCGGATTTTTTTTATCCTGTTCATCTGCATGGAAGGCACGGGCTAATAGAATGCCCGACCCTGATATAAGGATCGCCAGGATAATAATATAGGGGGCATAATTCTTACGCTTACCGGTTTCTCTTTTCATCTAATAATCACAAGCTGTTCTTTGGATGGACGTTGTAATCCCAGTTCACGTTTTGCCGATTGTTCTATCCGTGCCGGAGATTTTAGATATTTCCATTCCTGCTGTAAGCTGTGATTTTCGCTTAAAAGTTTCTTATTTTGTTTCTCGGCAACGATTCCCTGTGACTCGCTTTCTGTAATCGTGCTTCCTAATGCCACAAGTGACAGGAGACATATCGCCAGGCCGCCCACCAGGGCAATTTTTCCGCCGGGCAAGGATAACTTGGCGGTCTTGTGTTTAGCCTTCTTTCCGACGGTCAGGTTTCCGATAAACGCCCTTTTGGGCAAGCGAATGGTGGAAACATTAGACATGCTTACTCCTCCTTTAAGCCGCGAGTCGCTCCGCCACCCTCAATTTAGCGCTGCGGGCCCGCGGGTTAGCAGCACATTCCTCAGGTGACGGAATAATGGGTTTACGTGTAATCCGACGCAGCACAGGCCGTTCACCCAGGAGTCCGGTCTGTTCCATCTCCTGGAATTTTCTTTTGACAATTCTATCCTCAAGGGAGTGAAAGGAAATAATGCAGAGCCGCCCCCCCGGCTTGAGGAGACTGACAACACCCTGTATCGCACGGGCCAGATTCTCTAATTCCCGGTTGACCGCGATCCGCAAGGCCTGGAAGGTACGTGTGGCCGGATGAATATTGGCAGGATGAAACTTACGCGGTATGGCCGAAGCAACCAGCGAAGCCAGTTGTACAGCGGTATTAAGCGGCTCTCTTTCCCGCTGCCGGCCGATCACCTTGGCAATCCTCCGTGCCCATCTTTCTTCCCCGTATTCCCTTATAATCTTCTCCAGTTCTCTCTCAGGGAAACGGTTAACAATATGGCGGGCGGTCAACGGATTTTGCTTGTCTATGCGCATATCAAGTATTTCATCCTGTTTAAAGCTGAACCCACGGCCGCTCTGCTCCAGATGATAAGAAGAAATGCCCAGATCCAGTAATACCCCGTCAACCTTTTCAAATCTCAGCTCTTGCGATATAAGCGGCAAGTCGGCAAAATTCCCTTTTACCAGGATAACACGGTTGCCGAAGGGGGCTAAATGCCCACGCGCTATATGCAGAGAGTCCTCATCCCAGTCAATACCGACCAAAATCCCATCAGGTTTGATACTTTCCAATATAGCCGCGGCGTGGCCTCCCATACCTACGGTCCCATCAACATATATGCCGCCAGGATGACAGTCCAGATGATGAAGAACTTCCTCGCGCATAACGGGTACATGCCATCTGGTCACGGGTTTTCCAGGGTTAAAATTAAATCCCAATCTGGGCTAATGTTGCACTCAGTTGCTGATAATTCTCCCGGGATTTATTGATCTCCTCATCCCATAGGGCCTTATCCCATATCTCAAAGTTTTTAAGCATCCCGGCTAATACAATCTCTTTATCCAGGCCCGCATATTCACGAAGGCTGGGAGGGATAAGAACCCTTCCCTGCCGATCCAGCGGGCATTCCACAGCACCGGAGATAAACAACCTTAAAAAGGCCTTAACATTTTCGTCTATGGCAGATAGAGAAGCCGTTTTATTCTCAATCAGCCGCCACTCTTCAAAAGGGTAGGCTACTAAACAGCGGTGGAGATTGGTTATAATAAGTCGGTCGTCATACCCGGCCCTGAGAACCTCGCGAAACCGCGCCGGTATAATTAAGCGACCCTTACTGTCCAGGGTATGTGTTGACCTGCCACGAAACAAACTATTTCTGCCTCCGGAATAGATTTTACACCACTTTAATCCACTTTACTCCCCTTTTCGCCACTATATGGCCAGGACTTTAATTTGTCAAGAAAAAATCTGCCCCGAAATAGACATAAAAAGGCATATAGCCACCCGAGGCGCATGCTATTACCAGGCCCAGACCTAGAAAGCCATCCCGGGAAAAATATCCTTTACACTAAACCATTATTAAGGTAGTTTTTGCGGGTAAACAGTCTTTTAAAAGGTGGATTACATGGAAGAGCAAAAAACAGGACAAACTTCTTCAGAAAAATCTATGATAGAACCGACCCAATATAACCCTGACAGCCGGTTTAGATTCCGATGCCATAAGGGCGTAAAATGTTTTACCCTTTGCTGCCATAGTATCAATATAGTCTTGCCGCCTTATGACATCATTCGTATCAAGAACCGGCTCAAGATGTCTTCAGAAGAGTTTCTCCAAAAGTACACCAAACTTGATTTTCTCGGTCATACCCAGCTTCCGGTAATTACTTTAAAGATGCTGGATGTGGAAGACGGACGCTGTCCGTTTGTAACCCCGGATGGTTGTACAATATATTCCGATCGCCCTTCAACTTGCAGATACTATCCTATAGGAATGACCACATGTAAAGAGCAGAACAAAGAGGGAGTCAGGAAAGAGGACTTTTATTTCATGGTTCGGGAGAACCATTGCCTCGGTTTTCAGGAAGACAAGGAATGGACCGTAGAAGAATGGAGAAAGGACCAGGGTGTGGATATATACGATGAAAAGAATAGGGGCTGGATGGAGATTATCCTCAGGAAAAAATCCTATGGTCCGACCGCTGAGCTTGGCAAGAAGGCTATCCAGATGTTCTTTATGGTCTATTCAGATATTGATAGATTCAAGCGGTTTGTTTTTGAAAGCTCATTTTTAGAAAAATATAATATAAGCGATGAAACCATAGCAAAAATAAAAAAGGATGAATTAGAGCTGATGAAATTTGGGTTTGACTGGCTGAAGTCCGCTCTTTTTGGGGCAGAGGCGGTCAAGCTCAAAGACGAGGTATTGCAGGCCAAGGTCCAGGACTTGAGAAAAAAAGCCGGACAAGCGGCTTCGAAGATTACGCCTTAATTTAATCCTGGTTAGGACAGAACAGGGAATAATAAAAACCCCGCGGCACTTATCCCTCGGGGTTTTTATTATTTGATATACCTAAAAACTGTTACCTGACAGGCTCCGATTTTGTCTCTGCATGCCTTTTGTAAGCCAGGGCTACCGTACGGTACACCATATGCGCAAGTTTGGAATAGGGTAAGTATCCTATGATATAGAAGACAAACATCAGGTGAATAACGTACATCGGATAAGCCATGTTAGCAATGTTTGCCAGCCGCAAAAGCTCCGTGAGTATCCCTGATGTCACTACTCCGAATATCATGAGGATAAGCGACCAGTCAAAATAAGAACTACTTTGATCCGGGTTCGCCAGCCTGTTCCTTATCATCAGGGAGATACCAATAAAGAGGATAACGGCGCTGATATTCCCAAGTATCTTGGCTGGATCATATAACGGTAAAGGCGTCTCCCGGTGCAGGATATATTCATAAAATACAACCATATTGGTCGTTACAAAGAGGCCGACAAACCCATAAAACACAGCCAGGTGGGCGGTAAAACGCCCTACGTTTGTCCCGCACTTTTTAAAGCGCACATGCCCTACTATTTCACCAATGGTCTCCACCAGCGACCTTAAAAAGTTCCGCCCAACCAGATGCCTGTACCGGCTGGGAGCCATGTCATTCCAAAAATTCCTTATCCCCATACCCATAGCAATTATGGCCAGCCCGGCAAAGGGCAAAAATATGGAATCCACAAACTTAATCGGCAGGAATTTCGAATAAACAATCTCGCCCGATGGGATCTTCAAATTCCCAAGAGCGGCAAGAACCAGCAAGATTATCACCAGAGGGATAGCCAGAATCACCGGCAGATACTTACCCTCGCCGACCAGGGCGCCCATAAATCTTGGAAAGGCATATTCCCTTATAGCGTAAGCACGCACTGCCGCTATAACATCGCCCGGCTTTGCCCCTCGCGGGCAATAGGTCGAACAATCACCGCACTGGTGGCATGCCCAGATATCACAATTTTTGACCAGTTTGTCCTTCAGCCCCCACTGCGCCCAGATCATCTCTTTGCGCGGGAAAGGCTTTTCGTCTGAAGACAGGGGACAAATAACCGAGCATGTCGCGCACTGGAAACACTTCTTCAGAGACTCTCCGCCTAATTTCTGGATCTCCTTAACAAACTTAACATCGGGATCAACTGAATAACCTGCCATTTCACATACCTCCTAAAAGCCTTTCATGGGGCTGGGACCGATGGCCTCCATCTGCTCCATAAATTCATTGAAAATCTGTGGTATCTTATCATATTCGTCAATGGCCACTTGTACCAATTTAACACGTTCTGATTCAAGGGCCAGAGATTTTAATGTCTCGCCCACGTTATCCATACGCCTGTTGGCCAGCTCACTGCCCTTGGCAAAATGACACTGATAATCATCGCCATATTTACAGCCCAGAAGGATAATGCCGTCAATACCTCTGGCCATGGCATCCTTAACCCATACCGTGTTCATCGAACCCAGACAGCGCATCGGGATAACCCTTACGGCTGTCGGCAACTTAAGACCCTTCATGGCCGCCATGTCCATAGCCGGGTAGGCGTCATTCTCACAGACAAAGGCGAGAACCCGGTATATACCGTCTTCTTCCGGCACCTCAAAGGACTTAACCATGGAACCGATCATGTCAATGTTATAGTTCTTGAAGCCGACAATCCTCTCCGGACAGGCCCCCATACAGGTACCACAACGCCGGCACCTGGTGGGATTGGGCTTGGGCGTTCCTCTCTCATCGTCATCCAGTGCCCCAAACGGACATTCTTCGGTGCATCTCTTACACTGTGTGCATCTTGCGAAGAAGAAGTCCGGATAACTCATATCCCCGGAGCGCGGGTGAACGGACACGCCCCTATAGGCCGATTCTATACACTGGATGGCCTTGAGGGCCGCGCCAGCCGCATCGTCTTCACACATAGGTATAGTCATGGGCTGCCGAACCGTGCCGGCCGCATAGACGCCGGTGCGCCTGGTCTCATAAGGGAAACAGATAAAATTGGAATCCGCAAAGCCGTTGAATAGCTCCAGGTCTATCAGGCCCGGGCCTTGGCGGTAAGCCAGATTAATAATAGCCTCATCCTGGGTCGTGGGGACCATGCCGGTGGCCAGAACTACCATATCCACGTTAACCGTGATCTTTTCTCCAATCAGGGTATTATCAACCTCTACGGTCAGGTTTTTCTTGGCATCCTCGGTAATGGATACTACATCTCCCTTGGTCAGGAAGACTCCCGGATCCTGCTGCATGCTCTTATAGAAATTCTCATACTGGCCCGGGGTACGCATATCCTTGTAGAAGATAAACGCTTTTGCGTCTTCACCCTGTTCCCGCACATATTTGGCCTGCTTGAGAGAAGTAATACAGCACACAGATGAACAATACGGAAGGTGTTTCTCATCCCGCTGGCCGGCGCATTGAATAAAGGCCACGCTCTTTGCCGGCTTACCGTCTGAAGGTCTAACCAGGGATCCTTTTGAGGCCAGCTCTTCCATCATAACGTTAGTAATTACGTTCGGATACTTACCAAAACCAAGAGAGTCCAGCTTGGTAGCGTCATAGGGCTTCCATCCGGTAGCCAGGATTACCGCGCCGTAGCGTTCTGCATTCTCGTCCAGGAGCAAGATATCCTTGTATACCCGGCCACCCGCCTCTGCGGCTTCTCCGCCCTCGGCTGGTTTGGCTTCCTCTGCTGCTGGAGCAGCGGCCTTTGGAGGCACGTCCCACTCGGTTTCGGTCCCCGCCGGCTTAAACGAGACATGGTATAGCCCTGGCGCACCAGCTATCCGGGCTACTTCCGTCTCTGTGCGTACATCGATTTTCGCATGGCTACTAACAGCGCTGACCTTGGACTGAATGTCCGGTGTCTCTATATCGGTGTATGGGTAGGTTTTGGCCGCCTGTTTATAGAGCTTAGCCGCAAACCCGCCCAGTTCCTTCTCTTTTTCCACGAGAGTGACCTCATAGCCGACACTAGCCGCATCAAGGGCTGCGCTCATACCCGTCACACCGCCGCCAATAACCAGGATTTTCTTATTAATCTCCTCTTCCGGTTTATAGGGTTCAGGGAGATCACCTTTTTGGGCCTTTACAATCCCCATACGTACGTAATCCTCGGCCAGCATCTGAAATTCCGGGTCAAGAGCCGCCTCTTCTCCTTCGCCTCCTGCTTTTTTTGCCTCGTGGCTCCAGACTAAACCTTCCCGCAGGTTCACTCGTTCCACCAGTACCGGCCCCCCAAAATCGAAGACGTCATACATGACCCTTGGTGAACAGGCAGCGATGATCACAGTATTGACGCCTTCCCCAGCAATATCTTGTTTTATTAAGTTAACGCCCTCCGGGCTACACATGATAGGATGAGTCTTGCAGATCGGAACCTTAGACTTTGCCGCTACCTCAGACAGTTTCTTTGTGTCAAGGGACTTCCCGATATCACAGCCGGTACAGATGTATACTCCGTATTTCTTTTCCATCTACCTACCTCCTCACCAAAGTTTGAATAGCCTTCATCGCTGCTCCGGTAGCAGTCTCAGCGCAGGAAACGACATCCAAGGGTTCCTTGGCACAACCACAGGCAGAAATTCCACGCTGTGGATCGGCCAGAACAAAGCTGCTCTCGTTCAATGGAACATTAAGAGAGATATTTGTCCCGGCCATCACCGGCTGCATCCCCGTGGCCAGGACAGCCATATCCACCTTTTCACGGACTTTTGCCCCGGTTGCCGTATTCTCAGCAACCACTGTCACATCCTTCGTCGCGGGATCTTCCTCGATTTGCGCCACCTTACCTTTAATTAATGAGATATTGGGATTGGCGGCAACCTTACGATAGAAATTCTCATATCGGCCGGGGGTTCGAATGTCGATGTAGTATATGGAGATTTTTGCTTCCGGATACTGTTCAGCCACATAAGTTGCCTGTTTCAATGAGGCCAAACAGCAAATATATGAACAATATGGCAGATGGTTTTCATCTCTGGAGCCGGCGCACTGGACAAAAGCGATCTTTTGTATCTCCTTCCCATCAGAAGGACGCGTAATCTTGCCCGCAGTCGGTCCATTGGGCGCGGCTAATCTCTCCATCATCATATTGGTAATGACATTTTTATATTTTCCGAATCCGAGGTTATCCATCTTAGTAGCATCATAGGGGTTCCAACCCGTAGCCCAGACTATGCTGCCGACCTTCAGTTCCAGGGTCTTCGGTTCCATCTTCAGATCGATAGCATCGTATTTACAAACCTCAACGCACTTGGCGCAACTTGCCTTCTGGCATACCTTACCGTCGATAACATATTGCATCGGGAAAGCCATGTCATGCGGCTTATACGCTGCCTTATTCATATCCATACCGAAGTTAAAGTCATTTTCGCGTGTAACCGGGCACACCTCAGCGCAGGCATTACAGGCCACGCATTTCTCATTTACATATCGAGGGGTTATTTTCACAGACACATCGTAGTTGCCGGGACTCCCTGAAACCTTCTCCACCTCGGCCAGGGTATAAAACTTAAGACGGGGGTTCGTCTTGATTCTTTTAAAGTTAATCTCCAAGCCACAGGTTGGAGGACATAGCTTTGGAAAATATTTATTTAGCTGAGCTACCCGGCCGCCAAGGTATGGATTCTTCTCAACTAATATAACATCATATCCTACCTCTGCCGCCTCCAGGGCAGCCGTCAATCCGCTAATCCCCCCACCAACTACCAATATGGTTCCGCTCACAGGACCTGTTCCAGATGTCATGCTATTCCTCCATGGTCGATTTTTCTCGCTCTAAGGACACCAAAAAACCTCCAGGCGCCTTTCGCGACGCCTGGAGGCATTGGTCGTCTATCATTTTGTTACGTGCTTAATACTTCCCTCTGACCTCGATTATTCCGGAATGATCTGGTGCCACGTCTTCTTAAATACGGACCATTCCTTCTTCTCGGGGTCGTACTTGGAGTTGACAAAGCACTTCCAGTTCTCTTCGTCAACCTTCGGGAAGTCTGACCGGTAAAAGAAGCCCGGATATCTGGTCTCTTCCCTGAAGAGCATGTGGCGAACATGGGACTCTACCGTCCCCAGGCGATGATATTGTTCCCAGGCCCTCATGAGCTCATGAAGATCGCCCGCCGCCAATTTCTCAGAGTCCTCACGTAGCCACGCCAAAAGCTCCATACATCTCTTCAGCATGGGCCCACTGGTCATGTAGAGGGCGGCAGCGCCCGCGGCATATTCGTCCGAAGTCTTGATCAGACGAAACATAAAACCCCTTGGTTTAATATAGTTCGGGTTGACGTCCGCAGAGGTGCTGGCGCCCTTGAACTGGTTGTAGATCTTTACCGGCTTATAGACCTCGTCGGCCAGCTCCTTGGCGCTCTGTTTCAGGGCCGGAGCAAAGCCGGCGTTATCGCGGATATACCGAGCCATCATTTTGGCTGTCTGACGGCCTTCAGCATGGGAACCGGAGGAGAACTTATGGCCGGAAGCGCCGACGCCGTCACCGGCCGTAAAGAGGCCATTAACCGTAGTCATACGGTTATAACCCCATTTGTAATCCGCCGGCACCCAGTCCTCATTCGGGCCGCTTACCCAGATGCCGCAACAGCCGGAGTGCGAACCGAGGAGGTAGGGCTCGGTGGGCATAATCTCGGACGGGACCTTTTCCGGCTCGATATTCATACCGGCCCAGATTCCAGCCTGTCCCACGCTCATATCCAGGAAGTCTTCCCAGGCCTCGGCCTCGAGATGCTTCATCTCTTTTGGAGTCATGTTTTTACCCAGCTCCGCCAAGGCCGTAGCCGTATCGATGATAATCGGGCCGCGGCCTTCTTTCATTTCCTTCAGCATGAGATGGTTTCTCAAACAGGTGGCCGGAACCTTGGCCAGACCGTAGGGCGGATACTCTTCCAGCATGGCTTTATTCCTGGCCATGTAATTTTCGCCCAGGGCATTCATAGCCTTGGCCTTGAAGAGAAGGAACCAGGCGCCCACCGGACCATAGCCGTCTTTAAAGCGGGCCGGCACGAAACGGTTTTCCATCATGGTCAGCTCAGCGCCAACCTCGGCACACATAGTGTAGGTGGAACCGGCATTCCATACCGGGTACCAAGCCCGGCCCATACCTTCACCGGTAGCGCGCGGCCGGAAGACGTTCACGGCGCCGCCACAGGCTACCATCATGGTCTTACACTTAAAGACGTGAACCTTGTTTTCCCTGGTGCTAAAGCCTACTGCGCCGGCAATGGTGTTGGGCTTATTGGCATCCAGGAGCAGCTTTACGATGAAGATCCTCTCCATGATGTTCTGTTCACCTAAGGCCATCTTGGCGGCCTCAGCCACGATGCACTTGTAGGACTCGCCGTTGATCATGATCTGCCATTTACCGGAGCGAACCGGCTTGCCGCCCTCTTTCAGGGTCTTGCCCTCGTCGCCTTTCTGTTTCCATATCGGGAGGCCCCATTCCTCAAAAAGATCCACAGAGTCATCCACGTGACGACCCAGGTCATAGATAAGGTCCTCGCGGACGATACCCATCAAGTCGTTTCTAACCATCTTTACGTAGTCAGCCGGATTGTTTTCACCCAGATAGGTGTTGATGGCCGAAAGACCCTGGGCTACCGCGCCGCTTCTCTCTAAAGAAGCCTTATCCACAAGAATGACCTTTGCATCCGGGGCCCATTTTCTGATCTCGTAGGCAGTTCCACAAGCAGCCATACCGCCGCCCACGATAAGTATATCACACTCATGTTCCGCAATTTCCGGATTTTCTACTGCGGGGAGTTCACCTAACGGTTTGTTTGGTAATGCCATAGCTCATATCCTCCTTCAAAAAGTTTAAAGTTCTGAATGGTACGCCTAATTACGGGGTGGGCAGCGTCTTGCCAATTTCCGTAAAGAGCAGCTCATTATCGAGATCGGCTGCCGTTGGCTCGGGCTTGCCCTCAAAAGGTTTAATAGAACCTTCAGGTGTCGTCCGAATGGGGAATTTAAAACGCTTCAGATTCCCATTTCTGAATTTAATGGTCCACATAATGGAATCGGAAGCTCTCAGGGGAACCACAGAGCCGCCCAGAGGCACAATGTCCGAATATGACCTGACCTCAATAGCGCCCTGGGGACAGATCTTTACGCAAGAAAAACATTCCCAGCAGCCATCCGGCTCCTGGTTGTATGCCTTCATCTCCTCGGTATTCAATACCATCAGGTCATTCGGGCATATATACATGCACGCGGTCTTTTCACCGCCCTTGCAACCGTCGCATTTTTCTGGAATTACAAAACTTGGCATAATTTTTCCTCCTGCACTTTATCTATGTTGTACTACCGACAGGTTTGTTATCGTTTCTACAAACCTCACCTCTTATGCATTCTTATTTTTCTCTTTTTTCTCTGATCACCCCCCCCTCTCGATATAGATTATCGCTCTAAAGACTCGCCCCGTCCGTGGGCATAACCTCCGCACACAGCGTCAGACGGGCACCTAAAAAAGCTCACAGCCGAGCGCTTTCTCTCAATTCTTCCGAACAAGACCTAGTGAATCATACTTCATTTTATATATGGCATCCGCCCATATGTCAAGAGAAAAAATGAATAATTGCTCATTTTTAAGGAGTAGTCTTCCAAACGAAAAGTGTTGGAATATCAAAGGGTAACATCATGTATCCATTGTCTATATCTTGTATCTAGAAACACATGGGGCACAACATGTGGACTCATTCCTCGTCTGACCTCTCCGAAAGGTAAGCATCGATACATACACCCCTGGAGTGCAGGAACGCCCTGATCCCCTTGGCTTCATTGCGTTGCCATTCGTCAATGGCCTCTTCTGCACTCTTGCTTATGGAAACTGCGATCAGTCTTCGCATCAGCCAGTAGTTGAAAGAAAGAACTAAAAACGAACTTTCCGGGGTACTGTCCTTAATGCAATATTCGGGGCAACCTCTAAATTCCCCGCAGAGCTTAAACCTCTCCTGGTTATATATTGAGCAAAGTCCTTCCGGAGTAAGCCTCGGGCAGTTGAACAGGACGTAAACCTGGATGTACTCGTCGAAATTCTTGTTGATCCCAAAATCAGGCCCCTTGACCAGACAGTCCGGGAAGAAAAAAGGAGTTACGAAAAAACCCGTAAAAATCAGTATGTTAAGGTTGCCTTCTATGTCTTTCCGGAGGTTATCTCCGGCCGTTATTATAGTATTGGGCAAGTCCTTCTCAGCCACAGTTCTCGGAACAATCATTGAAGTAATAATAGGATCGCAACAATTGTAAGCACAACCGATACCGCATGGTGTGCCCTGCAGCTTCGGGAAAGACCTGTATCTTTCCCGGTAGAAGAGTTCGGGGAAGCCGGCTGTATTTACAGACAGTGTCATAATGGCAAGACTATGCGTTACTCCACAACCCACACGGTACAGTCCTTGGCGTAGCTAACAATCTTGCTGCTGACGCTGCCAAACAGGAACTCCTCTTTTTTTGAAATACCCCGCCTGCCGACAACCACCGTACCCTTGTTTTCGTGTTGCGCGTGTCTGATTATGGACTCGGCTATATATGCGCTAGGCGCAGTTACTTGTTCTGTCCTTATGCATTCTTCCGGCACAGCATGTTCTCTCATGATATTTCGTGCCTCTGCCAACAAGGCAGCGGAGGTTTGTTTTTGCTTCTCAATGTGGTTCTGTCTTTCCGCGGCAGAAGGGAAGAAATCCTCACCCATGTCTTCAATAATATTCAGTATAGTTATGCGGTAATCCCCCGATGAGCCCACAATGTTAGCCACATAGCGGATGGCACGCCTTGAATTCTCGGAATTATCTATACTAAGGAGAATATTCTTTCCCGGGTCCACTTCTCCCATCGTATCTCCCCCCTTTTTCTTTTATCTGAGTTCCTCTGTCAGATCGGCAACGCGCCACAGATAAGGGACTACCAAACTACAGGTCCGCCCGCGCCTCCTCCAAGTCTTCAAGAAGTTCCCAGACCGTTTCGTAGAAGACCGTGGCGCCCGCCGAAAAATGCATCAAAACCCGGTTCAAGCCCTCCGGTATCTGTGGATATACTTTTTTCAGATTCACTACCCTGTTTGACCATACAATATTTGTGTCTTCATGTAGAGTCTGTCCAGAACTTCAGGCTGCTCAGCCTTCAGCTGCTGCAAGGTACAACTCCCGCCTCCCACAACAGCCGCCAGGATGTTTCCCAAACCGAACATGTCGTAACCGAAACGCGACCCTTTGGTCGAGTAGTTGTAGTCAAAATCAATCCACCTAAACAAGCCGTCCGCCTTGTCGATGAGGATATGATCCTGCCTGATGTCTCCGTGTACTTCATCCTGATCATGCAGCCAACCCATGGCATGGAAGCAAACGATGAGCCTGTCCAACAGAGAAGGCAGGGTTTGACAGAAGTATTCATCATATTCCATACGCAGGCGCATGAGGTGTTCGTAAAGGGAAGGTCCATTAATGAAATCCAGAACTCTGATAGGATTGCCACGTATCTGTTCCACCGTACGCCCCTGCATGAAGTTCGGGTGTCCTTCCACCTTTTTCAGAATGCGGGCTTCCTTGGCAGGGCTTCGCGCAAGTTTAAACTTTATCCCCCCAATGTGGCTGTCGAATTCTTCAAAAAAACAGAATTTGATAATTTTTTTAGCATAATTGTCCCGCAGATCCACTACCTTCTTCACCCAGTATTTGGGGTCATCCTCGATCCCAAAACGCTTCTCCGTCTCTACCCCGCGAATCAAGTAATACCTGTCACCCAGCGCCAGGATATCGTTATAGTCCACGGCAAAAAAATCCATGGCAGCGCTAACAAAGCGGAATGCCTTTGGCGAAGAATCCTCACCAAGATATTGCCTGGCCAAGGCCTCTACAGCCTCTTTGTCATTAATCTCCATAGCCGGCTATTCCAGGATTTTCAAACAAGACTCCGGGGCAAATTAAAGCCTGCCCCCCTGTGCATCAAAGCCAAAAAAATGCCGGTACGGCGCCATTCATTACAAGCGACCACCATACCGGCATAATCAACACAACTGTAATTAAGAAGACTATTACTTTCAGGCCGTGATTACTTCATTTCCTCGCCTGTTGCAAACTTTTGCATTTTTATCTCTACTTTTTCGGTCAGGCCTGCATAGTATTCTCTCAGGATATCCAGAACCTCTTTGCGGCCAAAATGATCCGGAATCTCTTCGCCCTCGGAAAGCATCTTGCGCAGTTTGGTGCCGCTCAGGATTACGCGATCTGCCTTGGTATGCGGGCATGTTCGCATGGAAGCCATGCCGTCGCACTTCATGCAGTAGAATGTCCAGTCGATCTTCAGGGGTTTAGTCTTCAGGTATTTTCCGCCTTCACCCTGGGGAATTTTATCGAAAATCGTCTGCGCATCAAACATTCCGTAGTAGTCGCCTACTCCGGCGTGGTCACGGCCGACAATTAGGTGAGAAATGCCGTAGTTCTGACGGAAGGTGGCATGCAGTAAGGCTTCCCGCGGTCCGCCATAGCGCATTTCCATCGGATAACCGGCCTGAAGTACGTGCTCTTTGGTGAAATAATTCTCAACAAGTGCATCGATACATTTTAAGCGGGTATCGGCGGGAATATCACCGGATTTAAGGGCGCCGATAAGAGAATGGATGACAATACCGTCGCAAACCTCAACGGCTATCTTGGCCAGATACTCGTGCGAGCGGTGCATCGGGTTACGAAGCTGCAGAGCGGCAACAGTGCTCCAGCCCTTATCAGTTATCATTTGACGCAGTTCAGCCGGCGTCTTGTAAATCCCTGGAAACCTCTCCCGATAGTCGAGCTCGCTAAGGACCTTTACCGGGCCGGCGAGATTGACCGCTTTTTGCTTATGGACCTTCTCCACCCCGGGATGCCCGGCGATGTCATCGGTTGTAAATACCTGCATACATTCCCAACTCTTGTCGGCCTCGGTCATCTCATACTTCTCGACCACCTTCATAGTAGCCATCATGGTGCCGGTTTCTTCATCCACCAGGGTGATCTCCGAATCCGGCTTAATGGCATCCGCGTCTTCCTTGGTACAGTCAACCGTGATCGGAATCGGCCAGACGGTGCCATCGGCCATGGTGAAATTCTCGCATACACCCTTCCAGTCCTTTTTGGTCATGAAACCGTGCAACGGGCTGAAGGCTCCGATGCCCATCATGCACAGGTCGGAAGTAGATCGAGAAGTAACCCGGATCTGCTTCAGGGTCTTAGCCTTGATCGTCTCCGCCTCGAGTTCTGCGCCTGTTAATAAACTGCATACCAATCCTCTGCCGCCATGTGGTTCAATTAAAGCCATTCTATTTCCTCCTTATGATTCATCAATAATAATGTGGCAATGCGTCGTTACGCCTCACCATTTAATAAGCATGAAGTGATATTTTTACCTCGATACCCCCCAAAACACCCCCCTCCATTAAATACTATCTGCAAGCCAAAGGCTTAAAGCACAAAGAATCCATTTTTAGATTTAGTTTTTTTATATACTGTAAGATTCCGCCCCTGTCAAGGACTAAATGAATGAATACTCACTTTTTGTTAAAATATACACATGAGCAAATATTAATAATATCATATTGTTGACGGATGGGATTGACACACTATATGTTGTGCCTATACACACTTGCCCACAGTATAGAGGATGGCAGCCATCATTATCGAGGCTTATCCCAAATCCACCGCCTAATAACCCGCTCTGTGTCGCAGCAGGGATGCTGCTCCTACGGAGAGAACGATCCCCTACCCGTAGGAGCGGCTTCCAGCCGCGACTGGTACGGTGACAGGCTTGGTTAGCTCAAACCCATCTATCACCCTGATTTACCAGGGTCAACAGGGTTTTTAATTTTTTTGATGGTGGATACAGGTTATAAGGAAAACTTGATAAGTCTGCCGGGATGAGTGTAAATGGTAAAACGATCCTCCCGGGCAAAGCCGATCAACGTCAGACCGACCCTATCGGCCAGGGCAATGCCCCGATCGGTAGTTGCCGCGCGTGAAATAACAACGGGGATACCTGCCCTGGCGACCTTGGCCACCATATCCTCCGGTTGTCGGCCGCTGCACACCAGAAAACATTCCGAAAGGTTATGGCCATTTTTAAAGGCATAGCCCACCACTTTGTCCACCGCGTTATGACGCCCGACATCTTCCGCTGCCCGTATTAGCTCGCTATGGCGGTTAAACAAGACCGCAATGTGCAATCCCCCCGTCCTCTGCCAATGACTTGCAAAGGAAGACAAAGAACCGGCGCAGGACAGGGCTTGTCTTTCCGAAATCTGTAGCGCCGAATCTATGGGCGGGATATCCCTTGGCGGTCTGTCGCCAACGGCTACATCGGTTTTGCTGCGTACATGGATTCCAGCTTCGTCGATATTGACCCCGGCAATCTCCTTAAAGGCCAAAAACCCATCCGTCACAACACGGCCGATGGCATAATCCTCCAGGTCCGCAGGTGAAACACTAACCGTAGCAACCAGGTTCCGGTCTATAAAAAAACGGTAAGCCGCCTCACAGGCCACCTCGTCTGAGACCATCTGGCGGCCATTTTTATTGACCTGAATGACCGGAAATGATTTAATGAGCCCGGAAGACATGGTTACTCTCCCAAAATTAACGCAGACTAAAGTCTGCGGCTACTTGCTTCCCAATGGCCGGTAGCCGTACCTTTTGAGGATGTAAACTATACTACAGTGTTGAAGAAAAATGAAAGAATTCTTTAAGGTCAAGACATCCGACGAGGTATTCGCCATTACCAACGAGTTCCCGGTTGGACCTACAGAAGAAATCTCTCTGACAGAAGCTACCGGGCGCATTTTGGCCGAACCCATTATCTCCCCGGAAGATATGCCGCCTTTTAGTCGTTCTACTATGGATGGATATGCGGTTCGGGCCAAAGATACCTTCGGTTCCTCTGAGAGTATGCCCGCCTTGCTGACTGCAGCCGGCAGCGTAGAGATGGGCGAACTTCCTTCCCAGGCGCTTTCGGGCGGGCAGGCCTATAGGATTCTGACCGGCGGGATGCTTCCTCCAGGGGCTGATGCCGTAGTCATGCAGGAATATACACAACAAGTGGACGAGACGACTATTGAAGTCATGAAAACGGTTGCCCCCGGCGAACATGTTATTTTGCGTGGAGAAGACTTGAAAAAAGGCGAAGAAATCCTATCCGGGGGCCACAGGCTACGCCCCCAGGATATTGGGGCATTGGCCGCAATCGGCCGGCAAAAAATCGTTGTTCATCAAAAACCACGGGTGGCTATTATCTCCACAGGGGACGAGATAGTCCCGATTGAAGAGATGCCGCCACCCGGTAAAATCAGAGATATCAACGCCTATACGCTCTGGGCCGCAATACTGGAAAACGGCGGAGTACCTGTTTACCTGGGCATCGTGCCGGATAAATTTGACGACCTTTGCGTAAGATGCGCGGAGGGGATAGAAGAGGCGGATATTGTCCTCATATCCGGAGGAAGCTCGGTAGGCAGCCGTGATTTTACGGCCGCGGTATTCGAGTCCTTTCCTGAAAGCCAGATACTGGTGCACGGCATATCAGTAAGTCCGGGAAAACCCACCATCCTGGCCAGGGCCGGAAAGAAGGCCCTCTGGGGATTGCCCGGCCATCCGGCGTCTTCCATGATTGTCTTTTGGCTCTTTGTCCGTCCTTTGCTCCAACGAATCGGAGGTCTCGAGCCACAAATAATAACTCACTCACAACTCATAAAAGCCAGGCTGTCACGCAATGTACCCTCTGCGCAGGGCCGGGAAGACTATGTCCGGGTAAGGATTTTGCGTGATGAAACGGGGTATACCGCTGCCCCTGTTTTCGGAAAATCAGGGCTTATTTCTACCATGACCAAGGCCGATGGACTGATCAAAATCGATATGAATACCGAAGGACTGGATAAGGATTCCTTGGTCGATGTCTATTTGTTTTAAAAACCACTCACCGCAAAGGCGCAAAGGGCGCAAAGTTAAATGACAAAGCTCAAATGTCAAGAGTATCACTGGCTTAGTGTTTTGGCATTTTGGGCTTAATACATTTTTTCTCTGCGTATTTTGCGTCTTTGCGGTGAAAAATTAAATAATTATTTCTGAATAATCAGGAGGTCATGGCTTTGCGGAAAATTTATCTGAAAATGAAGACCCTGGACGAGGCCCAGGAGATATTCTTCAGTGCCCTTGATTATGCGCATATACTCAAGAGTGAAAAAATTCCTGCGACTGAGGCCCTGGACAGAATTACCGCCGAGGCTGTATATGCCCGTTTTTCTTCCCCGGCCTTTCACTCCGCAGCCATGGATGGTATAGCCGTTCTGGCTGAAGATACCTACGGCGCCTCCGAAGGAAATCCCAAACAACTAACCATCGGCAAGAACACCTTCTTTGTCAACACCGGCCATATCCTGCCACCCGGGACCAATGCCGTTATCATGATTGAAGAGGTCCACCAGATAGACGAAAAAACTGTGGAGATACAGGCCCCGGCCCATCCCTGGAAATATGTGCGCAAAGTAGGCGAAGACATCGTGGCCACTGAACTAATATTGCCTCAAAACCATCGTATAACACCGTTTGACGTCGGCGCACTCCTGGCCGGCGGAATATTTACGCTTTCGGTAAAGAAAAACCCGCGCGTAGTTATCATCCCTACCGGCAGCGAACTCATAACCGCCGTGGACATTACCGGTGATGCCCCGCCGCAGGGAAAGATTATCGAGTATAATTCGCATATCCTGGCCGGTCTGGTGAAAGAATGCGGGGCCATCCCCATCCAACACGAGATAATATCCGATGCTTATGATCGCATCAAAGGCGCTGTACAAAAGGCCTGCGCTGCCGATTATGACTGCATAATAATTAATGCCGGCTCCTCGGCCGGCTCAGAAGACTATACCTATACAGTCATAAAAGAATTGGGGCAGGTTCTGGTCCATGGAGTAACTATTATGCCCGGAAAGCCTACGATACTGGGCATCATCGCCGGCAAACCAGCTATAGGAAACCCAGGCTACCCGGTATCGGCGGCCATCTCCTTTGACCAGCTTGTCCGTCCCATTCTTTATAAAATGCTGGGTATCCCACCACCGGAACGCCCCCGTATTACGGCCAGACCGGCACGCAATATCCCTTCCAAGTTAGGCATGGAGGAATTTCTCAGGGTCAATGTAGGTCGCGTAGGCAATACAACCATTGCTACTCCCCTGCCCCGCGGCGCCGGCGCAATTACTACCTTAACCAGGGCCGACGGCATACTGCGCATACCCCGTCTTTCTGAAGGGATAAATGCCAATGAAGAAGTGGAAATAGAACTTCTAAGAGGAGCCCGTGAAATCGCAAATACCCTGGTCATCATCGGAAGCCACGACCTCACCATAGACGTGTTAGCCAACGAGATCAAAAAAAGGACGCCCCGGTTAAGCCTGTCCTCCAGCCATGTCGGCAGTACCGGCGGGCTTCTGGCGATTGGTAAGGGCATCGCTCATTTGGCCGGCTCACATCTCTTTGATCCGGAAACAGGGGAATATAACATCCCATATATCAAAAAAATAATCCCCGCTGTCCCGATAAAATTGGTAAACCTGGTTTACCGGGAACAGGGTTTAATGGTCGCAAAAGGGAATCCAAAAGGTATCCGGTCCATTCACGATCTCAGGCGTAAAGACGTCGGCTTTATCAACCGGCAGGGAGGCTCCGGCACACGCATCCTTTTCGACTTTCAATTGAAGGAGCTGGACATCTCTCCAACCGAAATAAATGGCTATGAAAGGGAGGAATACACTCACATGTCGGTAGCCGTGGATGTCTTAAGCGGCAGCGCTGATGTAGGCCTGGGCATATATGCCGCGGCCAGGGCGCTGGGGTTGGATTTCATCTCGGTAGTTAAGGAGCGTTACGATCTGGTCATACCGGCTATGTTTTGGGATGATGAAAGGATCCGGGTACTCCTGGCAGTTATCATGTCACCTGAGTTTAAGGAAATCGTTGAACAGTTGGGCGGTTATGATACGAGCCAAACCGGTAAACTTATCTGGGCGTCATCATAACGAATAAGCTAAGGGGCTGGGCGGTTTCTATCTGCAGCCTTAGGTGAAAGCCTGGAAAATGACTACAGAAATAATCACTTAAGTGGCACGGCCCGCCCGGTCCCTCTTAAGCGCCTTGTTGGGCCGTTGAGCTATTTACATGAACTGCTTCTGCATGCAGTTTTAAGCCGAGTGCGCCTATAACTTTAAGTATTGTGTCGAAACCTGGACTTCGTTCCCCAGAGAGTGCCTTGTAAAGACTTTCGCGGGACAGACCAGCATCACGCGCCACTTGTGACATGCCCTTGGCCCGGGCAATATCTCCCAGGGCTTTAGCAATAAAGGCCGCATCGCCATGTGCTTCCTCAAGGCAAGCTTCTAGATAAGCAGCCATTTCCTCTGGGGTGCGAAGATGTTCAGCGACATCATATCGGGTAGTGATGGTTTTAGCCATGATACACTCCTATAAATTCCGTGCTAGGCGTGAGAGGGTTTCCATCTGCCAATCTTTCGATCCGGACAAGGATACGAGCACGTGCCCGGATGTCATGCAACTCATCGAGCCATTAGCGAAAATTTCAGTCTTGCGGATTTCAATCATGAATCATAGCGTAGCCTCTCGGCTACATATTGTCAATGCCACTTTTGTAGCGCTGTGGATGAAGCCCAATCGGGATATGGAGGAGCCTCACGACTTCCCCCCTCCCACACCATCCGCCTCAGGCGGAATCACGTACCAACTCGTCCCGTCCGCCGCAGGCGGACTGCAGATCAGGGATTCAGGAGATTCGGCAGGTTACGATATCCGGAACTCCTAGCGTTTTTTCTCATCCTTCTTGGCTTTTTTCGCGGCCTTCTTTTCCTTCAGGGTTTTGGCCGGTTCCTTCTTGTTTTTCTTTTTGCTGTCCATTCCTTTGCTCATGTTTTTCACCTCGCAGAAAATCAGAAAATAATAGACTTCCTTGGCCTCCCGGACCCACGTAATTCAATCCGGCGACTCAGCTTTTCAGAAATCTCTCGCTCAAACTTCCTATCCGCTGTTAATTGTCCCTCTTTATTTATTCTTGTCACGTGCCAACTCGTCCCGGATGTACCACACCTCGAATCTGGTTCCTGTACGTCGCCCCGCACTTTTGGATTGGACTTCCTCCAGACCCCACCTCACGATGACGCCCCCGGATCATGTCCGGGGCAGGCTCTTGCCCGTCTCCTAGCCTTCGGTTCCGCTAAAAAAACCTGGCTCGGGGACTCTCCCCCCGATAGTCCTGTGCCATGCCCGGCACACACGCTTGAGGTCACGGGGAAGCGGGGCAGTTTCCCGCCGATCCCGTGAAGCGATTCGTTAGGTATTTTTCAATTGTCTTTTCAGTTATTAGCCGTTTCTCTAGTCACGACGTTGGCATTTTTATAAAGTTTGTGATATGCAAAGGCCCCTCTGGTTGCCCCTATTAAGAATAGAATAAGAATCGGCCTTATTCCTATGCTTTTACCAATAGATAAACCATAGAGCAGTTCAATAATCATCAGAGATAGTGCAATAATACATCCGGTTCTTGACATTTTTTTATACATAAAATATCCCGCTATTGAAAGAGGCAAAATATCACCCATGAGACTTCCAAGAACATTTTCTATCAGAGTCTGTCCATTAAAATATTTAATTGTTATAGAGATGGCCGTTATCCCAACAGAGAAAACTACAATATAAAATCCGTTTATTACAGCTTTTCTTGCTGATTGCTCATCGACAATTGACGGCCAAAAAGTTTGCAAGCCTTTTGTATCCATGTTTTCTCCTTTGCGCCTTTTATTTTAATGCCTAACGAGTCTGTAGAAAAACCCCTCGGAATTGTTTGAGGGGTGAAATTAGGGGGTGCAAAACCCCTCCCGATAGGAAGATCGTCGATCCTGGAGCATTCTGTGAAGCCGATTTTTTTCAGGACTCATCTTTGAAGTTCTCAACGGACTTTTTCTACAGATTCAATGCGGGGCGTGAGCGGCGCGCCGCTTCTGCGCGTCCGCCTCCACGCGCTGGTTAGGCATTGCTTTCCACCAAATTAACAATATTGACGATAACGCTTGAGCTAACAAAGTGCGCAATTCCGCTGGATGCAGTACCTCTTAGGAGCATGCCAACCAACAATGGATACACTGCCACTTGTCCATTACGATTTAGTTGTTTCATATGAAAAACGGGGCTGCCACTTAGGCCGTCATAATTTTCAAGTTTTATCGAGCTCTCAACAATCAACTCATGGCAATGATCAGAGACACTTCTTCCCCTATAGATAGCTCTGAGAACACTCCTTGTATTTTTGATTTCACAACTATCGTAGTCTATGAAATTGCTCTCGGATGGATAACCTATAACCCATAACTCATCATTTGGTTCTAGCTGCTCTGCTCGCAAAATCCCATGTTCTATATCCTGAGCTATAAGCGGAGCATCACCGGAACTATCAAATTCATTCAAATCGATACGAAGCATGAATATGTCTTTGTAATCCTCGTCATCAGTTGATCCTTTATTTACTGTGTATTGCTCATTAAATGGCACGGATATTTTCGAATTGTCTGATGGAAAAATCCTTAAAGAGTCAGCGCGTCCACCCATATTTATAAGAACATGAGAGGCTGTTACCCAATAGTAATTATTAGAGTTTGCAATTAGAAATGACGACCCTTTCCCCCAATAAGAGAACTCCTCATGCTCCTGCTCAAAAATAATAGGTCTACATGCCTCTTCGAATTTGCTCATATGTAATGCCCAACATTATATATTATATCGACTCGACTTTTTTCATCTAGAACTGCAATTAGGGGTAATCGTATAAGAATCTGCGGAATAACACAATAAGAAAAAATCTATTTAAATATTAAATGGATAGGTGATTGCTATCATAACATCGCAAACTTATTTTTAATGCTCAGAAATATCATAACATCGCAACTGAATTAAGTTTTTCTCCTTGTAATTGGGAGTAGGGAAACAACAATATGACCCTTAATCGGGAAAGAGAAAGATTTGATAATCCTATTGTCTTGTTTAACAACCAATCTCTTTCTATGAGTAAAAATAGTGGCAACAACATACTGCCTCTCAAGTTTCTTCCTGATGAAATAAGCAGCTCCATTGACGTCAATTCTTCCATGGGAGTCAACTTTTCTGATAAAGAAGACCTTTCCTTTTGCAATAGGGATATTAAGATGTCCATTGGAATCAATATATCTTTCAAGGGCAAAACCCCTTGGCAGATGTCTGAGGGACTTCCAGAAGCGATCTCTGAGTATGCCAGGGAATCTTGTGCCGTGTTCTTTTTGGGTAAGACTTCTATGTGGTTTCTCATAATGGCAATATCGCAGAAAGCGTTCACTGGTTCTTCTAAGAGAAGTAAGTGTAGGACAATCATGTCTTCTGATCACTCTTTCCTGCCAGAGTTGATTAAAACTTTCAATAGGGGCATTTCTTCCTGGTTCTCCTTGCGGGATGAATACAAAATGAATTCCCAAAAGCAAATGAAGGCGAATAACCTGAGAAATGCTATGAGGATAACGACCTCCACCTGTGGCAGCCATCTCGTTATCCATCTGGGATACCTCTGGAATCCCCATAAATCGCCATGTTTCAATGAAATGTCGACAAAAGGAGATAGTCTGCTTATCAGTAAACTGACTGGTGAATGCCGTATGTCCTGCCACATCCACAGTATGAAAGGAATAGAATCGGGTAACCCCTTTTGGGCCTCTGAGGTATCTTGGCCCAACCAAGTCTGTTTGATGAAGGTCTCCCATCTTCTCTGCTTTAAAATAAGGATAGGGCTGATTATTGTTATTTCTTTTGGTCTTAACTCTACCGGTCTTTCCATGACGAGAGAGAATCCTGGAGATAGTGGGGATAGATGGAACATTACGAATCTTCCTCTGTTTGAGTTCCCAATGGATGACCTCTGCTCCAATTCCAGAGAAGGCGGAACGGCGCGTCCTGTGAGCTTCCAACTCTTCTCTAATAGAGAGGATCTTTTTAACCACACGATCATGGGTCTTTCTCCAGATTCTCTTTGGAGCACGACTTTTATCTCTGAGACTTTCAAACCCCTGTTCTTTAAATCGGTTGAGCCATTTGGAGAGCCAGAATTTGCCTCTTTGAGCCAATTGAAGTATCTTATTAAAACCGACTCCTTCGTCATAAAGTTGTATTGCCTTACAGCGTTTTTCATACTCATTTTGATTCTTCATCGCCTATATCTCCTCCCAAAAGTTTTTGGAAGAAGTTTAGGCGATATTAAAATTAGTTTGCGATGTTATGATATTTTTTTAGTTTGCGATGTTATGATATAACCCCGATAGGGTCGAAAAGACAAAAAAACAAGGCTGGTTTTTTAAGGGATAATTTAAATGTTGCGGCTACCGAAATTTGCTGCTATTTTTAGTATAAAGGTTGTCCTTATGATCTATCCACAGCGCATCGTTGAAAATATAATCAGGGAAGCCATTGAAAAGGGCGAGTTTGATAATCTGCCCGGCAAGGGGAAACCCCTGGTCTTCGAAGACGATAGCCACGTCCCTGAATATCTGCGCCTGGTCTATAAAATTTTAAAAAATGCCGATTGTATCCCACCGGAACTGCAGTTGAAAAAGGATATCCAGGCTGCCCAGGACCTGTTATCCGGGCTCACCGATGAAAAGGAAAAATATCGTCAGATGAAGAAACTGAATTTTCTGGTCATGAAGCTCAACGCCATACAAAAGCGACCCGTAAATCTGGAAGAAACCCAGATTTATTATGAAAGACTGCTGGACAAAATAAAATAGCTTTTTCTCCCGGATAGCTCCGCTATACCCCCCACACATAGACTCCTAAGCCATCTCTTTTTCTTGTATAAAATTAAGATGGGATTAATGCCCCGCCTATCAGAGGATGTAATTTGACTTTTTACGAGGTCATCAAACTTGGTAAAGCAATGTCTATTTTGGGGAAGAACATAAATGTTGACAAGGTGCTTGTGCTAGCCCAAGATGGGTGTTATTTATTCATCTTTACTTGGGAAGGATATGAGACTTATGCAAATTAAGAAGCTGCTCTTCGTAACCGACTTTGAGAAATTGTGGTTTGATGCCCTTCAGTCGCTGATGGATCTTCGCAAGGTGGGTCTTAATCACGTAGTATTGTTACATGTAATAGAGAGAGAAAAGGTGGCCATGCGCCGGGGAACCGGCTATCTTAAGAGTGAAGAACTAAAACTCAAGGAAATGGCCAATGTCCGGTTTATCGATTGGGCGGAGAGCCTGTTTGAAATGGGCATGGAATGTGGCGCCTACGTCGTAGTGGGTGACCCGGTCCCCAAAATCTTATCCACAGCAGAGATCGAAAAAGTAGATCTTGTTGTCACCGGTCGCCACAAAAAGGCCAAAATGAAGGGGCTCTATATAGATTCCCAGACCCTGGAGCTTCTACGGAGGACCACCGTCCCTGTCCTGGTCCATAAATACATGACCAGGGACGGTAAGATCAACAAAGCCCCATTTGAAAAGCCACTCCTGGCCACGGATTGGTCTGCCCCCTGTGCCAGGGCAATAGAATACCTCTTAGGGCTAAAAAACATAACAAAGAAAGTAGAGATTATCCATATCCTGACCGAGAAAGAGATGGAAGGACGCTCTAAGACAGAGCTGCAAAAAATAGAAAAGGAAAGCAAAAAGCGGCTGGAAGAGGTTCGTCTGACCTTTGAAGGGGCTAAGATTGAAGCCGATACCCACCTTTACGTAGGACAAGTCGTGGACCAAATAGAAACTGCGGCTCGTGAGCTTGACGCCACCATGATCGTCAGCGGGACAACGGGAAAAGGCGCCTGGCGGGCAAGGTGGTTGGGAAGTGTCTCCCACGAAGTAACGAAAAATATAGACCTGCCCATTCTCCTTATCCCCTGATTTCCTCCCTTGCTGCCTATAGCTCGGGCACAGGCTGCCGGCCCTGCCACCTGACGGGTGACCATGTCTGTATCCGGCGAGATATTTTTATTGACACATCGTAGTCGCATTTAGTATCCTTTTAACCAGGGACATCGCTAAAGATTTTGCGGATGCGGGTCCGGGAATAAGTGGTTCATCTATCAATCACACTTAAGGAGGAGCGGAGATGAATGTTAAGGCAACTATCAATACCTGCATAAGTGCGGAGGCCCCGAGCTGTAGTATGGATGATAACTTAAGAACTGTAGCCGAGAAGATAGCAGAGAGTGATGCCAGCGCCTGCGTGGTAAAGAGCGGAGAGGAAATAGTTGGCGTCATTACGGATACAGATGTGGCTGATAATATATCGCGAGGGGAAAACATTGACCAGACCAAGGCCTCAGAGTTTATGACCTCCTGTGAGCTGCTAACCAAAAAGGCGGCAAAAATCCCCTGCATCCAGCTTTTCGAAGACGAGACCATAGAAAATGCCTTAAAAGTAATGGCCAGCGGCGGGATTCACCACATATTAGTATGGGGCACAAGCGGTAACGCCATAGGAGTTGTCTCCACAAAGGATTTACTTAAAGGCGCCTTTAGAAAATAGCCTCGGCCAGGGCTGAAGCCGGTACCTCAAAGATACATACGCAGATGACTCTCTATTAAGGCCTGCGGCTGGTCCGGGAGGCTTTTTATAAACTCATTCCCGCAACCGTAAAAACTGTTTTTTGTCTTCTCGCTGGTTCATCAGGGCAATTTAAAACCATAAGATATATGAACCTGACATCTTTCTCTGAAATGGCCTCACGCCTATAACTCACGATATCGCCGATAACATCGCCATGCTTCACGAGGGGGATGAGCACCCGGAGCGGCCTATTTAATCCCTTAACGCACAGGCTATCAAACTGGGTTTCTTTGAGCGTTATCGGCTCGACTACAACAGAGGCCAGCTCCCTTACCTCGGTAGTTCCCATTTCAGATCCTATCGGCTCATAGCCTTCAATGACAACAAAACCATCCTTCCGTCCATTAAAGATCAAGGGCTGTACGTGCTGATAATTAATGAACTCGCCTACCTTACCCATTATAAAATCAAGAACCTCTTTTAAAGAGGCTTGTCGCTGATCTGTTGATATATGTTATAGAAGGCCTCCATCCCTTTGTAAGTCTTCTCAAGCTCCCCGGTCTTTCCCCTGACTAGATTCTCCATGTTATTGGTATATTCCCGGAGTTTGGCCCTCGTCTCCAGTCTGTTTTCAGCCCGGGCCAGGGCAATGGAAAGCGCCTCGTCACTCACCGGTTTAGTTATAAAGTCAGAGGCATCCGATTGGAGTGACTTGATGGCCATGTTCATATCTCCATGGCCGGTAATAACAATAACCTCTGTTTCCGGTCTGGTTTCTTTAATCTTCTTTAAGACTTCAATGCCATCCATACCGGGCATTTTTATATCGGTCAGGACTATATCCGGCTGCTCGGTTTTCAACAGTTCCAGGCCCTTCCGACCATCTCCGGCCAATAAAACATTATACCCGTCGTTCCTTAAAGAAAGGCCTAAAATGTTTCTTACGCCTTCTTCGTCATCGATTAGCAAAAGCTTCCGCATCGCGGATCACCGTATCTATAGTGAGTGTCATTAGTCAATAGTCATTTGTCACTGGTAAAAGTAAAATCTTCCATACTTAACCAACCTGCCTGTCGGCAGACAGGTGACCGATGACTAATGACGTTGCCTATAAGTGTAACAAGGCTGGTATTGCGAACAAACATCTGAAACGACCGTCACCCATATACTGCTCTTATAGCATACCTCATCAAAATATTTAAGAAAATTTAGCGCAAATGTTGTATGGCCTCGATAACTTCTGTGTCAAGGACAATATATTGTAAAAAATTTTACCCTCCTGTGTCACCCTTTTTTCAAGTAGTTTTGGATTTGACTTCCCTTGCACAATATAGTAGCTATCGTACACCTATGTTTGGGTGGGCAGGTCGGTGGATTCGCCGCAGGAGAAATGGAAGAGTTAATCAAATACGGAAAGAAAATGGTGGCCCAAGGGCTGGCCCACTCACATTTCGGCAACGTCAGCAAACGTATCAGTGACCGGATACTGATAAGCACGACCGGGAGCATGCTTGACGAACTGGAAGGCCAGATCGTGGAAGTCTCACTTTCCGGGCCATCTTCACTGGATATGATAGCCTCAACAGAACTGGTCGTCCACAGGGAAATATACGAGGAAACCTCGGCTCTCGCTATCTTACATGGCCACTCTGAATTCGCTGTAGTCCTGTCTCTCTTATATCCGGCCGGAACCGAACTGCGCGCTGAGGATTCGGAAAGTACCTATCTACTGCATGGAATACCCATCATTCAGGGGGGCGTAGGGTCCAAAGAACTTGGCCAAAGTGCGGCGGTAGCCCTGTGCGATCACAAAGCTGTTCTGGTCAGAGGACACGGCGTCTTTGCCCGGGGAAACACGGTCGATGAGGCATTTGTGATTCTTTCGTCTGTAGAGCACAGTTGTAAGGTAAAATATTTCACAGACCTGTGGAATAGAAAGTGGTGATTAAAAGACCACCTTCCGGGCCCCTCCGCGCTATACGCTATCCGCTACCCGCCGTACACATCAAACGTTTTCACTTGCCAACCCTATCGTTTTTCATGTAGAGTAAAGCACCCTAACAGACTAATTCTCCTACACGGGACGGCTTATGGCGAAAAAATTCAAAGAAGCGTCTATCTCCGAGTTGAGAAGGACCTGCGATCCGGAAACCCTTGGATTCACCACCACAGACGAGGTGCTTACCTTGAAAAATGGCGTTATAGGCCAGGAACGCGCGGTTAATGCCCTGAAGTTCGGCATTAAGATGTCAGACCTGGAATATAATGTTTATATGGCCGGCGCTCCGAATACGGGCATGAGCTACATCGTCAAATCCTTTCTGGAAGATATAGCCGACAAACAGGATGTGCCTCCCGACTGGTGTTATGTGCATAACTTCAAGGAACCGGACAAGTCAATAGCTATAGAACTTCCAGTGGGCGAGGGCAGAGAATTTCAGAAAGATATGGAAGAACTCATCGAAAATCTCAAGATGCAGATACCTGAGGTCTTTGGAAGTGAATACTATCTGACGCGCAAAGAAGAGATTATTAAGGGATTTAACGCCCGCCGGGCAAAAATCTTTGAAGAACTGGAAGAACGAGCCAGGCAGGAAGGGTTTGCCCTGAATGTAGATCAAGGCGGTATGATGGTCATCCCGGCCAAAGAAGATGGAACACCCCTCGCGCAGGAGGATATCAAGGCCCTTTCTGACGGGCAGAGGGCCGGGCTCCGGGCTAAAAGTGAGGCCCTGCAAAAAGAGATGAACATTGCCGCTCACAAGATACAACAGATGGAAAAGGAATTTCGCGCCGAGTTAAAGGGGTTAGATAGAGACGTAACTCTCCAGGCCGTAGGCCATTTTATCGATGACCTCAAAGAAAAATACAGATCGCATCCGGCAGTAGTCACCTACCTGCAAGATGTACAGGATGACGTGATTAAGCATATAGATGACTTTAAACAAAAGGCCGCACCTGCCGGGCCATTCCCAATAGCTTCTCCCGCCCCGTCATTTACGCGCTATGAGGTCAATGTGCTCATAGATAATTCGAAACTTAAAGGGGCCCCGGTGGTCTATTGCACCAATCCCAACTATCCGAACCTCTTTGGGACCATAGAATACAAGGCCCAATTCGGCGCCCTTTTCACCGACTTCACCATGATCAAGCCCGGCGCCCTGCACCAGGCCAATGGCGGGTATTTAATTATCAAGGTGCTGGATCTTTTGAAGTGGTTTTTTTCCTATGAGGCGCTGAAAAGGACTATAAAAAATAAGGAAATACGCATCGAGGGCCTCGCCGAACAATTTGGTTACATCACAACCAAAACCCTCAAGCCGGAACCTGTCCCGCTGCGGGTAAAAACCATCCTCATCGGTGATCCATATATCTACTACTTACTTTACAATTATGACGAGACCTTCCGGGAACTGTTCAAGGTCAAGGCCCATCTTGACGTGGAAATGGACAATCAACCAGCCAAGCTGGAGCAGTTTATAAGCTGCTTAAAGACCATGGTTTATAAACAAAATCTCAGGCCCCTGCATAAGACCGGCGTGGCCCGCCTCATCGAATACAGCTCGGAACTGTCCGGCGATAAGAACAAACTGACCCTGGAGCTTGCGGATATCTATGACATAGTCAAGGAAGCCCACTTCTGGGCCACTGAAGATAAAAAGGAGTATATCACGGCTGACCACGTCGAAAAGGCCATCGCCGAGAAGAAATACCGCTCCAATCTCTATGAAGAAAAAATACAAGAAGCCATAGCCAAAGGAACCATAAAGATACAGACTGACGGCCGTATAAGCGGGCAAGTAAACGGACTTTCAGTATATGACCTCGGCGATTATACGTTCGGAAGGCCGACCCGTATTACCGCTAATGTCTCCATCGGTAAGGAAGGTGTAGTAACCATTGACCGCGAAGCCGAGCTGAGCGGGCGTATTCATACCAAAGGAGTTATGATCCTCGGTGGATACCTTAAAGAAAAATTTGCCCATGACAAACCTCTGACTGTATCCGCCACGCTTTGTTTTGAGCAAAGCTATGGCCTGGTCGAAGGCGACTCCGCATCCGGGGCAGAACTCTTTGCCTTGCTGTCCAGCCTGGCGGATGTCCCGATATATCAAGGCATAGCCGTCACCGGGGCAGTAAGCCAAAAAGGGGAAATCTTGCCTGTCGGCGGGGTTACACGAAAAATCGAAGGTTTTTATGAGGTTTGCAAGGCCCTGGGTCTGACCGGCGAACAGGGGGTAATTATTCCGGAACGAAATGTAAAAGATTTGATGCTACGAAAAGACGTGGTGGAGGCAGTCCGGGAGGGCAAATTCTATATCTATCCCATTTCCACAGTGGAAGAAGGCGTCGAAATCCTGACCGGCATGGAAGCCGGCAAGCGGAAAGAAGACGGGACCTATGACGAGGGAACGGTCTTCTACCTGGTGGATCAAAACCTAAAGAAAATGGCCGAACATGTAAAGGCATTCATGAAGGAAGAAAAATAGTCGTAAAACGTTCGAACGTGTAAACGTTTCACGATTTACGATTCACGACCGATGGCTGAATGCGGAATGCTCACAGTAAAGAGAGGGCAATAGATGCGGCAATATCTGATTGATGAACTGGATAAAGGACAAATCGAACAGATTGCGGAATATCTCCGGGAACATGCCCATCTGTCCTCTGTAGAAGGTCTGTTCTGGGTTGACCTCCCGGATGACCTGCTGGCTGAGACACAATACACCCACAAAAATTGTAAGCCGTTTTGTTTCTCTATTGAGGTTTGCGAGGATTGCGTAAAATTCGAGTTTCTCATACGCAGCAAGCAGACTCTTCATTGCGACTGCATCCAATATGCCAGTAAAGCACAAAGGGATTTTATCCTGGGATTTGCGGAAAAAATGCTGTCAGAAAAAGGCATCAGGGCATAAAGAGAATGGGAGGGTATCAAGACAACACATCCGGACTATCTCCTGGCTGGCTCTTTGGCTACCTCGGCCGCAGTACAGTAGAAAGAATCCAGCATTTAAGTAACGTTATGGGTCTTCTCACCCGCCTCATCTATATCTTCTTCAAAGAACGTAAGATAGGACGGCGTCTTATTAGACAGACTGTCATACAACAAATATATTCTACTGGAGTCCAGTCTCTGGGTATCATAAGCCTTGTGGCCCTTATTTTCGGTTTTTTGGTCATCGTTCAATCCATGGGCCAACTGACCAGGGTCGGTGGTGAAGAGTTCCTGGGCACATTGCTTGTAGCCGTAGTTATACGGGAAATTGGGCCGCTGATGACCACGTTGGTCGTCATACTCCGCTCCGGGATGCCCATGTCGGTAGAGATCGGTTATATGCATGTCCTTAAAGAAATGCGCGCGCTCCGTATGTTGGGAATAGACCCTCTGCATCTCGTGGTTCTGCCCCGGGTGTTGGGAGTAATACTGGCTATCATCTGCCTTTTTGTTTGCTTTGACGCCGTAGCTATCACCGGTGGATACTTATTCGCCTGGATATTCACAGGAACGCCATTTTCTGTCTTACTTCCCTCATTCTATCGGGCTATTACAGGATTTGACGTCATTATAGGCTTTGTTAAGGCCCTTTTCTTCGGCCTCATTATCTCTCTGGTCTGTACTTACCAGGGCGGTCTGGCTAAAAAGGCTATCACTGAAGTGCCCCAGGTCACCGCCCGGGCCGCCGTACAATGTCTGGTGTATTGTTTTGTCCTGAACGTCCTCATATCCACTTTTTTTTACTTGTGATTGGAAAATGACCGCAATTCGCCTCCACATAAATGATGTATGGTATAAAGATAACGGGAAAAACATACTACAGGGGGTTAACTTGGCTGTACCATGCAGCGAAGGAATAGGTCTCTGTGACCCAACCGGCCTGTCCGGCGCTGAGTTGCTCCAGATATGCGCCACTTTGCTGGAACCAACGCAGGGAGAAATCTACCTGGATGGAACACCCGTACCTTTTGGCAGAGAAATAGACCTTCTTCCCCTGCGCCGAAAGATTGCTTACGTAGCCGAGGATACGGCCCTAATAAGCAATCTTACCTTATTACAAAACGTATCCCTGGGATGGGCTTACCACGAAAACAAATCACTGCATGATGTTTGGGAAGAAGGAGAACGGCTATTAACCTATTTCCAGGTCAACGATTATAAGAACCTGCATCCCACAGAGGTTAATGCGGAGATATTTAAACGGGCAGTATGTGCCCGGGAACTGGCCAAGAAACCTATCCTGATACTACTGGACAGAATAATTAATACTCTTTCTACAGAAGGACAGGCCTTGCTTATATCCTATGTAGGAAAATGCTTGCGGGAGATGGGCAGCTCCTTGCTGGTCGCCTCCACAAGCGCTGTCTCACTCGCTTCCCTGGCTACACTCATTAGTCGCTCATATACCCTGGAAGAGGGTAGACTGGCCGGAGAAAATCCTGCCTGCGGGCCGTCCGGGTCCCACACAAGAACGGACACCGCCAGGCATGACTCAGGGAGGAACAGCATCTGATTATGGAAATGAAGTTTAGCACAATGGAAAAGATGGTAGGCGCTTTTCTCATCCTTAGCGTCATCGTAGTAACCGGAAGCGTAATCGTCATCGGCCGCGGTAAGGCCTGGTTCAGGGATTATGCTGTATATAATATTATCTTTAATGAGGGCTATAACCTCAAGGAAGGGGCCACCGTCAAGCTATTTAATACTGATGTAGGGTATGTGACTTCGCTAGAGATTACCCCGCAAAACAAGGTAGGAGTCACCATCAAAATCCTGAAGGAACACTCCAAGCTGATCAGGCAGGACTCGGTAGCGCTCGTGGACAGTCCCACCTTCATTGGCAGCGAATATATATCCATATCCGCCGGTTCGCCAGGGTCACTCCTTATCCCTGAAGAAGGAATCATCCCCTCCAAGAGGAAGAAATCTCTCGGTGATTATGCTGAAGAGTTTCACATGGAAGAAAAATTCAATGCCCTTACCCGGATACTCTATGACCTCGAAGAAACCATAAATCAGCTTAAGGATCCGGAAGGCCCGTTATTGGGTACGCTCTGGGACTTACGCAGTATAACCGATGACATAAAAAGGGGGCAGGGGCTGGGGAACATACTGGTAAAAAATGATCTTTATGAGAGACTGGACCGGCAGATGGCCCACCTGGAGGTTATATTGGCTAACGCTGAGAAAACATCGCAAGGCGTAAAGCAGGCCGCCCGGGTTCTGCCGGAGGCCATGCAAGAGATGAGAAATATCCTGCAGGATATAAAGACCGCCAGCCGTGACGCACCGGCCATTGCCCGGGGAGCGCGTGAAAACCTGCAGAAACTGGACCAGATACTGGAGTCAGCCAAACGTAATCCACTCATTAAAGGCGGCATCCCCCCGAAAGAAAAGGGAATTATTCAGCCGGATACAAGAGGGGTAAGGTAAATGCACCGTTGTCTTCTGATAATAGCCTGCATACTGCTAATGTTACCCGGCATCTCAAGTTGTGCAGGCGCGCCGCCGAAACCTATAGAATTAGAAAAAGAAAAGGCGTTGGATTATGCCAATAAGGGAGTACGCTGGTTTAAAAAAGGTTGTTACAGCCGGGCCTTGTCCTTATTTGAAGATTCCTTGCGAATTAACCAGTCCATAGACAACCTTCCCGGTATGGCTTATGATTATAACAATATCGGCATGTTGGCCCTGAATACCGGCAAGCTCAATGAGGCCAGAGAATTCTTTACCCTGGCCGCCCGCATTCAGCGTAATTTGGATAACGAAGCAGGTCTATCTCTCAGTCTCAGTAATCTGGCTGCGGTTGACCTGAAGGCAGGAAATCCAGACCAGGCCGAAAGACATCTGGAAGAGGCTTTTCAGGCGGCAAATCGCGGCAAGGATGATATCCAGCAGGCATTTGTCCTCAATCTTATGGGACATTTGTATTGGCAAAAAGATCTCCTTGCCATGGCGAATGACTCTGTATCGAAAGCCATAGCCATCTATGAAGCCGGGGATAATAAATCCGGTCTGGCTTCATCCTGCCATAATCTGGGCCTTATACGCATGTCTGAGGGAAATTATATGGAAGCCCAAACCCTATGGGGAAAGGCCCTGGAACTTGACCAGGAAACCCTCGATTATCCCGGTATCGCTGCTGATCTGGAGATGCTGGCCAAGTTAAGTCTAAAACAGGAAAGGTGGTCTGAGGCCGATGAATACGCCCGGAGGGCCTTCAACGTCTGTTATAATATCGGACACAAGGAAAAGGCCTCGCTTGTGCTTGAAATACTAAAAAAGGCCGATGAAGCCGGAAATCTCAAATCTCCTATAGCCGACCTTGAAGCAAAATTTAAGGAGATGTCATCTCCTGATTTCGATCTGCCCTGCCGATAGTACCCCGTTCTCACCGCAAAGGCGCAAAGCACGCAAAGCTGGTAAAATCAGTTGAGTAGTTAAGTGGTTGAGTCGTTGAGTGGTTGTTACTCAACGACTCAACTGTTTTTACCACTCATCTACTCAACCAATTGACCGCATAATATGCTTTCTCTGCGTTCTTTGCGGTGAACAATTATGAATTCTTCTTAAACCACTTAAGCTGCCGGCAGAGGCCGCGCATGAGTTGAGTCTCCCGCGAGAGAAGTTTGACGCGGGAAAGAAAGGCCCGCACCTGATTAAGGCCATACTCCTGCTCTTCAGATTTAAGAAAACCAATCGTGAGCAGCGCCTCCCGCAGATCCGCATACATCCCCTCCAGTTCTGCAGACGTCGCCAGATGCGGTGTAAAGCGATCTTGAGAAGGGGCTTCCATCCGGGCCATGAGTAGCTCATAACATACAATCATGACGGCCTGGGCCAGGTTAAGCGAAGCAAAATTGGCAGTAGGTATGGTGGTCACGATATGACAGTATTTCAGATCCTCGTTGCTCAGGCCCGTATTCTCCGGGCCAAAAAGGAGGGCTACGCGGTTATTTTGAGAAAGGTCCACGATGCAACCGGCCAGTTCCCGCGGCGTCTCCAATGCCTGCCGATGTCTGCCCAGCCTGGCCGTAGTGCCGACTATATATTGAAAAGGGGCCAGAGCCGCGGCCAGGTTATCATATATCTCCATATTTTCAATCAGGCCCGCCGCTTCATGCGTAGCCATCTTAAGCATCTTTTCTCTGTCCGGATTGGCCGGGCTCACCGCCATTATCTTAGAGATGCCCATGTTCAAAGCGCACCGCGCCGCCGCCCCGATATTCTCCGGATAACGTGGCTTGTGCAGAACAATGGCCAAATTGGCAAGATTAGTTTTAATGGTTTTCACGCTAATAGCCTACGATACAAAATCCAAACCTGATAACCGGCAAAACTAAAATTCTAAAGCTCAAAGTCAATTTCTCACGCAAAGGCGCAAAGACCGCGAAGACAACATATTGTTATCAAAGAAAAATTTTGCGTCCTTGGCGGCTTTGCGTGATATTTGGGACCTTTTACGAGTTCATCAACATTTGGATTTTGACATTTGAAATTCAGGCAGCTACTTTTTTGATTCCCTTAGATCAGAGATTCCCCTGGATGTGTACTTCATAACCAGAACAAGATTGATATGCCGGCGTGAGATATCGACTCTGGCTACCTGGACCCGGACAAAGTCCCCTATCTGAAAAATCTGCTTTTTTCTTCTACCCACCAAACGATGGTGTTTTTCTTCGTAATAGTAGTAATCATCGGCCATGTCCACCAGACGCACTACGCCTTCTACAAAAATCTCCCGTAGTTCCACAAAAAATCCGAAAGCAGTAACCGCCGAGATGATGCCGTCATACTCCTCTCCGATTTTATCCGCCATAAACCTGGTACGCAGACGATCCACCATCTCGCGTTCCGCCTCCATGGCCAGACGTTCCTGCGTTGAGATATACTGGCCTATCCCGGATAGTTGTTCTAAGGTATAAAGCGGCCCGGGATTACCTTCCAGCGCATGGTGTAAGATGCGATGTACTATCAAGTCGGCATAGCGGCGAATGGGAGAGGTAAAATGGGTGTAGTGGGCTGAGGCTAAACCAAAATGCCCGCGGTTTTCGGCCGCATAAACCGCCTGTTTCATGGAACGCAGGAGTAGCGTGTTAACCACATATTCGCCCGGCGCGCCTTCTACCAAACCGAGCACCTGCTGAAACCAGTACGGGGTCATCTCTTCTGGAAACGTAATAGGCAACCCCAGAGAATAGGCAAAGTTGAGAAAATTGTGAACTTTGGCTGCCTCAGGCTCCTCGTGTATGCGATAGAGACAGGGGATATCTCTCTCGGAGATATGCTCGGCCACGGCCTCGTTGGCCGCTATCATAAATTCTTCTATGATCTGGTGGGCCAGGTTTCTTTCCCGGCGCACAATGTCCTCTAAGACCCCTTGCACGCCAAGTATTATGGCCGGTTCAGGGAGATCGAAATCAATACTGCCGCGCCGTCGTCTATTCCCGGAGATTTTCTGACTCAACTCAGCCATCCATTCCAATGATTTAACCAGCGGCCTGTATTTTCGGCGCAAGCTCCTATCCTTATCCACCAGGATGCCTTTGACCTCTGTATAGGTTAAACGGGCGTCGCTTCGGATGACGCTTTTGTAAAAACGGCGTTCCCTCATCTTCCCCTGGCGGTCAAAATGCAAAAAGGCGGTAAAGGCCAGCCTCTCCACCTGGGGCCTCAAGCTGCCTAAATAGTCTGAAAGGATGGGCGGAAACATGGGAATGACAAAATTAGGGAAATAGACACTGTTACTACGCTTATAGGCATCTTCGTCCAAAGGGCTTCCTGCCGGCACATAATGGCTGATATCGGCAATGGAGACATAGAGATTATAACCCTGGCGATCCTTCTCTATAGATACGGCATCGTCAAAATCTTTAGCCTGCTCTCCATCAATGGTCACGGTAAGGATACCACGCAGGTCCTCGCGCCCCCTTACCATCCCGGATGTAACCTCGGAAGGCAGACACCGCGCCTGCGCTTCTGCCTCAGGGCTGAAATCCTGAATAAGGCCGTGTTTGAAAATAACCATCTGTGTCTGTACGGCGATATCGCCCGGGTCGCCAAGCACTTTTATTATCCGGCCTTCAGGATTTCGCCTCCCCGGGGGGAAATTTGTTATCTCCGCTACCACCACCTCATCCGAACGGGCGCCGGCGGTCTCCCGGGAAGAGATGACAACCTCAAACGGAAATCGTTCATCCTCAGGTATTACGTAGGCGGCTCCCCGTCCCCTGGTGAAGGCTCCAACGATATATTTGGCCTTCCTCTCCAGGATACGGATGACTCTCCCCTCCGGCCGGCGGCCTTTCAGGCCATGTTCCAGGCGTACTATTACCCGATCGCCGTGGATGGCATCCTTTATCTCCCGTCCCGGTATAAATACATCTTCTATACTTTTTGCTTCCGGGATCACAAAACCAAAACCACCGGGGTTGATTTGCAAACGTCCCGTAACCAGGTTCATACGTTCCGGGAGACCATAGCGACCCTCTTTAAGGAGTATAAGATCACCGGCTTGCCCCATCCGGATTATCATGTCCTTTACGAACTTTTTGTCCTGTGGAGCAGGGCTTAAAATCTGCAAAATCTCACGCATTAAAAGAGGCCGCCCGGCCTTGCGCATGGCGGCCAGTATATCCGCAGGCTGGATTGATCTTTCTTTTGTTTCCCTGGTTATTCTTCTGGGCATATGGATACCTCTTTATCTTCCTGAGGCCAAAATCAAAATTGCCTGCAAAACAGTTATCTTTTGCTAATTTCTATTCGCATTATCTTTTCCGCCCTGGCCAGCTCTGCCTTACTGTTTACCCCCATAACCTCATCCTGCCGATCTGTAATAACGCTGATAACCCTGTGGCCCATCTCTTTGATCAGGTGCACAGCGTCGGTTAAATAATATTCTCCCTGCACATTATCTCTTCCTGCTCTTCTCAAGGCATCAATAAGCACTGGAAATTTAGCGCAATATATTCCGGTATTCACTTCACATATCAGCTTCTCATCTGGCGTAGCATCTTTATCTTCAATGATCCTTAAGATATTGCCTTTTCTGTCTTTTATCACCCGGCCATAATGCCCGGGGTCTTCTACAATTGTCGTCAGGACAGATAATGCCGCTTTCCGGGCTATATGTTGTTCTATAAGCCTCATCACTGTCTCCGGCTTCAAAAACGGCACATCGCCACAGAGAATGACCACGTCTCCACTATAACCGGAAAGCTCACCAGCTACACATAACACCGCATGCCCGGTTCCTAATTGCTCCTGTTGTAAGACAAACTTAGCCTGTCGGTCACAAAAAGCCTCCTGTATCGCTTTGCTCTGATACCCGACAATCACGTATGTACCTGACGATTCAAGCCTTTCAGCCGTGTCCAACACATAGGCCAGCATCGGCCGGCCCATAATCTCGTGTAATACCTTAGCCCGGAAAGATTTCATGCGTGTTCCCTTACCCGCAGCAAGGATTATGAGCTTAAATGACACCCTTTCCTTAACAAGCACAGAAGCTACACCTTTCGCAACCATATATGATGATTTTGTAAAAAGTCAAAATTACCGCAGAGGGTGCCGAGAACGCCGAGATAACGTATTAAACAATTTAAAGTTTTTCTCTGCGGCCTCTGCGTACTCAGCGGTGAAAAGGCTTTTTTACGAATTGATCATATATTAGGGTCTCCAAAAGAAAAGGGCAAGCCCTGGCTTGCCCTTTTCCATTCAATCTTATCATAGCTTTTTTGCTTTAGGCTATGGTTATTTTGCCCTCTCAGCTATTTTGAGCCGCCATATCGCCCTCTGCAGAGCAGCCTCGGCGCGCGCTACATCAAAGGCCTCCCTCTTCGCAGCTACCGCCTGCAATCTCTGCTCGGCTCTCTCTTTGGCCTTCATGGCCCGTGCTATATCAACCTCATGCGCCTTCTCGGCAGCGGTCACGAGAAAAGTGGCACGATCAGCAACTATCTCCGCGAATCCGCCGCTTACAATCACATATTCCGTCTTATTGCCTACCTTATAACGTAACTCGCCTAACTTAATAGCCGTCAGATACGCCGCATGGTTTGGCAGTGCCCCAAACTCACCCCATTCTCCTGGGGCTACCACCATATCCACCTCTTCGCTGACCACCATCCGGCTCGGTGTAATTACCTCAAGCAACAACTTATCAGCCATCTTTTTTTGCTCCGTATCTTTCTGTCGCTAAACCAAAAGATTTGTCAACCACTTAGGCAGCGGCCATCTTCTTCGCCTTTTCTCTGACCTCTTCGATACCGCCAACCATATAGAAGGCCTGTTCCGGCAGATCGTCGTGCTTGCCTTCGATGATCTCCTTGAAGCCTCGGACTGTCTCTTCCACCTTCACATATTTACCCGCCATGCCCGTGAACGTCTCGGCCACATTGAACGGTTGCGACAGGAATCTCTGAATCCTACGAGCCCTACCAACGGTGATCTTGTCCTCATCCGACAGCTCGTCCATACCCAGGATAGCGATGATATCCTGGAGATCCTTGTATTTCTGAAGTATCACCTGAACCGCTCGCGCCACGTAGTAGTGATCCGCACCCACGACGTTAGGATCCAGGATTCTTGACGTTGAGTCGAGCGGATCCACCGCCGGATAGATCCCGAGTTCCGCAATCGGCCTCGACAAAACCACGGTGCCATCAAGGTGCGCAAAGGTGGTAGCCGGAGCCGGATCAGTCAGATCGTCTGCCGGTACGTAAACACACTGCACAGCCGTGATGGAGCCCTTGGTGGTGGAGGTAATACGCTCCTGCAATTCACCAAGGTCAGTGCCCAGAGTCGGCTGGTAACCCACCGCGCTTGGAATACGCCCGAGTAGCGCGGAAACCTCAGCCCCGGCCTGCGTGAACCGGAAGATATTATCAATGAAAACAAGCACGTCCTGACCTTCCACGTCCCGGAAGTACTCGGCAGCCGCCAGCCCGGTCAGGGCCACCCGGGCCCGAGCCCCAGGAGGCTCGGTCATCTGTCCGTATATCAGACACGCCTTGGGGAGAACGCCCGACTCTTTCATCTCCAAGTAGAGGTCGTTCCCTTCACGGGTCCTCTCGCCCACGCCGCAGAATACCGAGATACCGCCATGGTGCAAAGCAATGTTATGGACCATCTCCAACATAACAACCGTCTTGCCAACACCAGCGCCACCAAACATCCCCATCTTACCGCCACGGGGAAAGGGAACCAGCAAGTCAATAACTTTTACCCCGGTCTCGAGTACCTTTACCGTGGTATCCTGCTCGATGAACGTTGGCGCCGCCCGGTGAATAGGCATCATGTGCTCCGAGTCAATCGGGCCCAGACCATCTACCGGCTTACCAATCACGTTCATAATGCGCCCCAAGGCCTTAGGGCCGACCGGCACCATAATCGGCGCTCCCGTATCCCGCGCCGGCATCCCCCGCATCAGGCCATCTGTTGTGTCCATCGAGATACACCGCACCATATTATCCCCAAGGTGCTGGGCCACCTCAACAACTAGATTTTCCGGCTGGTCATCGATAGCCACGTTAGTAATCCTGATCGCATTCATAATGGCCGGCAATTGTCCCGGCTCAAATTCCACATCCAGTACGTTGCCAATGACCTGGGCTATCCTTCCTGTAGCGCCACCTGTATGCTCTGCACTCATCGGTGTCTATTCCTCCTCATTATTCAATATTATTCTATTTCTATTTCTTCAGCGCCTCGGCCCCGCCGACAATGTCCATCAATTCTCTCGTAATGTTGGCCTGCCGCGCCTTGTTATACGTCAGGCTCAAGCTCCGGATCAAATCCTTACAGTTGCGCGAAGCGTTGTCCATAGCTGTCATCCGGGCGGCGTGCTCGCTGGCTGACGTCTCCAGCATGGCGCTGTACACCTGCACGTTCACGTGTGTAGGTAAAAGACTGCTGATAAGCTGTTCCGGCGAGGGCTCATATAAATATTCCCGCGCAGCGCCGGCCGTTTCTCCTGGCCCCCCAAGTTCTTCCGGACTTATGGGGAGGAGCTTCCTGGTGACCGGCCTTTGGATAGCCATGCTGATAAAATGCGCAGAGACCACGTACACCTCATCAGACTCACCCCCAATAAATCTACTTGCCAGATCCTGGGCAATTGTTATGGCATTCGACATGTCAAACCGGCCCATAACGTCGATATGTGAGGCCCTTATGTTCGTCTGGCGACGCCGGAAGTAGTCTCGCCCTTTTCGACCCAGACAAACGAGTGAGGTCCCTACCCCTTCCGCCCCTTTTGCCCGCAGGAACTTTTCGGCTAAGTTATTCAAATTTCCGTTGAAACTGCCACACAGCCCCCGGTCTGCAGTAACCAGCAAGAGTTCAATGTTCTTTACCTCGCGCTGTTCCAAAAGAGGCGAGGCCTCAACATTCAGGTGAGCGGATAGACTCCCTATGACCTCAGCAAATTTGCCGGCGTAGGGCCTGAAGTTCTCCATTTTCGCCTGTGCCCCGCGCAGTTTGGCTGCCGCCACCATGTTCATGGCCTTGGTAATCTGCTGGGTCTTTTTTACTGCCCCAATTTTCCGTAAGACGTCTTTTAGCGTAGCCATCGGTAACCACTCTTATCTCATGAAATTGATGTTAAAGTCTTTATTACCCCTACAAGCCCCTGGAGGCCTTGAAGGCGCCCCGATACTCGTCAAGGGCCTTCCTCATCTTTGCCTCCAGGCTATCGTCTATGGTCTTCTTTTCCCTTAATTCTTTAAAAACATCAGGGTGTTTGCTTTCGATAAACGGGTAGAGCCCGTCCTCATAAGCCCTCAATGCATCTATAGGATGCTCATCCAGATATCCCCTTGCACCGGCAAAGAGAATGGTGATCTCTTTCTCCATAGGAAGCGGCTGATATTGCGGCTGCTTGAGGATTTCCACCAGGCGGGCACCCCGATTGAGCTGCGCCTGCGTGGACTTGTCAAGGTCGCTACCGAACCCGGCGAAGGCCGCCAACTCTCGATACTGGGCCAGATCTAATCGAAGCGTACCGGCAACCTGTTTCATGGCCTTGCACTGCGCCGCCCCACCCACGCGGGAGACGGACAGACCAACGTTAATCGCCGGTCTGACACCTGCGAAAAACAGTGCCGGTTCAAGATAGATCTGACCATCGGTAATGGAAATAACGTTGGTTGGGATATAGGCAGAGACGTCGCCGGCCTGGGTCTCAATAATAGGTAATGCCGTCAATGAACCACCCCCCAGTGCATCATTCAGCTTAGCGGCCCTCTCTAATAATCGGGAATGGTTATAGAAGATATCGCCCGGATACGCCTCGCGCCCTGGAGGCCGCCTGAGCAGCAGCGAAAGCTGCCGATAGGCTACAGCCTGCTTGGAAAGATCATCATAAATAATCAAGGCATGCCGCTTGGTGTCGCGGAAATACTCACCCATGGTACAACCGGCAAATGCAGCCACGTACTGTAACGGCGCGGGATCACTGGCACAAGCGGCCACGATCGTCGTATACTCCATGGCCCCGTGACGCCGCAGCGCCTCGGCAACCAATGCCACGGTTGATTTCTTCTGGCCGATCGCCACGTAGATACAGAATACATCCAGACCTTTTTGGTTGATAATGGCATCTACACCAATGGCGGTTTTTCCGATCTGGCGGTCACCGATAATGAGCTCCCGCTGACCCCGGCCCACCGGGGTCATGGCGTCGATAGCCTTAAGCCCCGTATACATCGACTCCTTCACCGGCTGCCGGGCAATAACACCAGGGGCGATCATCTCTATCCGGCGCGTCTCCTTGGCCTCAATTGGCCCCTTACCATCCAAGGGACTTCCAAGGCCATCGACTACACGTCCTACAACGGCCTCACCCACCGGCACCTCGGCGATGCGGCCCGTACGTTTGACAACGTCGCCCTCCTTGATGTGCTCCACGTCTCCCATGATAGCACAGCCCACGTTATCCTCTTCCAGATTAAGGGCAATGCCCATGATGCCACCCGAAAATTCCAGAAGCTCCATGGCCTGGCAATTCTCGACCCCATAGACACGGGCAATACCATCACCTACAGACAGGACAATGCCTGTCTCCTTGAGGTCAATCTTTTTCTCATACTCCTTAATCTGACCCTTAATAATCTGACTAACTTCTTCGGCTCGTATCTGCATTATGATACCTCACCCCTCTTTAAAATTTCTTTTATATCCCATAATTGAGTTCTTACACTCCCATCCCAAACCATGTCTCCCGCTCTCACCACCAGTCCCCCTATAATAGAGGGATCCTCTTCTATACTGAGGATAACCTTTTTGCCGGTGACCTTTTCCAATGCCTTTTGAACGCTCTGTTTTACATCCTCAGCCAAGGAGATAGCAGCCGTAACCACCGCCCTTTTAACCCCCATAAATTCATCGGCTAACTTCTGATGTAGCTCGGCAATGTGAGGAACAAAAAGTATACGCCTTTTTTCCACCAGAAGCTTCATGAAGTTGCTCATAATAGGGCTGAGTTTGAGAGTTACGGCCAGGTCACTCATCAATCTGGCCTTCATATCAGTAGGATAGACCGGAGTGGTTAAGGCATCTCTTAATTCAGGAGATCCCCGTAGGATTTGCGCAAAGCCATTTAACTCCTGCTGATAAGCCTCCAGCTTATCCTCCTCTTTGCCAACCACAAAAAGTGCCTTGGCGTATCTTTTGGCAACTATCTTACTGATCAATTTGTATGCACCACCTTCGCAATATATTCGTCAATCAATTTCTTGTGATCTGATTCATTAAGATTCTTCTTAATTAGACCTTCAGCCAGCTTAACCGAAAGTTCGGCTGCTTCAGCACTTAAGGCCAGCTTAGCCCGCTTCATCTCTTGCTCCGCCGCAAATTGAGCCTGTTTCTTTATTAATTCAGCAGCCTTCTCTGCCTCTTCAATGATCCGTTTTTTCTCGGCCTCACCCTGCTCAATATATTCTTGAACTACCTTTTTTGTTTCCTGTTCGATTGTGGAGAGTTTCTTCTCATACTCGGCATATTTCTTTTCCGCCTCAACCTTTTTCGCATCCAGTTCATCAAAGTTATCCTTAATAGACACTTGCCGGCCGGAAAGGAGATTGCCTATAGGTTTTTTAAGGACCTTAAAGAGCACGGCAGCCAGAATTGTAAAATTCATGGTCCGCCAGACAAGATCCCACCATAGCTTACTGCTGTATCCATGTTCTCCGCCCTGCCCTGCTGAGGCAAACACCATCGTATGATACAGTAAAACCGACATAACCGTTAGAGTCTGTGCGGCGACTATTAAAAACCGCTTACCATTACTCCGATCAGCCATCAAATACTCCTCCCCAAAATCTTGGCTGCTATGTCAGAAGCAAACCCCGATACCTGCCCTTTCAGTTCCTCTTTCGCCTTATTAGCGTCCTGCTCAATCTGGGACAACATCTGGGACTTGGATGCCTCAGCCTCACTACGGGTTTTGGAAATAATCTGTTTTTCCCCACCAAGGCCCTCATTTTTTAAAGTCTCCTTTTCCTTGTTCCCTCGTTCGTGAGCCCCGCTCAGTTTAACCTTAAAATCTTCAAGCCTTTGGTTGGCGTTCTTAATAAGCCCTTCTATCTCACGCTCCAAGCCCGACACCTTTTCTTTTCTCTCCGCCATAATTTTACGTAAGGGCCGATAAAGGATGAGATTCAGGATAACCATCAGGGCCAGGAAACTAGCCATCTGTATAAATAAGGTGATATTTATATCCAGCATCCGTTTACCCCTCACTTAAAGGAAGTTTCAGCTTATAAAAAAGGAATATCATAATTAGTGAATAGCAGTTCAGTAGGTTAAAAAGGCTTTTACATGATTTAAAACCCCGTGTCAATGTTTTTTTAATATGTTTTTAAAAACTATTTGGGCATAATTATAGGACAAACGAGGTAAGTCAAAATCTGAAGCGGTTTTTTTAATAATCTCCGGATATTAAGGCTCGGATTACGGGCCTTTTTGCAGCATAAACCGCCGCATACGGATGTTAAGAAGCAGGCCGATACTGGTCAGGGTAGTGATGGCTGAAGAACCACCATAACTGATCAAGGGGAGAGGGACTCCGACCACAGGCATTAGGCCAAGAACCATACCCACATTTATCGCCAACTGCCAAAATATCATGGCCACTATACCAAAAGCCAAAAAAGTGCCAAACTTTTCTTTCGAACGCATAGCGACCTGCAAGCCTAACAGAATAAGCAAAAAATAAAGAATAATCAGCAGAATCGACCCTACAAAACCCCACTCTTCAGCAAGGACGGAAAAGGCAAAATCAGTATGCTGCTCGGGAAGAAAATTAAGTTTACTTTGTGATCCACTTAAATAACCCTTTCCCAATATCTTGCCGGACCCTACTGCGATTTTGGACTGAATGGCATGATAACCAGACCCCAGAGGGTCTCTTTCCGGCCAGAGAAAAGATTCCACCCTCTTTTTTTGATAGTCCTTTAATAAGGACCAGATAAACGGCACAGAGGTCAGCCCAAAACCCAGCGATGTCAAAAAGGCGCCCCATTTTATACCTACAAACAGGACCATTGACGCCAGTACAAACAAGAGCAAAAGACTCGTCCCTAAATCCGGCTCCTTCATGACAAGAATAAAAGGGAGCAAAACAATACCCGCCGGCGCCAGGAGGTCACTTAGTCCGTAGCCCTTTTTAACGTCTTTGTGATAAAAATAACTGGCCAGTGTAATAACCGTCGCCAACTTGGCCAGCTCTGATGGTTGAAAGACCAGGGAGCCAAAGCCTAGCCACCTTTGAGAGCCGGAAACTGTTTTCCCAACAAACAGTACGGCCACCAGGGTTATTATAGAGCCCGCGTATATGTGAGGAGCCCAATCAGCTATCCGCCGGTAATCAAAAGATAAAACGATAATCATAATGACCCCGGATAGGCCCAGCCAATAAAGCTGCCTTAGATAAACTGTATTTGCAGAACCAGTAGCAGAATAACCAGCGCTATAAAGATTTAAAACTCCTAACATTGATAAGAGTAGCACTACCCCAAGTAATGGCCAATCAAAGTTGGTTATATACCTCCTATCTATCATTTGCACCCCCTGTGCGAACCAAGGCCGCCTCCGGGCTGGACTTTTTACTAAAATATTCTTCCAGAACCGCTCTAGCTACGGGAGCAGCTATTGAACCACCATGCCCGCTATGTTCAACTAGAACCGCAATCGCTATCTCAGGATCTTCCACCGGGGCAAAGGCTATAAACCAGGCATGGTCCCGATACTTATAAGGTATAGCGTTTACGTTCTTCTCACGGTAGGCGGGCAAACGGACCACCTGAGCCGTCCCGGTCTTGCCTCCGACCATAACCGTGCTAAGCCGGCACGCCCCTCCGGTACCGTGCGGCTCATTTACTACCCCGGCCAGGCCGTCTCGTATTATTTCCAGGTTACGTTTACAAACAGGAACCCGCCCATCTATTATGGGCTTAAACTGTTTTATTATCTTGCCGTCAAGACCAATGATTTTTTCCACAAACTGGGGACGATAAAGCGCTCCCCCATTGGCCACAGCAGAGATCACGCGCACCATCTGAAGGGGAGTGACCAGATTAAAGCCCTGGCCAACAGCAATAGAAAGCGTCTCCCCCCCCTGCCAGGGCACCTTATGCCGTTTTAATTTCCAGTCGGAAGTAGGCACCAATCCCGTCTTTTCATGTTCTAATTCTACCCTGGCAGGTGACCCCAGGCCAAAACCACGGGCATAATGGGCCAGACGATTCACACCCAGCCTTCTCCCCATTTCATAGAAATAAACGTCGCATGACCGCACAATAGCTTTATGCATAGCCACGCTGCCATGCCCTTTTTCCTCCCAACACCTATAGACCCGGTTACCAAAAGGATAATGGCCGCTGCAATATAGTGGAGCGGTAGGATCAATGACCTTCTCTTCCAGTGCGGCCGCCATGGTTATAACCTTATAAGTAGAACCCGGTGGATATTGCCCTTGAATAACCTTATCCGGTAAGGGCCGTAAAGGGTCATTTACCAGGCTTGACCACTCTTCCCGAGTTAATCCGTGGAGGAAGGCTTCCAAATCAATATTCGGACAGCTTGCCCAGGTCAGTATCTTTCCATTTCTGGGATCCATGGCTACAACTGCCCCTGAACGACCGGCCATAGCATCTTCGGCTACCCTTTGCAGGTCGGCATCCAGGGTGAGATAAATATTATTCCCGGAAACGGGGGGGATATCCCCATAAACACTTGTCACCCGTCCGGCGGCATCAACCTCTACCTGTCTGCCGCCGCCCATACCCGCCAAATCCGCCTGATAAACCTTCTCCAGACCACATCGCCCAACGAATTCACCCAACCTGACGTTCTTAAATAATTCGCCCTTCAATTCCTTTTCATTTATCTCTCCCAGGTAACCAAACAAGTGTGCGGCCATATTCCCATAAACATAGTTTCTCTTAGGTTCAATCTCTATGGTTACGCCGGGCATCTCAAACCTGTACATCTCTATTAAGGCTACGGTATCTGCATCCACATCTTCACATAAACGTATAGGCATATAACGGGGCATATTCTTCGCCGCCACCACCTTTTCCCAGAGTGAAGCCGGACTTTTCTTCAAAAGGGAACTCAAACGGTTAAGTAACTTATTTATGTCTTTTACATCTTCACGAACCAGGGATATGCTGAAAGACGGCCGGCTTTGCACCAGCACCTGCCCATGCCGATCCAGAATATCTCCCCGTGGACCCGGCATGTATTGGATACGGAGGCAATTTCTCTCCGAGCGTTTGAGGTATTCGTCACCTTTTATGATCTGTAGATACCAGAGGCGGGCAAAAAAAACGGCAAAAACGACTATGACAAATACAGTAATCCGGTCAAATCTCCTGTGGTATTCCTCGATTTCTGCCGGATCAAATGCCCTTATGCGTAAATCTCTTTTTGAACCTGTCTGCCTCACAATAGACCACTTATCCGGTAAGAACCCCAAAATCATAACCACTTAATAAAGAAATCCTAGCGCGAGACTTCGTGCGCTTCCCGTAACCCAAACAACCGGTCAAAATAATCGTAACAAATGAAAAAAATAGGGCTTAGCAGAGATGTCAGGAGACTTTGAAGAAATACCATCCCGATTTGATACCACCGAATTACTCCGTCCATGAACACCAAATCTAAAACCAGCAGGCCTAAGTTAGCCAAAAAACTTACAGAAAAAATGGTAGCCATTTGATAATAGATATTTTTTATGACCAGGTTGCGTGAGATAACCTTTACTAATAAAAAAAGCAGGGCATAAACGAGTACATGCATGCCCAAGGCGCTGCCTGCAAATGTATCCACCAATATACCTAAAGAAAAAATCAATAAACCGCTCTGGATTCCATTTAGGTAAAGTGAGACATATATAATTAAGAGGAGCAACCCGTCAATTTTAAGTTTCCATAAAGGCAGATGATAGAATAGAGTCGTTTCCAGGATCAATAATACGCAACCCAGTAAAAATAAAAAAAACATATTTCGGTCACTTCATCCCATACAACTATTTAGTGCTCATCCGGAAACTACCGTTTCCGGCTTCACGCTTTCAGCGATCAGCCGTCAGCTCTCAGCAAAAAATCAAGACAAACAGCACCTTAAGCTGAATGCTCCATCCGGAATTTTCGGGTTTCCGGATGAACACTAGTTACTGTTCCATAATAGAGCTTTTTTCTAAAACAACTAATACTTCCTCTATATCAGAAATATTAACACAGGGGACCACTTCGATATCTTGAAATAATCCCGGACGAGAACTCTTGGCCTTAATAACCCTCCCGACAGGCAACCCCTTAGGGAATATACCCCCCACCCCGGAAGAAATTACTATATCCCCGGGTTTAACATCGTCACGAATGCCAACGTAATCTAAAGAACAGACTCCACCGGATTCTCCTTTGAGCACTCCCCTTACCCTGCTTCTCTGCACAATGACATCAACAGCGCTGTTCCGGTCTGTAATCAGTAAAACCTTTGCATAGTGCGGGGAGACACTTATAGTCTGGCCAACAACACCATCAGCAGAGATAGCCGCCATCCCCCTTTGAAGCCCATCGTCAGAGCCACGGTTAATAATCATGGTCTTAAACCAGACCGTGGGATCGTACCCAACAACCTCTGCCGACAAAAGGGGTAGGGGCACCGTCTCTTTAAAATTTAACAGTTTCTTGAGCCGGATATTAGCAATAAGGGCTTCACGATACTCATTGTTTTTACTGCGGAGTCGCTCGATTTCCTTTCTCAATGATCTATTTTCCTTTTGCACGCCAATTAAGTAGATATAATCATGCCAAAAATCAGCAATTCCCCTCTGGATAAAGACGCTCCCTTTCTGGATGGGAGCAAACAACTCCACACCAACCTTCTGCCAGGGGCCAAAATCCCTATTTTTCCCTATACTGGAGACAAGGAGTACGAAAAGGATAACAGCTAACAGACCGGTTAAGATAAAAATTTTCAGACGATTAAGGGGTCTTTCCTTTTTTCGCATCAAGACATCCGTATTACTGTATAGCGATCTCTTTCAGGATAGCGATATTGTCCAGAATTTTCCCAGATCCCAGCACTACGGATGAAAGAGGGTCATCAGCAATAATAATAGGCAACCCGGTTTCTTCCCTCAATAACTTATCCAGATTACGCAGAAGAGCGCCTCCACCTGTAAGAACTATCCCTTTATCGACAATATCTGCTGCCAGCTCAGGAGGTGTTTGTTCCAAAGCGACCTTCACCGTCTCCACTATAGCATCTACCTGTTCGGTTATGGCCTCTCGCACCTCGTCGGCATCTATAGTAATTGTTTTGGGGACTCCTGAGACGAGATCCCGGCCTTTTATTTCCATGGTGTCATAAGGCTTCTCCGGCATCACGTTGCCGATAGTGGTCTTTATCACCTCAGCAGAGTGTTCGCCAATCAATAAATTATACTTCTTCTTGATATATTGTAATATGGCCTCATCCATTTTATCTCCGGCCACTCTAACCGACCCCGAATAAACAACCCCGGACAGAGAAATAACAGCTACCTCAGTAGTACCGCCTCCGATATCCACTATCATATTGGCCGTAGGCTCGGTTATGGGCAGACCTGCGCCCACGGCCGCAGCCATCGGTTCTTCAATCAGATAAACTTCCCGTGCCCCTGCTGATTCTGCGGATTCCTTGACCGCCCTTTTTTCC